>NZ_CP043727.1:1256041-1570051 GCF_009831415.1 Yersinia canariae | reverse complement strand
GCAGCCAGTCAAACTCGCATTATGGCCTAAAAACAAGATGATAAAATCAGTCATCAGCTAAAAAAAGCGGCCCCATCGGCGCTTTCGGTAAAGCAAAGTTATCGGGATAGTCGACCGAAACTAAATATAACCCTTCCGCTTTTGCCGTCGCCGCGGCACGCGTTCTGTCTTTCAGCGCCAATAACTCCGCCATCCAGTTGACACTCTGATGACCACAACCAATCTCTATCAGACTGCCGACAATGTTACGCACCATATGATGCACGAACGCGTTGGCCTTGATATCTACCACGATATACGCGCCATGTCGGGTAACTTTGACATGTTTTACATTTCGCCATGGTGTACGAGACTGGCACTGTACCGCACGGAACGAGGTAAAATCATTCTCACCGAGCAAACATTGCGCGGCTTGTTCCATTTTTTCGGCATCCAGCGGCATATAACAATGGGTTACCCCTTGCGCCAAGACCGCCGGGCGATAGCGATGATTAAAAATGATATAACGATAACGGCGAGCAGTTGCACTGAAGCGGGCATGGAAATCATCATCAACCGTTTTTATCCAGCGAACCGCAATATCTGGCGGTAAATGGCTGTTGACCCCCATTGTCCAGGCGGCATCTTTGCGTTCTGCGGTGGTCAAAAAATGGACCACCTGCCCGGTCGCATGCACTCCGGCATCTGTCCGCCCGGCACAAAATACGCCAATAGGTTCATTGGCAACTTTTGAGAGTGCTGCTTCCAGGCAGCCCTGCACACTGGCAACCTCTTGCTGGCGTTGCCAACCAAAATAGCGACTGCCGTTATATTCAATGCCCAGCGCAATTTTAATACCCGCAGCTTCAGCCACGGTATTTTCTGGCTGAGCCGACTCAAGTTCGGACATCAGTATAGTTGCTCCTGCAACAGGCGCTCCGCCGTTTCAATTGCCATTAATGCGCCACCAAAACGAATATTGTCGGCTACCGACCAGAACTGCAATACCTCGGGAATACCATAGTCATTGCGGACACAACCGATACTTAAAACATCACTGCCGGAAGCATCACTGACTTGAGTTGGGTAATCATCTTCTTCAGATAACTGGATATCTTCACAATTTTCCAGTTCGCTGCGAGCTTCATCCGAGGAGATCGGGCGTAAAGCTTCCAGATGAACCACCTGCGCCTGGCCATAAAATACCGGCGACTGAATACAGCTCACGGAGATTGGTAACCCTTCGTCTTGTAAGACTTTACGCACCTGATCCACCAAACGGCGCTCTTCGCGCACACTGCCCTCTTCGTCAGCCAGCAGTGGCAAAACGTTAAATGCTAATTGTTTGGCGAAAAAACCTTGCTCAGCGGGAATGCCATTGAGCAGTTTGGCACTTTGCCCCGCGAGGTCATCCACTGCAACTTTGCCATGGGCGGAAGCAGAAATCAGTGCGGTGACATGCAGACGGGACAAACCGGCCTGTTCAGTCAATGGTTTAATCGCGGTTAACAACTGGCTGGTTAGGCTGTCAGCAACTGCCACAATATTGCGATTGCGATAATCCGCCAATACTTGTGGGTTCACACTGGGGACCACTAATGGCACATCCGGCTCCATCGCGAACAAGCCGCTGCTGTCAATGACCAGACAACCTGCATTACCCGCTTCTTCCGCATATTGCTGCGAAGCTTCCTGACCCGCAACAAAGAAGGCCAGTTGCGCCTGCGACCAGTCAAATTCTGCGGCATTTTCAACTAATATGCTTTTGCCGTTGAAGCGCACGGTAGCACCCGCACTGCGCTCGCTGGCCAGAGGATACAATTCACCAACCGGGAACTGGCGCTCATTTAACAGCTCCAGCAAAGCTTCACCTACTGCGCCCGTTGCTCCTAACAGAGCAATATTCCAGCCGTCAGACATGTTGGTTTTCTCCACTAACGTTCATTAAATTACAAGGATTGATACAAGGACAAAGGCGGTAAAATACCGCCTGATATTCCATCATAATTATGCTACAGAGCGGCTTAGCGTAATTGAGTACTAAACCCTAATTTCTGTAACAACTCAGCACTGGCGGCATCGTCGCACTGCACACAGAGTGACGACCATTCACGCCGTTCTTGATAGTGCTTGCGCAGGCGGTCAAATTCACCCGGTTGGCCCGCAACACGGCGCAGCGGCGCATCATCGCGGCGCACATCATACACCAAGTGCATCAATCGTTTTAATGTGCCTTCGTCCAACTCACCATTTAACTGTAATTGGCTGAATTCTGGCGCTGGCAATAAGGAAGCAAGCTCGACAGATTGTGGTTGACCCAAATACTGGCTGAATGCCTCAAACACTTGAGTGGTGCCGCGAGCTTTGCCTTCTAATGTGTATCCAGCGATATGGGGGGTTCCGATATCAACACGGGCCAGCAGCGGCAAAGATAACTCTGGCTCTGGCTCCCACACATCCAATACCACACTGAGTTTTTTGCCTTTCTCCAGCGCGCGGAGCAATGCAGCATTATCGACAACCGCACCGCGACAAGCATTAATCAGAATGCGGCCATCCGGCAGCGCAGCCAGTAATTCATCATCTGCCATGTGCAAACTTTGATAAGCACCAGTTTTATTAAGCGGCGTATGGAAGGTGAGAACATCAGCCTCGCGCACCAGTTTTTCCAGTGGCCAAAACGTCTCTTTATCGCCCCGATCCGCACGCGGAGGATCACACAGAAGTGTGCGAACGCCCAGAGCTTGTAGGCGAGCATTCAGCCGTGAGCCCACATTGCCGACACCAATGATACCGACAGTTTTATCACGCAACTGGAAACCATCACGTTCGGCCATCATCATCAGCGCGGAGAAAACATATTCAACCACAGCAATAGCATTGCACCCAGGCGCAGCAGAAAAGCCAATACCCTGTTGCTGTAGCCAGTTATCATCGACATGGTCAGTGCCAGCAGTCGCCGTGCCCACAAAACGAATTGAAGTGCCTTGCAACAGCGCTTCATTCACTTTGGTGACCGAGCGCACCATCAGCGCGTCGGCACCAGCCAGTGCATCAAGGGGGATTGGTCGCCCCGGCACCGCCTGAACATCACCTAACCGCTGGAATAGCGCATCGGCGTACGGCATATTCTCATCAACCAGAATTTTCACTTTGCTCTCCGACAGCTTGCTGCCCTACAGATGAAAAACAGGGGGGTCAGTATATACCCAAAGTTATTGAAGTTGCAGCCAACACCCTGCGGCCTCAAGTATGAAGGGGATTACTCCGACGAAAACGCTCTGGCGTCGTCCCGGAAACTTGCTGAAACATCGCAATAAATGCGGACGCTGAGCTATACCCCACATCAAGGGCGACATTTTGCACCGTTAGCCCTTGTTCCAGCAAAGAAATTGCATGTAAAAAACGCAATCGTTGCCGCCATTCACTAAACGCCATCCCCAACTCTTGCTGGCAACGGCGCGATAATGTTCGCTCCGTCGTATAGACCCGCTTCGCCCAGAGTGCCAACGACGTATTGTCTGATGGGCAGCGCTCCAGCGCCGTTAGAATGGGCGACAACAACTTATCTTGTGAGGTAGGCAAATAAGTACATTGCACTGGTGAAATTCTGAGCTGGTCAATTAACACGCGCCCCAAACGTATATCTTGCTCACTTTCTGGCATAAATAAGCCACGAGAGAAACAATCCTCCACGATGGCGTTAAAAATCGGGCTGACATTGATAAGGCAAGCTGACGTGGGGAGCTCATCACAGAATTCCTGTGCAATATCAATGGCGCGAAAATGCATCGGCTTGCGATTATAGCTGGAATGCTCGACACCAGCGGGAACCCAAACACTGAATTCAGGGGGTGCCAGAAAGCGCTGGCCGCCAATATTCATTGCTAACACGCCCGATTTAACACAGATCAATTGCCCATAGGCATGGGTATGAGGCAGGAATTCAGTATTGGCATTGTATATCTCACAGCGGAAAGACAAGTTCTGCGGCGCGCTGGCAGCAACCACCGGAAAATTAGGTTTTGTCATCGTCATTTATCTCTTGTGGTTCCGCGCCTGTCGGCTGAAATTGTCCTAATCACAGCAACCATTGTCTGATTATCAGTATATAGAATAAATCAGACAGATGTAGACTAGCCTTCTTCTTTATTGATGTTGCAGCGATATTAGCGGCTCTCACTACTCGGCCCCCTCTGAGTCTTGCTTCTACAAGGCCGCTGCAACGCCAATGACTTTGGGTATATATACCTTGCTGTTTAGATGAGAATGATGAGTATGAATGTGTTATTTCCCTTATTCGCGGTGATTATCTGGTCAATCAATGCTGTTGTCAGCAAAGTATCCGCCACCGCCATCGATCCGGCGGCAATCTCTTTCTATCGCTGGGTACTGGCATTACTGACTCTAACGCCATTTTTACTGCTGGGCGTTATCCGCAACTGGCAAGCCATCCGTGTTTATTGGTGGAAACTGATGATTCTGGGGCTGTTAGGTATGGTGCTGTATCAAAGCCTAGCTTATTACGCCGCCCACAGTGTCAGTGCCCTGTTTATGGGAATACTCAGCTCATTGATTCCATTACTTACTGTGCTTATTAGTATTGTGGTGTTACGTGTTGCGCCTACTGTCGGGATTGCATTGGGGAGTGTGCTGTCATTAGGCGGGTTAGTGTGGTTGGTCAGCGCGGGTAATCCGGTACAATTGCTACAGCACGGCATTGGCAAAGGCGAACTGATGATGTTCGGCGCATCAGCATCCTATGCACTCTATGGGGTATTGACCAAGCGCTGGGCGATTCAGTTACCTAACTGGCAATCCCTGTATATGCAAATTGCCTTTGGTGTGGTGCTGTTATTACCAAACTTCCTGCTGGCACCAGATGTGCAATTAACCGCGCAGAATATCCCACTGGTATTATTTGCCGGCATCCCTGCTTCTATTATTGCGCCTTATTTATGGATTCATGGCGTAATGCGACTGGGGGCAAACACCGCGTCAATATTTATGAACCTAACACCGGTATTTACAGCCATTATCGCCGTCACTTTCCTGCATGAGCAATTGCACAATTATCATCTAATTGGTGGTGGTATTACCCTGGCAGGGGTGATCTTAGCTCAACGCCTGCGCACACCATTACGCCGAAGAATAGCGCAATAAATTATTAAGGTGAGATAGCGCCACGGCTATCCGTTGTGGCTATCTCACCCACTGTATTATCTTTTCTGTGCAGCATTAATACGCCTAATAAGACCAATGCGCTGCCAAGTAATTGCGAAGCCGATAAGGTTTCGTCTAACAGAAAATATGCAATTACAGCAGTAAACACCAATTCCAAAGTTAATATCAAACTGGCCACGGCCAACGGGAGAGTTTTCAAACTCAGATTAAATAAACCAAAGCCCAGTAATGTCGGCCCTGCTGCCAAAATCAGCAATAATCCCCAGCCAGACCATTGAATACCTTGCGCCCCTGCAGACAAGAAAAATACATCTCCCACCATCTGCTGCAACCCGGGCACCGGGAACCACATCAGAAACTGATTAAATATCCATTGATAGACGGCAGAGAAACCAAATACATACAAAATGGTATTCCACACTGGATAACGGCGGTCAGTGGCAATTCGTCCAGCCAGAGTATAAAAGCTGTAACCAATTCCCGACGCTAGCCCAATAAATAAACCGATAAAATTAAAATCTGTCGCCGTGATATTCACGCCATCACTGACCAAAAAACAACCCGCCAGACTGATTACAATAACGAATAGCTCGCGCCAGCCCATATATTCGTTATAAAAAATCCAGCCCAGAAAAACAGTAAAACCTACCGAGCAATAAACCAAGATAGTGGATATCGACGCCCCGTTTAACGCGACGGATTCTGTCCATAATCCATTAAATACCGCCAACAGTAGGCCATAAGACAAATAGAATTTCACTTGGTCGCGGCGTAATTTGGCCCACTCGGGCCTGATGACTAATAAAATGGGCAACAGGACGGCTGCAACCAACCCCGCGCGCCAAAAAGCTAAGACAGATGTGGGCAAATGATAATGTACAGTGAGGATGCGGATAATAATCCCGGTAAAACCTAATAACATGGCACTGATAATGGCCAGTGCGTACCCTTGCCGTTTGCCGGTAAAAAAGCCGCTGCCCATCAGCGGAGTGCGGATAAATGATGGGGGTAATCCCGCCGGTACTGCCATAACAGCCTCATTAGATTCACAGCATTAATTAGTTTGATACGATTTTACTCCGGCGTTTTCTCACCACCAGTGCCACTTCCCTACTGATTAATACAGGCCACTTTTTCTTTCTTGAAGCCCTGCTGGCATTGGGTATAGTGAATGCATCATTTTATATATGAGCCACTTTCGGCGTTATGACATGCATATTCCTTTAGATCGCCAACAAGATATTCCGCTGTATCTGCAAATTGAAGAAGCACTGCGCCGAGCTATCCTCAGTGGTGTGTTCGCTGACGGGGATAAATTGCCATCAACTCGCACTCTGGCTACCGAATTATCCGTTAGCCGTCTCACCGTGGATAACGCCTATGCCGAGTTAGCAGCAAAAGGTTTTTTACAGCAACGGCGTGGGAGCGGGGCCTATGTCCGCTACCTGCCGCCACCGCCAAGTCAGCCACAACCGCTGTTGCAAGGTGAGTTTCCACTCGATCGTTTTACCACCGTGACCTCGCGCCTTGACGGTTATGCTGACATTCCCCTGCCCCCGGACACCATCAATTTTGCCGCAGGGATTGGCAACCCGAAGGTTTTTCCGCTGGATGAATTTCGCCAGACGCTACAATCGATACTGCGGCGTCATGCTGAAGAAGCATTCAGTTACGGCGACTACTGCGGCTATTACCCCTTGCGCGATACTCTCAGCCGTATTCTTTCTGCACAGGGTATCCCGACGCGCCCCGAGCAATTGCTGATAACCAATGGTTCGCAACACGCCATTAGCTTGGTGAGCCAATCACTATTAGCGCCGGGTGATACGGTGTTGGTGGAAGAGCCCACTTATGCCGAAGCACTTGCCCTGTTTCGCCTGCATAAGGTGAATGTTGTTGCACTGCCCAGTGATCAACAGGGCATGCAACTCGAAACCCTGCCCGCGCTGTTAGCTGAACATCAACCTAAACTGATCTATTGCATTCCCAACTTCAATAACCCCACGGGTCGCTGTATGAGTGAGGGCCGTCGCCATCAGCTACTGCACATAGCTCGACGCGCGGGAGTCGTCATCCTTGAGGATGACTATGTGGGTGACTTGCGTTATAGCGGCAAGAAGTTGCCTTCACTGCGCTCACTGGCGGCCCCGAGCGAAGTTATTTATGTCAGTACTTTTTCCAAAATGTTGCTGCCCAGCATGCGCATTGGCTATCTGGTCGCCGACCAACCGCACTACACACAACTGGCGCGCTTAAAACATG
Source organism: Yersinia canariae (assembly GCF_009831415.1). NCBI lineage: Bacteria > Pseudomonadati > Pseudomonadota > Gammaproteobacteria > Enterobacterales > Yersiniaceae > Yersinia > Yersinia canariae. The sequence goes on along the minus strand of NZ_CP043727.1, from coordinate 1,562,626 downwards.
TTGATAGTTTTACCAGTTCGAATTTGATCCAGCGGGCGTTGGATGCCTTTGTTACCATTGGGCGTTACGACAAACAATTGCGCCGGGCTTGCCGTTTATATCGCCAACACCGCGATGCTATGGCCGAGGCACTGACACAAACATTGCCGTTGGGTTGCCAGTTTGAAATACCTGATGGCGGGTTATTTATCTGGCTGCAACTGCCTGAAAACGTGTCAGTTTCGCAATTAATGCCACTGGCATGGCAAGCTGGCGTGACCTTCGCGCGAGGTGGCGGATTTTATACCCAAGAATCATCCGGCGAATTTACCCTGCGTTTAAATTTTGCCGCCAACTCCCCGGAACGGATAGCCCAAGGAATTACCCGGCTAAGTGCAGCAATCGGGCAATGTCAGGCAAAAAAAAGCCCGGCATAGTGGCCCGGGCTTTAAATGAAAAAATATTAAATTAGAAAGATGCCAGCCATAAGCGCAGTTTCATCCCCCAGTAGCTGGTCCAGCCGCTGGTGTGCTGTACCATCTTACCTTGATAGAGGATGACCACCGTCGGTGTGACATTAATTTGCCACTGAGCTGATAACTGGCCTTGCGGGTCATTAATCACTGGCAATTGATAGCCTTTTTTGCGCAGCCAAGTTTCAACTTGCGCGGGATCACCAGAACGTAGCGCCACAGTCAGAACATTTTCGCCCTCTTGCACTAACTGATTGACGCTGGGCGTGGTGAATTTACACACTCCGCACCATGTCGCCCAGAAATAGATAAGCAGAGGTTTTTCCTGACTCATTTCCTGTAAGGAAACGGTATTTCCTGCCAGTGTTTGTAAGGCCGAATCCTGCCAATCCGCTGGGGTTTGCGGGCTACGCAGCCAATCCATTGCGAACGAAACCACCGCCACCAGCAGCAACAAAACCACCAGCTCTTTCCCCCAGCGTTTTAAGCGATTCATTTACCCGCCTGCGCCAGTTGCTGTTTCACTATCGTCTCCAGTTGTTCGTAAGAAATAGCGCCCGGCACCATTTGGTCGCCAATCAAGGTGGCAGGTGTGCCCTGAATACCTAACTGATCAGCGAGTTTCAGATTAGAGCGCAGCACATTCAGACTTTGTTCACTCGGTTCCACAGCAGTCACTCCGGTTTTTTTCTGTGCGGCAGCAATACTGCTGGCATCGTGGAAGCCCTTTTTCGCCATCAAACGCTGATGAAAAGCCATCCATTGATCAGGATGCTGTTGCCATAAGGTCAACGCCAGCCGCGCACTGGTCACTGAGCTTTCCCCTTTAAATGGCAACGGTTTTATCACTACCGCCACCTGTGGATATTCTTTGACCAGTTTTTCCAGCAATGGATCAAACGTTTTGCAGAAGGGGCAATTGTAGTCGGTGAACGAAACCAAAGTCAGTTGCGGGGTTGTCGCGCCAAAGCGAGGGCTACCGGGGTCTTGATACAGGGCTTGCTTGTTGGCCGCAATAAATTGACTCAGTTGTTGCCCCTGCGCATCATTGGCTTGCTGCTGCCAGGCATTGACCGATTGTTCCAAAATATCCGGATTCGCTATCAGCGTTTCACGAATCAGTTCTTTTATCCGCACCTCTTGTTCCGGGGTAAAAGGGGCTGCGGCCCATGATGGCGCTGAAAGTAAGGCAATCAACAACACAGTTAGAATTCTCATTTTTCATTTCCTTTAGCATCGGCCAACACTTTTAATAAAACATCACGGTCCAGCAGTGGAGAAAGTACGACGCCCTGCGGTTGCTGTGGCCCATAAATTTGATTGAACGGGATAGCAACACTGCCACGCTCGCGTAAAAATGCCGTGATATCAGCAGAAGGACGTGTCCAATCCCCGCGTAATGCCACCACATCGGGCGCTTGCAGGGCCTGTTGCACATCATCGCGCATCAGCACATGTATCTTGTTGACTTTGCAGGTCACACACCAATCTGCGGTAACATCAACAAAGACTCTTTTGTGCTCCGTCAGTGCTTTTTTAATGGCTGACTCCGTTAATGGTTGCCACGGGATATTGTCACGCAACGGCTTGCGCCATAAATCGGCGGTTAGCGATCCTGCCAGTAGCAATCCTCCGACAATCAGCACGGCGATTAGACTGACAATGGCGGCAATGCGAGCACCATAACGCCAGCCGATAGCCAGTAGCAGCGCCAGCAATAATATTCCGGCCGTGACCATGACAGTTTGCAAACCAACATGGCTGGTCATCAAGCTCAGTAACCACAAGCTGGACGCCAGCATCAGCACGCCCATCGCGATCCGCAGATGATTCATCCAGCGGCCAGGGCGCGGTAAACACAATGCCAATTTGGGCCACGCCGCCACCGCCAGCCACGGTAAACTCATCCCAACACCGAGCGCGGTAAAGATTCCCCACAGCGCTGGCAAAGGGGCCGCTAGCGCAAAAGCCACGGCAGTGCCAAGGAAAGGCGCAGAGCACGGCGTTGCTAACAAGGTCGCCAAAGCGCCTTGCCCAAAATGACCCGCCATACCATGCGCGCCCGGTTTCTCAACTCGGGGAGCGGCGATGCGGGTATTTAGCGATGAAGAGAGCTGAATCTCGAACAGACCAAACAGGTTGGCGGTAAAGAGCGCAGTGACCAAGACCATAAAACCGATAAACCACGGGTTTTGGAATTGAATGCCCCAACCAAGAGCATGGTTACCCAAACGCAAAGCGGTCATCAGCAGGGCCAATAACCAAAATGAGGTGATTATCCCGGCAGATGAGGCCAGAAACTGCCAACGCACCTGACGACGAGTTTGATGCTCAGTTTGCAGAATTGAGCTAAGCTTCATCGCCAATACCGGCAGCACACATGGCATCAGGTTAAGAATCAACCCACCCGCCAACGCCATGAGAACCCAAGACCAAAACGTGCTCGTGGATTGCGGCAAAGTCAGTGCTTGCCCGATAGTCACCGTGGCTTCTTGCGCCAGCCCCGCGTCGGTCATCACCAGAGTCAGTTGCTTGCCACGCAGGTCTCCCGTCCCCTCTCCCCAGCCGTCAGTAGCGGACACCCGTACCGACAATTGGTTGCCCTGCACCGTGACGATAGGCTTGCCAAGATCGACATCTTCCAAAGTATCGAAAAACAATTCAGGTTGCTGCCAACCTTCATCACGCTGAGCAAGTATTTGCACTTCTCCCTGACTAAAACCGGCCTGAATATGCTGAGTCAGCGCATTAGCAATCGGCACCTGCCCCATTGCTTGGGCAAAATCATGTTCGAATTGCTGCTGACTTTCAGCACTGACGGCTGAGGTCACATCAAGACTAAACGGATAGTCCGTCAAAATGCAGACATTACTGCACGTCGACAAGGTCAATATTCCACTAAGCGTATTGGGAACCTTGCCGGAAATCACAATGGGCAGAACGGCCTGCTCATGATACCCCTGAGTAGAAATCCCAGATACATCAAAACGTTGCGGCACAGGCCAATACCATTTAACCGCGTCGAGAGGCGTTGACCAGGTAATGGTGGGGGCAATACCCCCTTCCCCTGGCGAGCGCCAATAGGTTTTCCAACCTTTTTCCAACTGAATGTTAAGTAGCATGCGGGTTTCACTGCCAGCAGAAGGTTCGGTACGGATCCGAACCTTGGCATGGTCATTTTGTCCACTGACCAGCCAGCCGCTATCTGCCGCCCAAAGAGCTGGCATCCATAGCAGCAACAGACAGAACAAGGCTGTCTTGCTTAAATTGAGCATTATTTTTCTCCAGAAATAGATTAATTACAGCAACATAGGGAGTTGCTGTGTTATTCCCGAAAAATGCATAATCGCAGATGCACCCTCAAACCGCTGGGTGATATGACTCTGGGCGGAGGGAACCGCATACTGGTTGGAATGATGGGCACCAACAACAGCAACAGCAGGCCGAGAGAGAAAATAGCTAATTCGAACAAAACCGGTGGTGATGCTAACAGGGACTTGGCGCTGAGCTCACAAGGTGTTGGGGCGTCATTGCCATCAGCAACAACCTGTGACGACGATGTCAAAAGGAGGTTTTTTTCTAACGCGTGCAAGCTGGCAATGCGTTGTGTCATACAAACCAGTATGACCAGGCAAGCCAGACAGAGAAACCACTTTGCGGCGCGTTGTCGTTTAAACATACTGGTGACTTAATCATCCCTATCAATCTGCCGCTGTCTTAATGCGGCGCATTTTATACCCTAACGGATTCGAGTTACAGTAAAGCGGTAAGCAAGGACATCTTATTCAAACCACATAATACATTGATTTAAATATAAAAATCTCAGTGTAAAATTTAAACATAACTTGCAGCGGCCTCGCCATCGACAGGGCAAATAACGAATAGCGCCAACAAACATGCAGCACGAAGTATGACGGGTATAATTATCATTATCAATGTCTGGTTCTTAAACGGTTTGTTAATAGAATGATATTTAGCTTGGGTATTTTGCCGCTACCCCAGTACCAAACCGCAATAGAAGCCAAATTTAAGAAGAATATATTGGTTACTCACATTTACAGGTATCATACTTGCAACCTGCGCCTATATCCGGGTTACAGATACATTTTCCACACTGTCACCCCCACTGCGAAGGACGGGTTATATGCAACCTTTGAACGGCCCAGGTGTTCCCATTGCCAGTGATCGCAATGTCGCCGCCGCAAAAATACCCTCTCCGGGCCAAGTGGAAGAGAAGGCATTAACGCCTGCCCAGCGCACCACGCTAGAAAAGCTGATTGTGCGGATCATGGCGCTAAGTCCGATAAAATCTGCCGAAATTTGGGCTGGTTTGCGCCACGATTTATCCCTTAGCAGCACCAGTGATTTACTCGCACGCCACTTCCAACCGGCGGAGCAATTGCTGCAAACTCGCTTGTCACAGGCTCAAGAAAATCACGCCAATCACCAATTGCGCCAACAGCTCACCGAGTTACTGCCGCAAGGCAATAACCGCCAGGCGGTCAGTGACTTTATCCGCCAGCAATTTGGCCACACGGTGTTGAGCCAGTTAAGCCATTCTGAATTACAACAGGTGCTGGTGTTACTGCAATCCGGCACACTGAATATTCCACAACCTCAGTTAACAACAATAACTGACAGGCCATTGTTACCTGCGGAGCATCAGCATATTCAGTCGCTGGTGGCGAAACTCAGTGCAGCAACGGGCGAGCAACCCGCCAAAATCTGGCAAGCGCTCTTTGATATGGTGGGAGTGAAAAGTAATGACCCACTGCCCGCGCGCCATTTTCAGATACTCAGCCAATTTTTACAGGCCAAAGTGGCTCTCAGCCAGCAAACTGCACCAACATTGGTTAATCTGCAAACCGCGCTAAAGCAGCCCGCGGATGCGCAGGAACAGCAGTTATTGATTGATTACAGCCAGAATCGTTTTCAAGCCAGCCCAACTACGCCGCTGACTCAAGCGCAGTTAAACGACATTATCAATATTCTGTTTACCGCCAGATTAGACCGGGCGAATGCCGCTCAGCGTTTGGCTGAAGAGCAAAAAACTCCACAGCCACTGATCAACCCGCTGATTGCCGCACTACCACAATCATTGCAACCTTTGTTGCAAAAACCGTCGCTGGCTTTTGTCGCGCTGATTATTGTCATGGCTTTTTTACTGGCTATTTTTCTTTAATTGGCAGCAGATTACAGACTGCTGGTTCAGCGAATGACTACTGAGCCAACGGTCTGACGGCAATCACCTCAAAATACCAATAACAGCCAGCCGACTAATGCGCTCCAAAATAAGAATGGCAACGAATAAGCATGGAATTTTAACCAGATGGCCGGTTCGCCCGCCATTCTAAGTGCAATTAAATTTGCCATAGAACCCAATGCAAAACCAAAACCGCCAATATTAACCGCGTAGGCCACCAGCGCGCTGGAGGGCTGATAATTAAGCAATAAAATGGTCGCCGGAACATTACTGATGACTTGGGATAAACCGATGCCCAGCATATAAGCGGCCCCCGCCGACAAAGTTTTAATTTCGCCGAAAAGTGACTGCAAGCCAGGTAATTCAGTCAATAAGCGTACGTCGATAAACATCGCCATAAAGACCACTATCAAACTCCAGTCTATCGCCAGTAAAACCCTTCTTGCCAGTAATAATAAACCAGCAAAAACAATCAATAACCCGTAGCTTGCCCAGCCTAAATCTACGCAAATAATAAAAATCACATATAACGCCAAACAACTCAATAATAGGCGAGATTGGTAAGGATAAATGGGGCTGGAGGCCTGTTTATTGATAATCCGTGCTGGGAAACGCCACCAAGTCACTACCAGTAACGTCAGCAGGATCATGCCCGCCAACGGGGCCATTTGGAGAGTAAAGCCAATAAACGACAGCTCGGAGCGGCTCCATAATAGAATATTTTGAGGGTTGCCGATCGGCGTTAATAGCGAGCCTGCATTCACTGCCAGTGCAGAGAAAATAATCAGCCGGGAAACAGGCAAAGCCGATATTTTCTTCAGCGTTAAAATCAGTGGAACAATAATAAACAGTGCCACATCATTTGTCAGAAAAGACGACAACACTGCGGCTGACATGACTAAAAACAGTGCCAAATGCCGCTCTGTGCGTAATGTATTAATGATCTTTCGGCCAATAAAGTCGAAGTAACCACTGACTTCGACCCCTTTAGTCAGTAACATTAATCCCAATAAAGTGACAATAGTTGTCCAGTCAATAAACTGTGGGAAAGCCGAAATTTTTGTTGGCATCCACGCCGTCAGGCCAATACCTAGAATCAATAAAATATGCAGCAGACGGTCTTTCAAAAAAGGTCTGAAAACAGTTTTTACTGCGCGATGAGTAGTAGCGATTGGTGTCATCAGGAAATCTACAAATAACAGAGGCTGACAAAGAAGGCCACGTTAGCGCAGCCTATCATTTTATGCCAGCCCCTATTTTCTACTTCTGACCAAACTTATCAGCAGTGGTTTCAAACTAGATTTGGGTATTTTGTTTTATTGCTTTTCTAAAATCATCCATTGAACAGAATCCTTTAGCATCCACTGGGCAGCCTTCGATTTCTAATGTGACTCTTTTTGGTGGTTTTTGAAGTGACAGTGGTGTTTTATTCCGGATTTGTTCAGTCGACAGATAGATATATTCAACCTTCATTAACTCTTTGTTTTGTTTTATATCTTTCCAACGCTCAAATACCACTTTGCCGCTGATAGGCGTTTTCTCATACTGATCGGGTAATTGATATTCTTTTGTTTTCAGCGCAGCTAACAAAGACGCAATATTGGAGTCATGACCGACCAAAACGGCCAACTTAGCTTTTTGTGCCGCTGATTCATTTGGCGTTTTCTCACCTATGGGGTCAAGAGCTGAACTGATAAAACCGACCAACTTCTCGGCCGCATTATCCGCAATTGCCGGAGAACCAAATAAGGTTTCATGATAAAGGTTTTTAATATCGATGAGTTTGCGCCACTCTTGTGAAGACTGAATTCGTCCCCAAGCGACATCTTTTTCCGGGAACCCCTCATAATATTGCAACATGAAAGCATCCGATGCACCGGTGCCCAATCTCAGTGGGCCGGTAATGCCCGGTTCTTTATTTTGCACTAATACAATATCTGTCGGCTGCGTACTCCAATCACATTTCTTATCTATCAAGCAGGCTGGTGAATTTTTATAATCTAAAACTCTGGACAGCAAATCATAGTTAGGTTGCAAACGCTTATTTAAACCCGCGACTCCACCCGGCCCTGCATGTTGGTTAATAGACGCCAACGCTTTCTCTTTAAACTCCGGAGTAATATCCAACGTAATGATCGGGTTAAATACCGGATCCATCTTGCCGATTTCTTTTTGGTGGGCCACAGGGACATTACAGCCGGGGAAAGCACCAAATAAGAAATGCTGAGCAGTATCAATTGTTCTTGGCAAGCTGTTGGCGTAGGTAAATACCGTCGTGGGTGCCGGACATCCTGTTGATTTTAATAATTTAGTATCTGCTAACCACTCGCGGAAATACCCACCCATCATCGCCTCAAGTTCTGCGCCTTTTGGCGTCAGATAACCCCCAGGGGTGGTCCATTGCGGCCATTTATCCGGTGTTGCACTGGAAAGCATATCGCCATAATTCACCAGCGGTGCACGGATACCGTGACGGCTCATCACCAAAACCTGTTCAAGCTTATAATTATCGCTTTTATCTTGAGCCATAACATGGGTTGAAGCAGGTAGGAGTATTGCCAATAAGGTCAGGGTATACGCCGTCTTTACTTTTATCATCTCAAGCTCCGTCATCCAGTTGGTGGTATATACCCTTCTCATTCGATGTTACGGAAATAACCGTAACACTCATTATGATGGATATAAGAATCGGTAGACTTTCAATTGCTACAGATTTGTGACAACAGATATGATAGACACAGATGAGGGGTAAAAGCGGAGTCTTATCACAGTTCCGCTAATTGTTTTTATATCGAGTAATCTGAATGTTAGTGCTGGCTTGCTTTTTTAGCTCTGCTTAGCGCTGAGATTGACACAGCGCTATTTTAATCAGAAATCATTTCCTACCGGGCATATCCGGAATAATTAAATCCCCACGTAACGCATATGATCCCAGCACACTTTTGGTTTTCTCATTAAGCCATGTCACTATTTTCGCCGCCATCGCATCCATCGAATATTCAATCGCAGGAATTGTCGGAACGCCCGGATAATGTAACGACCCGGCTAGGCTAAATACCATAATGTCATCAGGAACGGATTTATTAAATGCCTGGAGCTGTGGAATAACACTTTGTGCTTCCCGCTCATCAGCGACCAGTAAGGCATTAAAATTGAGTGTCGCACTGCTATTAAGCAGCACTTGCAACGCAACCGATGAAGAGGTGGAATCCATAAAAATCAGGTCACGATTGAAAGGTAAAAAGTTATTTTCCAGTGCTCGCTTATAGCCTAAGAGCACTTCGTCCACATACCCGCTGGTATCCGGATTTATTAAGGCAATTTTTCTTCTGCCCTGTTTTATTAAATAATTACAGGCGGTTTCGGCGGCAAAAGCATGATCGAAATGGATACTGTTGGTAGCATCAACATCCATACAATCAACCAGAATAATACTGTCGTCCGCGAGATTGAGCGGAAAACGAGCACCAATGATCAGCACGTCATCACACAAACCGCAGGTCAACTCATCCAGAGCCTGCATAACTTCAGCTTTGTTATTGGCAAAACGCAACAACAGATGCTTTTGATGCTGACTCAGATGTTTTTCAAGTGCGTACAGATAACCGGTTGTTTGGTTTATATTTTCCTGCGCACAGATAACGCCAATACAGCCGGTTGACTGACTTAATAATGATTGCGCGATAACATTTGGTCGATAATTGAGTTCATCGACCGCTTTTAACACGGCCAGGCGGCTAGCTTCCTTAACGCCACGTGAACCACTCAACACCCGTGATACTGTGGCTTTAGAAACCCCAGCTAAACGTGATACATCGTTGATTGTAGACATGATTCTCTCCTCGGCAGGCTTTAGTCCTTGCCTGTCATTCCTAAATACAGCTCTGGCCCCACTATTGCAGCTTCCTGAGTATAATCGTTTCCATTTGTCATGGAAACCGAATTTCCATCACTATCCAAAATAGTTATCCAAACTCCAAAGCTGTGATGTTCATCAAATAAATAATCCCTTTATATACTGGACTTTGATGGCTATCACAGTTCCATTCTCTTTGGATGGAAAACGGTTTCCGTATGATATCCAATCATTGCCGAAACAACCGCATTACCTAATTGGAAAACGGTTTCCATAGAGTGTCAAAACTGTTTTTCACACTGATTTTTATATTTTGAGGATGGTTGTCGATGTTCAAGATTATGTTGTGTTGTTCCGCCGGTATGTCCACCAGCATGCTGGTGAGGAAGATGCGGACAGTTGCCGAGGAAAGAGGAATACCTGTCGAGATTGATGCTTTTGGCGTATCTGAATTTGATACTCAGTTTCCACGCTATCAGGTAGTTCTGCTCGGGCCGCAAGTGAAATACATGTTAGGTATGCTCTCAGAAAAGGCCGCTGCTCACGGTATTCCCGTTCAGTCCATAGATATGATGGATTACGGAATGCAGCGCGGCGATAAAGTCCTGGACTATGCACTGTCGCTCATTAACGCGACCCACTAAGAAGGTGTTCAAATGAGTTCTCTCTATCAATCGATGGTTGCTGTTATTGAACAATCTATTACTCCGTTAGCCGGACGTCTCGGGCAGCAAAAATATGTTATTGCTATTCGTGATGGCTTTACCGCAGCACTGCCTTTCATGATCATCGGCTCATTTATGCTGGTGTTTATTTTCCCTCCATTCTCGGCTGATACCACGATGGGATTCGCCCGGTCATGGCTGGACTTCTCTCAGACCTATCGTGCTCAACTCATGCTGCCATTCAATCTGAGCATGGGGGTCATGACATTTTTCATTTCAGTCGGGGTAGGTGCCAGTCTGGGCCGACAGTTTAATCTCGATCCGGTAATGACTGGCTTACTGGCATTTATGGCCTTCTTACTCGTTGCTGCCCCCTTTGCCGACGGCAAAATCTCGACTCAGTATCTTTCTGGTCAAGGGATCTTCACTGCGCTGATTACCGCTATTTATTCCACCCGCGTTTATGCCGCATTGAAGCAACACAATATTACTATTCGCTTGCCGAAAGAGGTGCCAACCGGTGTTGCGCGCTCTTTTGAAATCCTGATCCCCGTACTGGTCATTATTGCCACACTGCATCCTCTCAATTTATTCATTGAATCGCAGACCGGCATGATCATTCCAGAAGCTATCATGCATTTACTGGCTCCATTAGTTTCTGCATCAGACTCTTTGCCAGCAATGTTACTGTCAGTATTGCTGTGCCAAATTTTTTGGTTCTCTGGTATTCACGGTTCACTGATTGTTACGGGCATCATGAGCCCTTTCTGGATGACCAATCTGGCTGCAAACCAGGCCGCACTAGCTGTCGGCGCAACATTACCGCATATCTATCTGCAAGGTTTTTGGGATCACTACTTACTGATTGGCGGCGTAGGTTCCACATTACCACTGGCATTCCTGTTGTTGCGGAGCAAAGTCACTCATTTACGCACCATTGGTAAATTAGGTGTAGTACCAAGCTTCTTCAATATTAATGAACCTATCTTGTTTGGTGCTCCAATCATTATGAACCCAATAATGTTCATACCTTTTATCTGCGTACCGATGATCAATGCCATTCTGGCTTATAGCGCAACTAAATTGGGATGGTTGGCTCAAGTGGTTTCCCTGACTCCGTGGACAACACCGGCTCCGATTGGTGCATCTTGGGCGGCAAACTGGGCCTTTAGCCCTGTAGTTATGTGCTTGATATGTATGATGGTTTCAGCCGTGATATATCTGCCATTCCTGCGTGCTTATGAACGTTCGTTGTTAAAAACCCAAGTGGAAAAAGCCCAGGACACCGCCCCATCACTGTCAGATACCGTCCGTAGCAATTGATACCGACTAATTAATAAAGAGACCAGATTAATGAAATATCTATTTCCAGATAACTTCTGGTGGGGCAGTGCCAGCTCTGCACTGCAAACTGAGGGGGAAAGCCTGCACGGTGGCAAAAGCCCTACGACTTGGGATGCCTGGTACGCCAGTCAACCGTCGCGCTTTCATCAGCAGATTGGCCCGAATGAAACATCAACATTCTATCGCCACTGGCAGCAGGATATTGCGCTACTCAAGCAACTGAATCACAACAGTTTTCGTACATCACTGAGTTGGTCGCGCTTGATTCCAAATGGTGTTGGTGCAGTTAATCCTGAAGCTGTCACCTTCTATAACAATGTGATAGACGAACTGTTGGCCCAAGGTATTACGCCCTTTATTACCCTGTTCCACTTTGACATGCCGATGGCGATGCAAGAGATAGGCGGCTGGGAAAACCGTGAAGTGATTGAGGCCTGGAAGCACTATGCGCAAGTGTGCTTTGAACTGTTCGGTGACCGGGTTAAGCATTGGTTTACCTTTAATGAGCCAATCGTTCCGGTGGAAGGCGGCTATCTGTATGACTTCCACTATCCCAATGTGGTGGATTTTAGGCGAGCCGCCACAGTGGCATACCACACAGTGCTAGCGCATGCGACGGCAGTTAAAGCTTATCGCGCCGGTCAGTATGAGGGGGAAATTGGGATTGTGCTGAACCTAACACCTTCATACCCACGTTCGCAGAATCCTGCGGATCTGAAAGCGGCCGAGTATGCAGATCTATTGTTTAACCGCAGTTTCCTTGACCCGGCATTACGTGGTGAATATCCGCAGGAACTGATTGATTTATTGTGTGATTACGACCAAATGCCGGTACGACTGCAAGGGGATAAAGCCCTCATTGCTGAGGGAAAAATCGATCTGCTGGGTATCAATTACTATCAGCCACGGCGGGTAAAATGCCGTGACAGCGCGGTAAATCCACAGGCCCCTTTTATGCCGGAATGGCTGTTTGACGCCTACGAAATGCCTGGCCGTAAAATGAATCCTTACCGTGGCTGGGAAATTTATGAAGCCGGAATTTACGATATCTTGACTAATTTACGGCTTAATTACGGTAATCCGCGCTGCTTTATTTCCGAAAATGGTATGGGCGTAGAAAATGAAGAGCGTTTTTTACAAGACGGAAAAATTAACGACCAATATCGAATAGATTTTGTTTCTGATCATTTGAAATGGCTACATAAAGGAATAAGTGAAGGCTGTCATTGTCTCGGCTACCACATGTGGACATTTATTGATAATTGGTCTTGGTGTAATGGATATAAGAATCGTTATGGCTTTGTTCAATTAGATTTATCGAGCCAGAAACGCACAGTTAAAAAAAGCGGAGAATGGTTTGCCACTACCGCTGCTAATAATGGTTTTGATTAAGGTAGGAATAAATAATGGTCGAGTTAGAAGAAGCGGTAATGGAAATTATTGTTAATGCCGGTCAATCACGTAGTCTGTGTTTTGAAGCATTACAGGCCGCGCGAAAAGGCGACATTGATAAAGCTAAAAGTTTGTTGCAAGAAGCTGACGGTTTTGCCCGCCAAGCGCACCATATGCAAACCAAGCTGATTGAACAGGATGCAGGGGAAGCCAGGCAGCCAATGACGCTAATTATGGTTCACGCGCAGGATCATTTAATGACCTCCTTGCTGGCCCGTGAATTATCGGAAGAAATTATTCATCTTTATCAGCGTTAATTTTTAAAAATAAACAATATTATATTATCCATCTTAAACGGAGAGATCATTACACCTAAAATTTAAATAAACTTATTCTAATGACATTATAAAAACAACCTTACTTTGGTGATGGCACTATTATCCTGTCAAATTCGGGCGGGATAATATCGTCTAATATAATAAATTATTAAATGAGATAGCGATGAAAATATATAAACAACTTCCTTTAGCAATGGCGGTTATCGCCGCGCTTTGCCCTATTTCTGTACTAGCACAACAAACCGTTACCACGATTACCACTGAACAACTTAATAAAATAGTGGCCGACGCGGTAGAAAAAGCGCTGGCTGAACGTAAAGAAAAAATAGAAGCCGCAACTATTCAAAAACCCAGTGTTGATGTGGTTGAGAAAGCTTCAATCCCGCCAACCCCGGATATGGCCATTCCTTACGGCCTGAAATTCAACGCCTATGCGCGTTATGGCGCACACTTCCAGGCGGGTGACCAAAAATACGTGGGTGTTGATGGCTCCTATAATGGCTCTTCAGCTATTGGCCGTTTGGGCAATGAGGGCAACGGCGGGGAGTTCCAACTATCTAAAGCATTTAAAGGCGATAATGGCGCTATATGGGATGTGGTGGTCATGCTTGACCACTGGGGTGACGAAGTTAACCTGAAAAAAGCTTATGCCGGGGTGACTAACTTATTTGAATCTCAACCAAATGCATATTTATGGGCCGGTCGTGATTTCCATCAGCGCCCACAACAAGGGATTAACGACTACTTCTGGATGACCCATGATGGGCAAGGCGCCGGGATAAAAAACCTCGATCTCGGTGGTGTTCAACTTGATGCCGCCGCCGTCGCCGCGGTGCAATCATGTAGCCCGGAAGTTATCGCTAACCAATCAAATCCGTCACGTATTACCTGTACCGGTGGTTCAGGAACCGGTGATAACGGCCATTATGCTCTGACCTCCAAAATACATGGCGTGAAGTTGGGGCCGATCGATTTTGAGCTGTTTACCAACTATGGTTTTGACTCTAAAGCGATTGAAAGCCAAGAAAAATTGAAAGCCTGGCAGACAGCCGTCGTACTTAGCCATACCGGTGAAAACATCGAGAACAAATGGGTAACTCGTTATTCTGACAACTCAGATAACAGTGTTTATAACAAAACCAACGACCTTCGCACTGTTTATACCAGCCTTGAGGGCACCTATAAGTTCACACAGCAAACCTCTGTGACTTACCTCGCGGCATTCCATGATTACGACAGAAGTCACCATAATGAGGACAATCGCCGCAACTATGGTGTCATTATTCGCCCGATGCATTTCTGGAATGATATCCATTCGACCTGGCTTGAAGCGGGTTATCAGCGCGTAGATTATGACACTGGTGGCGATAACAAAGGCTGGAAGCTGACTCTTTCGCAAAACGTTTCTATCGCAATGGGTGCCGACTTCAGGCCAATGCTGCGCTTCTACGTCACCGGCGGCGAAGTCGATAATAAACACACAGCCAACACCACCGGCACCGAAGATACCCGTCTAGACTCCTTCAACATTGGAGCAATGTGGGAAGCTTGGTTCTAGAACATATCAGGATAGCCGCTTCAGCGGTTATCCTGACATTATCGTGTATTGATAAAAATCCTATCCGGCTGTTATTTCCCCATGTTGTCTTACCGTATATCTGCCTGTTATCTTGGTAATAACAGACATCAGGCTTTCGCCTGCCACGGCAAAGGATAGGAATAATAATGAAAGTTTTGGGCCTTATTGGCGGTATGAGTTGGGAATCGACCATCCCCTATTACCGTATAATCAACCAACAAGTAAAAGAGCAATTAGGCGGATTACACAGCGCCAAAATTATTCTCTACAGTGTCGACTTTCATGAAATTGAGCAGCTTCAAGCCAAAGGTGATTGGCAAACTGCGGGTCAATTGCTGTCTGATGCTGCTATTTCATTAAAACGTGCTGGGGCGGATGTTATTGTGGTGTGTACCAATACCATGCACAAAGTGGCTGATGATATTGAGGCCGCCAGTGGGTTACCTTTATTACACATTGCCGACGCCACTGCTGCACAAATCAAGCATCAAGGGATTGGTAAAATCGGTTTACTCGGCACCCGTTATACTATGGAGCAAGATTTCTATCGCGGCCGCTTAACTCAAAAGCATAATATTGAAGTTGTTACTCCCGATAGCGCAGACCGCAAAATTATTAACCGCATTATTTATGAAGAACTTTGCTTAGGGATTATCAGTGAAAAGTCCCGTCAGGAATATCGCCGAATCATGAAACAATTAGAGGCGCTCGGTGCTCAAGGGATTATCTTTGGTTGCACTGAAATTACACTATTGGTGAATGCACAAGATGCCACAGTGCCTGTTTTTGATACGACAGTAATACATGCCGCAGCGGCAGCGCAATATGCACTTCAGCCATAGCGATACCTGAAGCTGTTGACGTCACGGGGCAGGAATATCAACCACTAATAATATTCTTGCCCGCAGCTTTTGAGCTATAGAGCATTTTATCAGCACGAATTAATAACTGTTCCTGTGATTCTTTTTGTTCTAACTCAACCACACCCAAACTCATTGTTACATTAATATTGCCATCGACTGGCATTATCTCAATCAGATGCCTGATTTTCTCCGCGATGTTTTTAGCCTCATTTAATTGCGTATTAGGTAAGACAATCATAAATTCATCGCCTCCCCAACGGCCTAAAACATCAACTTCTCTAATATTATTACGGATAACATCAACAATATGTGTCAGAGTCAAATCCCCGACCGAATGACCATATTTGTCATTAATCGATTTAAAATTATCTAAATCCAGAGAAAGTAATGATAGTGGCTGGCAAAAACGCTTAGCACGATTATATTCATGCTTCAGTACTTTTTCTAATAAATAGCGATTTGCAACAGAAGTTAATAAATCCGTTTCCGAAAGGATTTTTTTGATATCTAATTGCTGTTGAAGCTGAAAATTACTTTCACGCAGTTCGGCCGTTCGTTCTTCAACTAATGCCTCTAAGGACTTATTCTTTAATTCTAATTTTTCGAGACGATTTTTTCTGTCATGAATATTCCTGTGAGCACCTATCATCCTTGATACTGTACCGTCACTGTTACGTTCAATCACCTTGCCCCGATCTTCAATCCAGATATAGTCACCATCATGGGTCCGGCAACGATATTCTATCTGGTATCTTTCGGCCTGCTGATTAATATAAGCATCAAATTGAAACATCACCCTTTCAAAATCATCCGGATGGATAATTTTCTCCCAAGTATGGACTGTATTTTCAAAAGCATGGGCCGGGTATCCCAGCATGTCATACCAGCCCGTATTGCGGTAAACAAATCCATTGTTTGCGTTCCAATCCCAGATGCCATCACTTATAACTTCAAGAATTTCATGAACGACGCGCTCGTTTAAATCGGCAATCTTAAGTTTCTGATCACTTTGATTATGGCTCATTAAACTACCCTGCTGTGTTAGTAAATTAGAAGGTATAAATAAATTTGTTTAGTTATTGTTCTAATATTGTGAATTAACGTTTTTGAGCAGGCAAGGACTTTTTAACTCTAAATTTGACTTTAAAGGAATATAAATACATTAAAAAAGGATAAGTTTTATCTTAATACTTTATGATTCAATCACCTACTTTTTGTAGTGTTATCAATATAAGATATTTATTATAAGATATTTTTATGAATAACATGTGATCAACCAGCCTTCTTTTATACAAAAAGACAAAATCACCCAAAAACCTACTTATCCGGTATTAAGAGCTATTTTTAGAAGCAAAATTTATTTTATAGCGAATAAAAAAGCCTGCGATAGAGCGCAGGCTTAATTATTAAGAATAAACCAGCAGAAATATCTGCTCTATATCTTATTTCTGAAATTTACGCATTACCAATGTGGCGTTAGTGCCACCGAAACCGAAGCTGTTAGACATAACAGTGGTCAGTTCACGTTTGGTTGGCTCAGTGATGATATTCATCCCCTCGGCCTGCTCATCCAGCTTTTCAATATTGATGCTTGGCGCGATAAAACCGTGCTCAACCATCAGCAAACTAAAGATAGCTTCATGCACACCTGCGGCACCTAAAGAGTGACCGGTCATGGCTTTGGTTGAAGAGATAGCTGGTGTGTTATTACCAAACACTTCACGGATTGCACCCAGTTCTTTCACATCACCCACAGGAGTAGAAGTACCGTGCACGTTCATGTAGTCAATTGGTGTATCAACACCTTCCATTGCCATCTTCATGCAACGCACCGCGCCTTCGCCTGATGGTGCGACCATATCAGCACCATCTGAAGTTGCGCCATAGCCAACAATCTCAGCATAAATATGTGCGCCACGAGCCAGAGCATGCTCCAACTCTTCCACGACAACCATACCGCCGCCGCCTGCAATAACAAAACCATCACGGTCTTGATCATAGGTACGAGAAGCTTTAGCCGGAGTTTCATTGTATTTAGTCGACAATGCGCCCATGGCGTCAAACTCGCAGGACATTTCCCAGCACAGCTCTTCACCGCCACCCGCAAACACCACATCCTGTTTGCCCAGTTGGATCAATTCCAACGCATGGCCAATACAGTGTGCTGAAGTCGCACAAGCGGAACTGATAGAATAGTTTACGCCTTTGATTTTAAATGGTGTTGCCAGACATGCGGAGACACCGGATGCCATTGCTTTAGTCACCATATAAGGGCCGACGCCACGCAAACCTTTCGCGCGCATACCATCAGAACCAGCAACCTGGTTACGAGGTGAACCGCCACCTGAGCCAACAACCAGCCCACTGCGGAAATTAGACACCTGTTCGTCCGTCAGACCAGAGTCTTCAATGGCCTGTTTCATTGAAAGATAAGCATAAACAGAGGCGTCGCTCATAAAGCGCAGCACTTTACGGTCGATATTTTCTGTAATGGTCTCAGATGCAAGCTTTACATCGCCCCATACATGGCTGCGCATACCTGCGTCTTTAAATTCCTGAGAGAAAGTAATGCCAGAGCGGCCTTCCTGTAAAGATGCCAGAACTTCCTGCTGGTTATTACCAATGCTGGATACAATACCCAAGCCAGTAATGACTGCACGCTTCATTCAATACCTCTTCCACTTATTTTACATTCGGGATTTTGCAACGCACTTTAGCGTACAGTTGTACGCCGAACAAGTCCGATCAGCGTAATATACTCATATAATTTTACGATTTGCACGCGGCGGGTCACATAGTTAGAATCGCCCCACCCCTTGAGATACGAGTCTTTAAACGTGAGCCAAGCCCCCATCCAAACTGCAACATTGAGCTGGAATGAACAGGGTACACCTGTATCGGAACAGTTTGGTGATATCTATTTTTCCAATGAAGATGGACTGGAAGAAACTCACTATGTTTTTCTTAAGGGAAATGGCTTTCCAGAACGCTTTGCCCAACACCCGCGTGATAACTGCATTTTTGCCGAAACGGGCTTTGGCACCGGGTTGAATTTCCTGACTTTATGGCGGGATTTCGCCCACTTTCGCCAACAACACCCCACAGCCAAACTCCAGCGTCTGCATTATATTAGTGTCGAAAAATACCCGCTTCAGGTCGCCGATTTAGCCGCGGCCCATGACCGCTGGCCGGAGCTGGCCTCTTTTGCCGAACAACTGCGCGCCCAGTGGCCATTGCCCCTTGCAGGCTGCCACCGAATTTTACTGGCTGACGGGGCTATCACGCTGGATTTATGGTTTGGTGATGTGAATACCCTACTACCGCAGTTAGACTCCAGCTTGATGAATCAGGTAGATGCCTGGTTTCTTGATGGTTTCGCTCCCGCTAAAAACCCTGATATGTGGAATGAGGCCCTGTTTAATGCCATGGCGCGCATGGCCAGATCGGGAGGCACATTTGCCACTTTCACGGCCGCTGGATTCGTTCGCCGGGGTTTGCAACAAGCAGGATTTGACGTAGCTAAAGTAAAGGGTTTTGGGCAGAAACGCGAAATGTTGACCGGCACTTTGCGGCAAAACCTCAACACCCAATCCGCACCTTGGTATCACCGGCCATCCGCTGCTCATTGTGATGATATCGCGATTATCGGTGGCGGGATTGTCAGCACATTAACCGCATTAGCTTTGCTGCGCCGTGGTGCTAAAGTCACACTTTATTGTGCCGACGCGCAACCGGCCCAAGGCGCATCAGGCAATCGCCAAGGCGCGCTCTATCCGTTACTTAACGGTAAAAATGATGCACTCGAAGTGTTTTTCACCAGTGCATTTACCTATGCCCGACGTCAATACTCTCAATTGCTTGAGCAAGGTATTCACTTTGATCATCAGTGGTGTGGTGTCAGCCAACTGGCCTTTGATGAAAAAAGCCGTGGCAAAATTGATAAAATACTGCAAACAAATTGGCCAACACAGCTTGCCGAAGCGATGAGCCGTGAACAACTGAGCGCGCTGGCAGGGTTGGATTGCGCCCATGATGGTATCCATTACCCCGCCGGCGGCTGGCTTTGCCCATCAGACCTCACCACAGCGCTCATGGCGTTGGCACAACAAAATGGTATGACTTGCCATTACCAGCATGAATTAAGCCAGCTCGAGCATGTTGATGGGCTATGGCAACTGGTATTCCAATCTCCGTTGATAAACAAGCAACATGCCACCGTGGTACTTGCCGCCGGTCACCGCTTACCTGAGTGGGAACAAACTCAGCATCTGCCGCTGTCAGCTGTACGTGGGCAAGTTTCGCACATCCCGACCACACCAGTGCTCAGCCAGTTGCGGCAAGTGCTGTGTTATGACGGCTACCTGACGCCAGTAAACCCGGCTAATCAGCATCACTGCATCGGTGCCAGTTACCAACGCGGCGATGTGGCTACCGATTTTCGTGCCAGCGAACAACAAGAGAATCGGGATCGGTTGATACGTTGCTTACCTAATGTTAGTTGGCCGCAGCAGGTTGATATCAGTGATAATCAGGCTCGCTGCGGTGTGCGCTGCGCCATTCGCGATCATTTGCCCATGGTCGGTGCC
Source organism: Yersinia canariae (assembly GCF_009831415.1). Taxonomy (NCBI): domain Bacteria; kingdom Pseudomonadati; phylum Pseudomonadota; class Gammaproteobacteria; order Enterobacterales; family Yersiniaceae; genus Yersinia; species Yersinia canariae. The sequence continues at coordinate 1,542,348 of NZ_CP043727.1, read as the reverse complement.
GTGCCAGATTACAATGCCACACTCGCGCAATATCAGGATTTGCCACGTAAAATCCAAGATGGGGAAGAGATAGCGCTCGCGCCAGTATGGCCGGAGTTATTTATGGTGGGAGCATTGGGATCGCGCGGTTTGTGCAGTGCGCCATTGGTGGCTGAAATTTTGGCCGCGCAAATGTTTGGTGAGCCACAGCCATTAGATGCCAACACACTGGCAGCGCTTAATCCTAACCGGTTTTGGATTCGAAAATTGCTGAAAGGCAGGCCGGTGCAACCGCGTGTTCCGGCCTCCTCTGTGGCGACAAACCCACAAGATATTTAGTGCGGTAACTGCGCGTTTTCCAACAAACGGTCCCATAATCCCAAGACTAAAACCTGATCCGGTGGGGAAAGCTCACCGGCTTTGATGGCTTTATTCAGACTGGTCTGCACTCGTGCATGTAACTGGTCGGCGGTGTGCTCCCCAAATTCTTCAGATTCAGCAACTGCCAGTGTGAGATGACCGCGCAGGTAGCCACCAGCAAATAAATCATCATCACTGGCGTGCTCTACCATGTCATCAATCTGCGCCAAGATGCGCGTTTCGAACTCTGCGATCATCAATATTCCTTAATATATTCATTTCCCACCCCAAATAGTCGGAGTTGCGGGGTGTTTTTAAACCAGATCTTCCGGGTAAGGGAAAAGTTCGGCTGCCAGCGGCGGCGTATTGTAAAACGATTGTAGCGCCTGAATAAAGCCCGCAGGTCGTGGGGATATTCCATTTTCCAGATGCCACAGCACCTGTTCGCGCACTTTACGTTGGAATGTGACTCGGTCTGGCTCACAATCCCCTTCCAGGTTGTCACAACTGACATTGAAGGGGAAACCCGCCGCGACACAAAACATCCACTCCAGCGCCTGAGGTTTAATCTCGACGACTTCAAACTGGCTCTGAGTTAAGGCATCGCGCCCATCGGGGCAGTACCAATAGCCAAAATCGACTAATTTGCGGCGCTCTTCCCCGGCAATACACCAATGAGAAATTTCATGCATCCCGCTGGCGTAATATCCATGGGCAAAAATCACCCGATGATAAGAAAACTGTTCATCCGCAGGTAAATAGATTGGTTCATCATCACCTTTCACCAACTGCGTATTAAATTTATCGCTGAAACAGGCATTAAAAATATCGATTAATTGTTGATAATCATGCGTCATGCTTAGGTCCGTAAGAGGGGTATCCGCAGCGGCATTCAAGCTCACTGTTATATTTGATACCTTAAGTTATGCGAAAACATGTAATCCCAGCCAAGAAGAGATCTCAGTACCGTGGCTGTCGTACAGCAGTTTGCAGCTCATTACGAATGACACCACGACAATCATAGGACGAATCAATTTCTGCCCTTTGGTCAATACCATATGGGCTCCCAGCCGTGCGCCCAAGACCTGCCCTACCAGCATGACCAATCCGATACTCCACACGACTTTGCCGCCGACAATAAAGAAAATCAGGCTGCCGAGATTAGAGGTAAAATTGAGGACTTTGGCATGAGCGGTGGATTTTGCCAGATTAAAGCCGCACAAAGTCACAAAGGCCAGCGCATAGAAAGAGCCGGCACCGGGGCCAAAGAAACCATCATAAAAACCCACACCGCCACCGGCGATCAAGGCAAATGGCAGCGCAGACAAACGGCGCTGTTGGTCAACTTCACCAAGCTTGGGGGTCACCAGAAAATAGACACCAATGCCAATCACCAGCAACGGCAGAATTTGGCGCAAAATATCTGCCCGCATATGCTGGACCAAGATAGCGCCTAACATCGACCCCACCACAGTTAAAGCAATGGTGAGCCTTTGCTCCTTCAGATTAACCGCCCCACGGCGAATAAAATAAAGGCTGGCGGAGAATGATCCGCCGACCGATTGCAGTTTATTGGTCGCCAAGACCTGCGCCGGAGGTAACCCCACCGCCAGCAGTGCCGGGACAGTCAATAGGCCGCCGCCACCCGCAATGGAATCAATGAAACCGGCCAATAACGCGACTAAAAACAATATCCCTAAAACCGCAGGACCCAAGGTAAACCAATCCATGATTTATTCCGCAGCGAAATGGTTGTCCAGCAAAGCCTGACAAGAAGGTGGCAATGGTGGTGGTAAAGTTTTACCCGGTTTAGCACTTGGTTGATGAGGCTGGAACCAGCTTTCTAATTCCGCTCCACACCCATCACCCGGCGGGGGGGTATCTTGATCCAGACATTCCAGACTATCTGCCGGGCAACGTAAACGCACATGCATATGGGCGCGATGACCAAACCACGGCCGCACCTTATGCAACCAAGTACGATCCGCGCCAGCATCCAGACAAAGCTGCTTTTTAATCGCCGGATTGACGAAAATGCGCGTCACTTCGTTATCATTAGCCGCCAGTTTAATCAGGCTTTCAACTTGCGGTTGCCATAATGCTGGCACCACTCGCTTGCCGTCTACTGCTACTAAATCAATAGGTTGCGGTTTTAGCAGTTGCTGCTGGCTCCAGCGCTGTTTTGGCAGTTGTAGCCAAATATCCACATCCAAACCAGACTGATGGCTGGCATGACCGCTGCTAAAACGCCCACCGGCTGGCATTGCCATATCACCAATTAATACTGTACCCAACTGATTTTTATTTGTTTTATCACTCAGGCGGTGGATAAAGTTGAGCAAATCAGGATGCCCAAAGTAACGGCGCTGATCCGGGCGCATCACCTGATAATCTGCCGACTCAAGTGGCAAAGGCATCGCCCCAATAACGCAGCCATTGGCAAAACCTCCAATTGACTGCGGAGCCCCTGCCACCGGGTGTGTAATTTGTTGCCACGGCGTCGCTGCCATTGCCGGGCTGACGGCGACCAACGCCAATAAGCCCGCTATCCATTTTTTCATTGTGCCTACCAGCGCGGAACGTCTGAAACCACATCACCGCACTGTGCTCGCTGGCGCAGCAGGTGATCCATTAACACAATAGCCATCATCGCTTCAGCAATAGGGACTGCGCGGATGCCAACGCAAGGATCATGGCGGCCCTTGGTAATCATCTCAACCGCCTCACCCTGCCGGTTAATCGTGTGCCCCGGAACCGTGATACTGGAGGTCGGCTTCAACGCGATGTGTGCCACCACCGGCTGCCCACTACTTATCCCACCTAAAATGCCGCCAGCATGGTTGCTTTGAAAACCTTGTGGCGTAATCTCATCGCGGTTTTCGCTACCGCGCTTGGTCACTACCGCAAAACCATCGCCAATTTCCACCCCTTTCACCGCATTGATACTCATCAGCGCATGGGCCAAATCAGCATCTAAACGGTCAAATACCGGTTCGCCCAAACCAACGGGCACATGTTCAGCCACGACTGTAATTTTGGCACCAATAGAATCACCGGCTTTTTTCAGCTCGCGCATCAGGGCATCCAGTGACTCTAATTTACTGATATCTGGACAGAAGAAAGGGTTTTGCTCAACTTGATCCCAATCAACCACGTCACAGCTAATATCACCAATTTGTGCTAGATAACCCCGCACCTGCACACCAAACTTCTGCGCCAGATATTTTTTGGCAATAGCTCCGGCGGCAACGCGCATCGCCGTTTCGCGGGCAGAAGAGCGGCCACCGCCGCGATAATCGCGCACACCGTATTTCTGCTCGTAGGTGTAATCGGCATGGCCTGGGCGAAACACATCTTTAATTTCGCTGTAATCTTGTGAGCGCTGGTCAGTATTTTCAATCATCAACCCGATGCTGGTACCGGTAGTGACCCCTTCAAATACGCCAGATAAAATGCGAACCTGATCCGGCTCACGGCGTTGAGTGGTATAGCGCGAGGTGCCGGGGCGACGTCGGTCAAGATCCAACTGAATATCTGCCTCAGTGATAGGAATACCCGGTGGAACACCGTCGATAATACATCCCAAAGCGATGCCGTGAGATTCACCAAAAGTGGTGACGCGGAAAAACTGCCCAATACTGTTCCCAGCCATCACGGCTCCTTGAATTCTCTAATAAGCACTTTGTCAGGCTGATTTTTATCACCCTGACAGATTTAAAAGTGAATGATTAATCGCGATACATACTGAAATGAGCTGCACAATCAATCAATTGCTGTTTGGTCAGCATAAAGACGCCATCACCGCCATTGTCAAACTCCAGCCAAGTGAACGGCACATCTGGATATTGGTCCATCAAGTGCACCATGCTGTTACCCACTTCGCAAATCAGCACACCATCATCTTGCAAAAAATCTGGCGCACAGGCCAGAATGCGGCGGGCCAGTTTCAGACCATCGCTGCCCGCAGCCAGACCAAGCTCAGGTTCAAAATGGAACTCTTGCGGTAAATCGGCCATGTCTTCGGCATCGACATATGGCGGGTTAGTGACAATCAAATCATATTTGATTGGCGGTAGATCACGGAACAAATCAGAGCGAATCGGTGTAACTTGATGCTCCATGCCGTGCTGCTGAATATTGTGTTCCGTGACTGCCAACACATCATTGGAGATATCGACCGCATCCACTTCCGCTTGCGGGAAAGCATATGCACAGGCGATAGCAATACAGCCGCTGCCGGTACACATATCCAAAATATGCTTGGGTTGATGGCGAATCAGCCCATCAAAGTTATTATTTATCAGCTCACCGATAGGCGAGCGCGGCACTAACACGCGCTCATCGACATAGTATTCCATACCACAGAACCAGGCTTTATTAGTCAAGTAAGCAACTGGAATTCGCTCATTGACCCGGCGAATAACTCGCTCAACAATACGATGGCGCTCACTGGATGTTAGGCGCGCATTGCGCATATCTTCTGGAATATCTATGGGTAAAAAGAGGCTTGGAAAAACCAATTGCACCGCTTCGTCCCACGGATTATCAGTACCGTGACCATAAAAAATATTGGCCGCATTAAAACGGCTAACTGCCCAACGCAACATATCCTGAATGGTGTGCAGCTCATTTACGGCTTCGTCGACGAAAATCTTGTCCAAGGTATTCTCCAGCTAGGGCATAAAATCATTATCTATCCTCCTAGTTTGCCATGAAGCCCGCCACAAATCAGCAGCAATACATCAGTTGAATGATATCCAAATAATGAAATACATATTAAAGCAATCAATCCTCTACCCTCCAATAATTCAAGCAGCACGAAGGAGGCCAGTGGTAACACCCCAGTAAGCTGACATAAGTCAGTGATTCGGGTGATAAATTGCCGGGCGCTGATGTGAGCACTGATGGCAGCGACCTCGCGTGAAGAATGACGCGCATATATCCACATTTATTTAGACAGATGCATCTCAACAGGTAAACTGGGGGAATTGCATAAGTACGATGAACAGATAATGAAAAATAAATATCACCTGACAACAGATGAGTTACAGCTATTTAAAGAGTCGATAGCCGGGGCGAAGAAACTGAAACAAGACACAATTGTCCACCGTGCACCGCCCAAACTCGGCAAAAAAATTGCGCCAGAACGATTGCTGCAAGAACAGGTTGATGCCAGTTATTATTTTTCTGATGAATTCCAACCGCAGTTGGATACCGAGGGCCCAACACGCTATGTGCGGCCGGGTGTTGACCATTTTGAAGTTAAAAAACTGCGGCGTGGTGATTATTCACCCGACATGTTTTTAGATTTACACGGGTTAACCCAGAAGCAAGCCAAGCAAGAGTTGGGGGCATTAATTGCAGCCTGCAAGCGCGAACATGTGCATTGTGCCTGTGTTATGCATGGGCATGGTAAACATGTTTTGAAACAGCAAACGCCGCTGTGGCTAGCGCAACATCCAGATGTACTGGCGTTCCATCAAGCCCCGAAAGAATGGGGCGGGACGGCGGCATTATTGGTATTAATCGAGTTAGAACAGTAGCGGGATAGATCTCGCTGCCTTGCAAAAGCGCGGCGGTCGATGGGCCAAATCGCGAGTGCCGCCAACACACATGCAATTTGCAGTCGGCGGGGAGTCTAAATGACAAAGGCGCGACAGTGATGCCGCGCCCATTGATCATTGGCTCATGTAATTCTTAGCCGTGACACGCTTTTGCTAAAAGCTGTGTCGGGCTGACCTGCCAATCAAAAGTCCCCTTGCCGGTCTCGCCATCCAAATCAACACAAGCGATTGCAGAAGTCGCAAACATCGGCGGGCATTGCCCCGGACAAAGTTCAGCCACTAAATATCCGACCAGCGGTAAGTGCGAAATAACCAACACCGCAGCACAATCTTCTTTTGCTAATGCTTGTAAATAACAGCAAACAAAAGCGGCATCCCCACCTGGCGTTAATTCTGGCATCACTTCCTGCTCTGCCGGAAGCGTCATCACCTCGCGCACCACTTCCAATGTCTGCCCTGCGCGTAAGTACGGGCTAACTAAAATCTGATCGATATCGACGGACTGGTCGTTTAGCCAGCTCGCTATCTGACGTGATTCATCCTGACCACACAGAGTAAGAGGCCGTTGTGCATCACTTGCTGCATCAAGGGCCGCGTCACCGTGACGCATAATGAAAACTTGCATATTGCACCGTTTTTGTTAACAAAATAACGCTATACAGAAACGCTTTGCGTGCTGTACCGCCGAAACCTTTGCTGAAGAGCAAAGAAACTTCATAACGATAACGCGCCGTCTCTCTATGGCGGCCGGGCATTTTGCCTGAAACTTAGGGTAAAGAAAATGGCTGTTTTTTACACCGCTGACACCGACAGCCAACCTTGATTGGTTACGGAGTAACCATATCAACAGCTTAATCCAAATTCTATCACCTGCGCAATAAGTGGCTATTCATTCATTTTGGCACGAATAGTCACTTCGCGTGATTCTGATTTAAGGTAGCGCGGGTTGTCCCCGATGTATAGCCAACTTATCTCTAAGAATTGCAGGTGGTGATCTTGTTCACACTCTTAATTTTAGGCGTTGACAGCTCTCTCATTGGTGCTGTTTTCCGATGGATAAAATGTTTGTTGTTGCTCAGCCATCCTCACCAATAATGAGCAAGGTTCAAAACGCTCACCATACTGCTGCGCAAGTAAATTAAGCGTTTTCACCACTTTTTCTGCGCCCAGGCTGTCCATATAGCGGAAAGGCCCGCCTAAGAATGGCGGGAAACCAATCCCAAACACCGCGCCAATATCCCCATCACGCGGGTTACGAATAATAGTTTCATCCAGGCAGCGCACCGCTTCATTCAGCATCATCATGATACAACGCTGGGCTATCACGGCTGATTCAATATGGGCTTTCGGTGTGACACCAAGCAAGGTATAAACACTGGCGTCAACTTGTTTACCCGGGTTTCTTTTCCACGTAAATCCGGTGCTTTTAGTTGGGTAAAGATAGAAACCACGGCCATTTTTACGCCCTTTCCGTCCATCCTTCAAGATCACGTCAAATGAGGGCGGCGCGGCAAAACGTGGGCCCAGTTTTTCAACCAGAATGGGCATTATTTTGGTGCCCACATCAATCCCAACCTCATCTAGCAAGGTTATCGGGCCAACTGGGAAACCAAAATCGACCAGCGCCTTATCAACTGAATCGATGGGTTCCCCATCCAAGATACAGCGAGCGGCTTCATTGATATAGGGGGCCAAAATACGATTTACATAGAACCCTGCCCGATCCGCCACCACAATGGCCGTTTTCCCTTGTTTTCGCGCTAAAGCAACAGTAGTTGCAATGGTTTCTTCACTGGTTTTTGCATGCGGAATAACTTCTACCAGCGGCATTTTATCAACCGGACTAAAGTAATGCAGGCCGATAACCTGCTCTGGCCGCTGAGCTTGCGCGGCGATTTCGCTGATTGGCAGTGACGATGTATTAGAGGCGAAAATGGTGTGGGGTGCGCCGAAATGCTCAATATCTGCAACCATCTGTTGCTTCAACGATAAATCTTCAAATACCGCCTCAACAACAATATCGACATTGCCAAAACCACAATAATCGGTGCTGCCGGAAATCAACATCATCTGCCGTTGCCGCTCAGCCGGGCGCATCCGCTTGCTGCGAACCCGTTTGCCTAAAGCATCCCAAGTATATTTCAGCGCCAGATTAATCCCCATAGGGTTAATATCTTTAATTCGTACCGGTAAACCCGCTCGCGTTGCGGTTACATTGGCAATACCGCCCCCCATCAAACCACCGCCTAGCACCCCAACACGATGAATGGCGCGCGGCTGTGCTTGACCACCGGTTTCTTTTTTAAGCGAGGTGGTCGCAAAAAACAAACTGCGTAATGCGGCTGACTCAGGGGACATTGCCAGCTCACCAAAAGCTTTCGCTTCGGCTTCATAACCGGCTGGCCCACCGTGATCCAGCCCTTTACGCACAACCTCAATAATACGTTCGGCCGCTGGATAATGCCCTTTTGTCTTCGCCAGCGTTTTCTTACGCACAATGTTAAATAATAATGCTTTACCTAGGGGGCCACTAAGCAACCGCTGCTGCCATGGCAATACTGGTTTATCAAGCCAACCCGCTTTTGCCCGCTCGATAGCTACATCAAGCAAAATATCCTGCGCAACGACGTCATCCACCAGCCCCATTTTAAGTGCCTGACGCGCACGGACTTGCCTGCCCGTCAATATCATGTCCAGCGCCTTGCTGACCCCCACCAGACGCGGCAAGCGCTGGGTGCCACCAGACCCCGGCAGCAGCCCAAGCTGTACTTCCGGCAAACCGAGCACGGTTTTATCATCTTGTGAGCAAATACGGCTATGACATGCCAGCGCCAGCTCCAGGCCGCCGCCGAGGCAAGCCCCGTGAATAGCCGCGACGACAGGGATGTGGAATGCGGCGATTTGGGCCAGAATGGATTGCCCTTTCTGAGCCAGCACGCGAGCGTCTTGCGCAGTGCGGCAAGCGGCAATCATGGTGATATCAGCACCAGCAATAAAGGAGTCCGGTTTACCCGAAATAATCACTAAGCCCTGCAATTGGCTCAAAGTCTGTGCTTGTTGCAATATTTCATAAATTTGTTCTGCAAATTCAGCTTTTAAGGTATTCACTTTGTCACCGACAACATCAATGGTGATAACACCGATATTATCGGGCCGGATGTTGAGAGTGAATACTGAATGGGCCGGAGGCGCGGCCTCCACCATGGCAGTGTTTTCGCCGCTATTAAGGCTATCTTGCTGGCTCATTATTCCACCTCCAAAATCATCGCCGCACCCAAACCACCCGCAGCACATGCGGTCGTTAATCCTAATCCCCCGCCACGGCGACGTAATTCATGTAATGTTTGAGTAATCATACGTGCGCCGGTTGCAGCAAAGGGGTGACCGTAAGCAATAGAACCGCCTAACACGTTGAATTTACTCATATCAACTTCACCGATAGCCTGACTGCGCCCTAGTTTCTCGCGCGCGAAGCTGTCACTGGCAAACATTTTCAGGTTAGCCAGTGTTTGCGCGGCAAAAGCTTCATGCATATCGATAAGCGTTAAATCTGCCAAGGTAATTCCGGCGCGATCCAGTGCGAGGGGAGTGGCGTAGGATGGGCCTAAAAGCATGTCTTGCCAGACATCAATAGCCGAAAAAGCAAAACTACGTAGGTAACCTAATGGCTGCAAACCCAGCGCTTTTGCCTTTGATTCACTCATCATCATGACCGCCGCCGCACCATCTGTCAGTGGCGTACTGTTCGCTGCCGTGACAGTCCCGTGTTTGCGGTCAAATGCTGGTCGCAATTTGGCATATTGCGCCATGGTGGAATCTTTACGAATATTATTATCTTCAGTGATAGCATCACGATAAGGTGGGATATAGGCAGTCATCACTTCATCTTGCAATAACCCCTGTTGCCAAGCCTGTGCCGCCATTTGATGGGATCGCAGGGCTAAAGCATCCTGATCTTCACGACTGATACCATAGGTTTTAGCCATCTGCTCAGCGGTATCGCCCATACGCAAACCGGTCGAGTATTCAGCGACGGCGGGGGCAACCGGGAGCAAATCGCGCAATTTTAGTCTGCTGAACAATTTCAAGCGCTGGGATAAGGTTCGTGCTTTATTAACATCAACCAAGGTTCGCGCCAGTGCTTTACTGACCCCAATGGGCAAAACGGAAGAAGAATCCGCGCCCCCCGCAATCGCCACTGTGACGGAGCCTGCAATGATGCTTTCCGCTACATTAGCCACCGCCTGAAAGCTAGTCGCGCAGGCACGAGAAACACTATAAGCATCAGTATGCACACTCATGCCAGTGCCCAGAATGATTTCTCGCGCGATATTGGGTGCTTCGGGCATTTGTACTACTTGGCCAAACACCAGTTGATCAATTAATTCAGGAGCAACACCACTTCTGGCTAATAATTCACTGACCACAATTTTGCCTAAATCTACAGCTGGCACGCCATGATAAGCAGTTGCCTGCTTGGCAAAAGGGGTTCGCAGGCCGCTGACTATTGCAATGCGATCGCCCTGGCGCGTCACTAGCGGTAATGGCTTACTCATAAATGCTCCCGATAAGTCTAAGTGGCTTTTATTAAAGCATAACAAATAACAGGTCTGACCTGATCCAATTATTGTTAACCAAACATTTACATTTGGTAAACCTATAGAATAGGAAAGTGGGAGCAGGAGCAACTTTTCACAATAAAAATGAGGAGAAATAAGAACAGGCGGGTATTCACAGCGGAAATAGGACAAAAACAAACGCGAAGTAAAAACTCCGCGTTTTAAGGTTATTCAACTTATCTGATTCGTCTCACAGTCAGGTGCTTATTAACGCAAGCCCAACTGGAAAATCATGGTTTCTGCTTGACAGGCAAAGGTGAAATCAACGGTTAAACGCACGCCACCTTCAGTTTCTTCCAGCTTATGTTCAATCAGGCAAGGCTCAGACTCAACAGCACGCGCTTTTTCAGTTAGCGTTTTCAGCATCGCTTCAGCTTCTGCACGGTTATCGAATACACAGCTATAGGACGCGGTGCAATCAGTATTGTCCATGATAGTACCCACATCTATACAGCAGCAGGCTGCGGTTTCTTCCGCGCTACAGCGATTAATTGCATCTGACATCTTCAATTCTCCTCAACGGACATTTCAAAATAGGTGCAAATTGCCTATCAGGCAGCGCAAATGACAATTAGCGCAAACAAATAAGACAGGGTGCAAAAAATATTTTCTCTATTTGCTATTTTACTACCGTCAGTCATTGGGTACTAGGACTTACTGTTTATAGGCCTATTAAGTGACGGAAATCACGGTAAAATTGTTTGTTCACTCATCAATAATGTATTAATTGCTGCTAAATTGTGAGTTTTTTGTTAACTACGTCTATTTTTTGCAATCAAAACCGCCCAAATACTAAAACATACTTGCAACACTCGCACAGGTCGGACCTATACTTCAGCCACTGGTCTGCTTTGTCTGACCGATAACGGACCCTACAATCCCGCATTCTCTTGTTACGGTATGTAACATAGTTTAAATAAAACAATGAGGTTTTGGTCATGAACCAGAAAAACCTGTTTACCCGATCAGCTCTGGCAGCTGCAGTAGCACTGGTTTCTTCGAACGTTTCTGCGGCTGGCTTTCAGCTAAATGAATATTCAGCAGCTGCATTGGGCCGCTCTTTCTCTGGTGAAGGCGCTGTTGCTGACAATGCTTCCGTGGGTAGCCGCAACCCCGCCGCAATGACTTTATTCGACCGCCCTTCTTTCTCAGGCGGTGTGGTGTATGTCGATCCGAACGTTGATATCAGCGGCACATCTCCCCTGTCGGGCAGAAGTACCAATGCCAAAAACATCGCGCCATCAGAGTGGATCCCGAATATCCACTTCGTTATGCCACTGAATGAGCAATGGGCAATTGGGGCTTCCGGCACTTCAAACTACGGTTTGGCGACTGAATTTAATGATGATTATATTGCCGGTTCTTTGGGGGGCCAGACTGACCTGAAAACTGCGAACCTCAATCTGAGCGGTGCTTATCGCCTGAATGAAAACTTCAGTTTCGGCCTGGGCTTCAATGCGGTTTATGCTGATGCCAAGATTGTGCGCCATATTGGTGAAGCAGGCCGTGGGGTTATCCCAGCCAGCACTGAAGTCACCCGTATGGAAGGGACAAAATGGGGCTATGGCTGGAATGCGGGCGTTCTGTATGAAGTTGATAAAGAAAACCGTTACAGCCTCACCTATCGTTCTAAAGTAAAAATCGATTTTGATGGCGATTTCAGCAGCCAATTACCACCACCAAGTGGCACAGGCGGCCGAGTTGTTCCCGGCGCATTAACCCTGAACCTGCCGGAAGTGTGGGAAGTGTCTGGTTATAATAAAGTGGCACCACAGTGGGCTATTCACTATAGCCTGGCCTACACCAGTTGGAGTCAGTTCAAAGAGCTGAAAGCAACCGGGACCAACGGCCAGACGCTGTTTGAGAAGCAAGAAGGCTTCCACGATGCTTACCGTATCGCGCTGGGTACCACCTATTATTACGATGATAACTGGACCTTCCGTTCCGGTATTGCCTTTGATGATAGCCCAGTGCCCGCTGATAACCGCACTATCTCGATTCCAGACCAAGACCGTTTCTGGATAAGTGCCGGTACCACCTACGCTTTCAACAAAGATGCATCAGTTGACGTCGGAGTTTCCTATATGCACGGCCAGAACGTGCATATCTCGGAAAAAACGCCTGCCGCATTGGGCGGGACAACCTATCAGTTTGACTCTAAAGGTAGCGCACTGCTGTACGGTGTGAACTTCAACTACGCCTTCTGATAGCCCTCATTAACAGCATTATTTATGCTGCTGACAAAAAAAGCGCCTTTAGGCGCTTTTTTATTTGTCTGAACCACAACATCTATCAGTTGGGTGAATCGATACTTTCTAAGTCACCCTGAATAGCCTGAGCATTAGAATTAACTTCCGGTTTCAATTGCCCGCCATTCGCCAGGAAATCATTACGCTGGAAGTATGCTTCGCGCACCATCAGATACGGATCGGATGAGTTACGTAGCAAGCCATCTGAATCTAATAGCTGCGCACGGGTTTCGACCCCCTCCAGCGCCCATTTCCCTGCTGACATCCAGAAAGTCAGATAACTGAGCACCGGATAGACGAAATCCGCCGCATCGCCGCCATCCTCACGAAGAGTGAAGCTGCCATAGGCCGGTAATACGACATAAGGGCCATAGCCGACATTATAATGCCCCAGCGTGCTACCAAAGCGGTTCGGAACTTTTTTGGCCAGTTTTGGATTGGCCATACCAGCCACATCAATCAAGCCGCCCATCCCCAAAATAGTATTCAGGAAGAAGCGGTTAAAGTGCTTCATCGCATTGTACGGGTCTCCCACCAGGAAACTGTTGACCATGCTGGCGGGCTCTTCAAGGTTACCCAGGAAGTTACTCATCCCATTACGCGCAGGTTGTGGCACGTAATCACGCCAAACAACCGCCACCGGGCGCACAATATAGGGGTCAAGAACCTCATAGTTAAAATTGAACATTGCCCGGTTAAAACCTTCCAGTGGATCAGAGCGACCCTGCTCCATGTGATCCGGCGAGCTACTGGCACACCCGACTAACAGTACGGTTGCAAAAGCCAGCCCAATCAGGCGGTAGTTCATATCTTTCTCCATGAAATTCTTCCAGCCCCTTATATTTAAGGGATCTGTTTGTTTATCTGAACATTAATTGTCTGGGGCTGCCCTTTCGTACCGAAATCCTGCACACCACTTTCACCAAACCAGTCATCTGACTGCGAATTAGCTGTGCCGTCTAATGAAATTCGGGCACGCACATTCACCTGCTGCAAAGAGGAGAGCAAACGCTCCTGCATCATTGCATTACTATCATCCAGAGTGACTGATAACGGGAATCGGCTCAAAGGCAGCTGTTTTACCGCGACCGGGATTGGGGTTTTTCCGTCCGTTACCGAAATAATCAGCGCCCCCTGTTGGGGTAGTTTCTGGGCGGCCTCAGGTGATAATGAGACCTCTATTTCCAGTGTAGCTGTTTCCTGCCCAGCCTGCGATTTCGCTTGTGCAATACTGCGTTTTATCACTTCTATTCGAGAATCACCAGCAGGCAGCAATTTTAGCATAACTTCCCACGCGCCAATGGCTTGTTTAAAATCGCCCTGCTCAAAAGCATTAAAAGCTAATAAACTCATGGCACGCAAGTTGGTGTGATCCTGCCCAACCATGGTGCGTAACATCGTGGTTGCTAATTGATTATCCTGCGGATCATTGGATCGAGTCAGCACTTCGGCATAACCGAACCTAACATCATCATTATCGGGCGCAAGCTGGTAAGCTTTAGCAAAAGCCTGTGTTGCAGTGGTAGCATTGTTCAGTGCCATCCCTACTCTGCCCAGCATCATCCAATCATTGATGTTACCGGTATCTTGCTGCAATGAAGTGCGTAACCCCAGCCCCAAACGCGCGACTTCCTCCATTGTCAGAGGTTCCGCCCGTTCATTGGCCACTCTGGCCCGCAACTCGGGCATCTGCGCCTCAACTTGATGCCACGCCTGCACTTGTGACAAACCTCCGGTTTTCAGATATAGCCCGACTGACACCACGACCAAAATCACCACACCCGGTAATAAAACCCAGCGGTTAATGGGGCTTGTGTCCACAATAGATTCCTGTGGGATATCTGTCAGCAGGTTTTGTTGCAATTCCTGAATTAATTCAGGCCGCTGCTCCACCACACCTTGGGCTTCGTCTTCGGCCAATTCAGACAATCGGTCTTGATAAATCGCCTTATTCAGCTCATCTCGGGTGGTAGCCGGTGAATTCGTCTCTTGTCGCATCGCCGGAATGACCAACAAAGCCCCCGCGACCGCCAGCAAAATAATTACTATCAGCCAAAAAGCCATTATGGTTGTTTCCTGTTCATCTTCTCATGTTGAGCCGAGATCTGTTTTTTGACAGTAGCATCTTGTTCAGCCAGTAGAGTCTGTAGCCGTTGCTGCTCCTGCGGCGAAAGTGCCGCATTTTTCTCTACCCGCCGCCGGGCACGTAGCACAACAATGACCGCCCCAATCAGGACAAACAATGCCGGCCCCACCCACAGAATCAAAGTTGCGACAGTGACAGGTGGCTCATATGTCACGAAATTGCCGTATCGGGCTACCATGTAATCAATGATTTGCTGTTTGGAATCGCCCTGCTGTTGCAGCTCATACACCTTGCCACGCATATCAGCGGCAATGGTGGCGTTGGAATCAGCAATGCTGTTGTTCTGACATTTAGGGCAGCGCAGTTGCTCGGTTAACTCACGATACTGCTGTTCCTGCTCCACCGAGCTAAAGGTGTAGGTATCGATAGCCGCAAAAACATTGGTCGCCAAAATACCCCAGCTTAATATCAGGCCGAGTACCAGACTGAATAATCTCATGCGCCCCCCTGATACTTTTTATACAGTGGCAAAATTTCCTGCTGCCAAACACGGTCATTGAGATCACCGGCATGGCGATAACGAATAATGCCCTGGCCATCTATCAAGAAAGTTTCCGGCGCGCCATAAACGCCCAGATCCAACCCCAGCATGCCATCACCATCATACAAACTCAGAGCATAAGGATTTCCCAGCGAATTGAGCCACTGTACCGCTTTGGTGCGGTCGTCTTTATAGTTCAACCCCACGACCCGGATGCCCTGCGCCGCCAATTTATTCAGATATTCATGTTCGGCACGGCACGTCGGACACCAGGTTGCCCAAACATTGAGCAACATTGGCTTCCCATCATGCAAAACCGCTTGATCAAAGGTTTTTCCCGGCTGTTCAAGGGATTCTAATTTAAAGGCCGGTACCGGTTTGCCAATCAGCGCCGACTCCAGCATCGTGGGGTCATCGCCATTCGCATTTCGGGTCAATTGCACAAGAAAAGCGACGACCAGCAGCAAAAACAGCACTAACGGAATGAACATCAGCTTATTGAGTTTCATTATTCAGCCTCCGTTGCAGCGCCGCGTTTTAACTTTTTACTCATCCGATAACGGGGATCGAACATACAGAAGATGCCGCCGATGGCCATGAACACCCCGCCATACCAAATCCAGCGAACAAATGGCTTATAATACAAGCGCACCGCCCATGAGCCGTCATCCAGTTCTTCACCTAATGCGGCATAAAGGTCTCGAGTCAGGCCGCCATCAATAGCCGCTTCCGTCATCATCGAACGCGACACACTGTAATAGCGTTTTTCTGCATGTAAGGTGGCTTCAGGTTTACCGTTTCGAGTGACATCAATAATACCGACACCGCCGGTATAATTTGGCCCTTTAATATCGTGAACATCGCGGAATACGAAGTGATAATCGTGGATATCAATGCTATCACCGGCTTTCATGCGCACATCGCGCTCGACACTGTAATTCTGACTAAATGCAATGCCAATCACGGTCACAGCCACCCCAAGGTGACCTAACACCATGCCCCAATGACTGCGGGAAAGCAGCCTCAGTCCGCGCCAGAAGCTGTGGCGATGAGTCGCGCGCTCGTGCAACTCCATCACGGTAAGGATAATCACCCAGATGGCCATCATCAGCCCGACCACGGTCATGCCGGCGATAGTATCTTGCAGCAACCACGGCACCAATATCGACATCAATAAGGTGACCACCAGCGCCACACCCAAGCGTCTGTATAATTTACTCGGTTGATCACGCCGCCAGCGAACTAACGGCCCAATCCCCATTAACAGGGCCATCGGTGCCATCAGCCAGGTAAACATAGTATTAAAGAAAGGTTCGCCGATGGAGATACTGCCCAATCCCAGCTGTTTGTGTACCAGTGGCAGTAATGTGCCCAGCAATACCACCAACATGGCCGCAATCAACAACACGTTATTACCGAGCAAGAATGTCTCGCGCGAGAACACTTCATGCTGAGTCCGGCTGCGCACCTGCGCACCTTTAACGGCATACAGCAGTAAGGAACCGCCGATGACAATCACCAGATAGGCCAGAATAAACATGCCGCGCGCCGGGTCAGAGGCGAAAGAATGCACCGAAACCAACACACCGGAGCGCACCAGGAATGTCCCCATCAGACACAAAGAAAACGCGGTAATGGCCAGTAATACCGTCCATGCTTTGAATGTCCCGCGTTTTTCGGTGACAGCCAACGAATGAATCAGTGCGGTGCCCGCCAACCAAGGCATAAACGAAGCATTCTCTACCGGATCCCAGAACCACCAGCCGCCCCAGCCAAGCTCATAATAAGCCCAGGCCGAACCGAGCACGATCCCCATGGTCAGGAACACCCACGCCGCCTGAGTCCACGGGCGTGACCAACGAGCCCAAGCACTGTCAAGCCGCCCTGCCATTAAAGAGGCGATGGCAAACGCAAATGCTACCGAGAAACCGACATAACCCATATAGAGCAAAGGCGGGTGGAAAATCAGCCCGACATCCTGCAACAACGGGTTCAAATCGTTACCATCAATGGGGAAGTCCGGCAAGGTGCGGTTGAACGGATTCGAGGTCAGAATAATAAACAGCAGGAACCCCCCCGTTATCATTCCCAACACTGACAGCACCCGGGCGACGGCATCATCCGGCATTGAGCGGCTAAACAGCGCCACCGCCAGTGACCAACAACTGAGCAGCAAAACCCACAACAGTAAAGACCCTTCGTGCGCGCCCCAAGTGGCAGCAATCCGGTAATACACTGGCAGATGTGAATTCGAGTTTGCCGCCACATAAGAGACGGTGAAATCATTCACCACAAACGCATATGTGAGGCATATAAATGAAAGTGCAATGGTGGCAAACAAACCGTAGGTCAATGGCCGGCCGGTGGCCATCATACGCGCATCCTGCCGCGCAGCTCCCCACTGCGGATATAGACTCAGCAATAGTGAGATAGCCAACGCCAAACATAACAAGAAACTGCCAATTTCAGGCATCATGAGGCATTACCCTCGCTGTTGGCGCTGCTGTAGGCCTCCGCTGGGCGGGTATGATTCTCTTTCATCGCCTCTTTCACTTCCGGTGGGGTATATTTTTCATCGTGTTTTGCCAAGACTTCTTTGGCATTGATGGTATTACCTTCAGCAAAGACCCCTTGCGCCACCACGCCCTGCCCCTCGCGGAACAAGTCCGGCAGAATGCCGGTGTAAGTCACGGTAACCACACCACGTGCATCGTAAACCTTGAAACTCATTTCCAACGTTTTATCGTCACGTTTCACCGACCCCGGCATCACCATGCCGCCAATGCGCAAGCGCTGACCGATTTCGGGCTTCTCATGGCGCTCACCTTTGCCCTGCAAAATTTCACCGGGGGTATAAAACAAATCAATATTAGAACGCAGCGCATACAGCACCAGAGTGGTGGTCAAGCCGAGACCAATTAGAACCACAATCGCTAAATAGAGCCGACTTTTTCTACGTGGGTTCACTGTTGTTTCTCCTGCGAACGGGGGGCAATTTTGACTTGCTCACCTTGGGTCTGATTTGCCTGGCGAATACGTTGCTCTCTCGCTTCACGGCGCTGAATATCCGCTAATAGTTGTTTATGTTGCCAGAGGGTATGTACCCAGAGGCCCAACAAGGATAATAGGGATGCAGCCACCGCCAGCCAGATATAAAAGCCATAGCCACCCATGGCAAAAAATGCCGCCCAAGAGTTAAAGGCCGGATTCATACACGAGGCTCCTTACGTAATAAAGCGGCAACCCAAGGGCGATGGCGCTCTTGCTGTAAAATCAAATTACGCAGGCGCATTAATGTCAGGGTGATAAAGAAAAATAGATAGCCAAAAATAGCCCAGCGCAGAGGGGAGCGCATACTCGGATCAATGCTTTGCTGCATGTTGGTCGAACCTTGATGCAAGGTATTCCACCACACAACAGAGAAATGAATGATGGGGATATTGACCACGCCGACCAGCACCAGAATACCGGCAGCTCGCCCCGCCAGTTTGCGGTCTTCAAACGCGTTGTACAGGGCTATCACGCCCAGATACAGGAACAACAGCACCAGCTCGGAGGTCAGCCGCGCATCCCAGATCCACCAAGTTCCCCACATGGGCTTACCCCAAGCTGAACCGGTCACCAAGGCAATAAAGGTAAACACCGCGCCCACAGGGGCCATGGCCGCCACGACGTTATCGGACATTTTCATTTGCCAGACCAAACCGACAAACGCCGCGATAGCCATCGACATATAAATTCCCATCGACCAAATCGCCGCAGGAACATGTAAATACATGATACGGAAGCTATTACCTTGCTGGTAATCCGATGGGGCGAAACCGAAACCCCACACCCAGCCCACAATCAAGCAGATAACTGCGGCTATGCTCAGCCATGGAATAAACCGGCCACACAGTTGATAAAGCCGTTCGGGTTTAGCGAATTGATGAAACCATTTCCACATTTTTCATTGCTCACGTTAAAATTGGACGGGCATCGCCACATTGGCAATACCGGTGCAGGGTACGGCGCACAATCTGCTCTGACTGGCGTTGGCTACCGCGTTTAAGCTTCTGAAAATCGGTACTCTTTTCTTTTTATAAATTGTTTCTTACTCATAATCAGCTTGCCACCAACCCTAAATAGCTAGTGCACGCTCACTCTCAATGCAGCAGCGGTAGCAAAAGGGGTCAGTGTCGCGCTTCCCGCTAACATCGCGCCCAAAATAGCCAAATAACCATCAATGGGCAGGGCCATTGAAGCTGCATCAATGGCCGCAGTAGCAAATATCAATACCGGGATATACAGCGGTAACACCAATAAACTCAGCAAAACCCCACCTTTGCGCAACCCAACCGTCAGCGCCACACCAATTGCCCCGATAAAACTTAAGGTTGGCGTCCCCAATAGCAGTGTCAGCGCCATGGCAATGGCAGTGTTACTGTCAAGGGAAAGCAATAAAGCCACCAATGGCGATAAAATCAGTAAAGGCAGCCCGGTAACCACCCAGTGAGCACACACTTTGCCTAACACCGTGAGTGCCAGCGGGCTGGGCAACAACAGCAACTGCTCAAGAGAGCCATCGTGGAAATCATCACGAAATAATCGCTCCAATGATAATAACGACGCCAGTAATGCTGCGACCCAAATTATACCCGGCGCAATTCGCGCCAATAGCTGTGGTTCAGGGCCAATACCCAATGGAAACAAGGTGATGACAATCAGAAAAAACCAGAGCGGATTCACGATTTCTGCGCCTTTTCTGAAGGCAATTTTCAATTCACGGCGCAACACGCTAATAAACATTAATTCTCCTGCGTGTTGGTTAAACGGATTTTACGCACATGCTGCCCCACACCATCCAAATCCTGATGGGTGGTGAGCAGCACCATGCCACCTTTGGCGGCATGGTCCACAAATAGAGCCAACAAGGTACTAACGCCCTGTTTATCAATTGCCGTTAGAGGTTCATCCAAAATCCATAGCGGAGCCGGGCTTAACCACAAACGGGCCAAAGCCACCCGTCGTTGTTGGCCTGCGGATAACTGTGACACGGGCAAATCTTCATATCCCACCAACCCCACCTGAGCTAATGCCTGCCAGATCGTGGCGCTATCAACCTGCTGAAAAACAGACTGATAAAACGCTAAATTTTCAAAAGGGGTCAGTACAGACTTGATTCCCGGCTGATGGCCTAAAAAGAGTAAATCCTGATGATAACGGGCGCGATCGCGGCGAATATTCTCTCCCTGCCAATTCACCTGCCCTTCATCAGCATCGGCAAGCCCCGCTAAAATACGCAATAGGCTGGTTTTACCTGCCCCATTTTGCCCCTCGACTTGCACAATCTCCCCCGCAGCCACACAGAAACTGAGCTGTTGAAATAAGCTTCTTTCATCTCGGATGCAGGTCAGATTTTTAGCTTCCAGCATGAGGGATTGTCTTCCACCGTAGGATTGTCAGTTCAGGAAAACCGAATGATAACATAAAGGCTTAATCCTTACGTAGTATGGGTCTAACGCTATCCCTACCCTTATAGAGGTAATATTCGGGTTAAGATCAATATTCTGTAGAAAAAACCAACAACATCGAAACTCATTGGCTTTTTACTTGCGATTCATCGCCCCAAAATTCGCGAACAATCATTTGCAACTATGCTTATTACTTGGCTATTACCTTATTTCCCCGACTAACCAGGAATCCCCAATGAGTAATAAAAAACAGCCTCAAGATAAGGGCGATTTAAAAGTGGAAAGTGATAAGCGGCATGAAGGAAATGAAATTGAAGTGAATGCAAGAAAACTGCCCTCCAAGGCCGCGGCTATTCATGAAATTATCCGCGTCGATGGTGAAAAAGAGTTAGAGCGCGACAGTTTTGCACTCTTATGGTCAGCGATTGCCGCAGGGCTTTCTATGGGCGCATCACTGATTGCCAAGGGTATTTTTCACGCAAAACTACCCGATACAGCGGCCAGTTTTTTGCTGGAAAATATCGGTTATACCTTTGGTTTTATTATTGTCATTATGGCCCGCCAGCAGCTGTTTACCGAAAATACCGTCACACCCGTGCTGCCGATAATGCAAAAACCTAGCCGCCAAAATTTCATCCTGCTATTTCGTCTCTGGGGGCTAGTGCTATTGGGTAATTTGATCGGCACAGGGGTAGCAGCTTATTCCTTTATTCATATGCCAATATTTGACGAAGCCACACGCGCCGCGTTTGTCAGCATTGCTCAAGGCGTAATGAAGAGTTCTGCGAGTGAGATGTTTGCTAAGGGTATATTTTCAGGCTGGATCATTGCCACCTTGGTATGGATGATGCCCTCGGCTGGCGGTGCCAAGATTTGGGTGATTTTCCTGATGACCTATTTAGTGGCTTTATGTGACCTGACCCATATTGTGGTTGGCTCAGTGGAGATTTTCTACTTGGTATTTAACGGCTCAATACCCTGGCAGCAATTTGTTTACCCCTTCGCCTTACCGACACTTGCAGGCAACATTATCGGCGGCACCTTTATTTTTGCCCTGATAAGTCACGCGCAAATCCGCAGTGATATGACACATCAACCTAAAAAAGGTGACAAAGTGGATAAAGATTCATCGTCCCAACAAGAATAACTGTCCGAGTTTGGCGGTTATGCACAGATGTTTTTTGCTTACTGACACCCATTATTCACCATGAGTTGGTGACAGAGTAACCAAACAGGCAGCTAACTGCTTATTATCTCGGTCAAAATGCGTATAATGCCCCGGCAGCCTACTTCATCGGTCGTAAAACCTGCCGATAAACGGGTCCCCGTAGTTAAACGGATATAACAAGCCCCTCCTAAGGGCTAGTTACTGGTTCGATTCCAGTCGGGGACACCACAACCGCTTCTCATAGTGTCTCATTCAGATTCAAATCACTTAAAAATCAAATAAAAACAAAGACTATTTAGCTATCCGTCGTCTCACTACATCTCAACCGGGTTCTCCAGAGCTCATTTTGATGATGGTATTTATGATGGTATTATTGGTTTGGTATTGAGATACCATCAAACAAGAGGCTAAACCTATGTGTCTTACTGTCCCTACTTACTGTTCATTAGCCATATGTCAAGATCAGGCACCGCTATCCGATAAATTTTTTCCTCTTATTCATCATTCGGTTACCAATCATCTTCATAATAAAACTCACCTTCAACTTAGCATCTGGAGCAATCAATAATGGCTAAGGCCCCACTAACTGATTTGAAAGTACGTTCGTCTACCGCTCAAGATAAAGCATACAAACTCACTGACGGTGCGGGTTTATATCTACTTGTCCAGCCCAACGGTGCCAGATACTGGCGGATGAATTATCGGTTTGGTGGTCGTCAGGGAACTTTAGCTTTTGGCGTCTATCCCGATGTTTCACTCAGTGAAGCGAGAAAAAGACGTGATGCAGCTAAGACACTTATTGTGGCAGGTGTTGATCCCAAAGAACAAAAAAAAGCAGATAAGCAAGTTGCCCAGCCAGGAGATACATTTGAAACAGTAGCGCGTAGATGGCATACCGGAACACTGGGACATGCCGAATGGAAACCCATCACCGCAACAAAAATACTGAGCGCGATGGAGAATCATTTATTCCCCCTAATTGGCTCCCACGGTATCGCAAAGTTACAGACTCGCGATTTAATTGCACCATTACGCACCGTTGCTGAGAAAGGAAATGCAGTTACCGCTGCACGTTTAGGACCAACATTAGTTGCCATATTCCGCTATGCCGTACAGGAGGGTTTGATTAGTTATAACCCCGCGCATGACTTAAAAGGTGCGGTTCAACCAAGAAAAACACAACACCGCCCAGCGTTACCATTCAACCGGCTGACTGAGCTATTACAGCGTATAGAAAACTATACCAAAGGTCGTGAATTAACTCGTTTGGCAGTGATGCTGACATTGACGGTATTTGTCCGCTCCAGTGAATTACGTTTTGCCCGTTGGTGTGAAATTGATTTTGATAAAGCGCTGTGGATTATTCCTGGAAACAGGGAAGAGCTGCCTGAAGTTCGTTATTCTGGCCGAGGAGCAAAAATGGGCTTACCTCATTTAGTACCGTTATCAAAACAGGCATTAGCCTTATTTCGCCAGCTATATGAGATATCAAAAGACTACGAATTAGTTTTCCCCGGTGATTACAATCCCTATAAGCCGATGAGTGAAAATACTATAAATAAAGCATTAAGAACTATCGGCTATGACACCAAAACTGAAGTATGTGGACATGGTTTCCGAGCAATGGCATGCAGTGCATTAACTGAGTCACGACTGTGGTCAAAAGATGCCGTCGAGCGGCAGATGAGCCATATGGAGCGCAATGAAGTTCGGGGAGCCTACACTCATTTGGCCGTTCATATGGAAGAGCGATTACTCATGATGCAATGGTGGGCTGATTATTTGGATGCAAACAGAGAGCAAATAATCACGCCTTATGAGTTTGCGGGTGCAGATAGATAATATTCGCTCAACTAATTTGTATATTGTGAGCCTGTACAAAATTGCTATTAGCTCACAAAATAAATATTACGCCGTCTGATTTAAAACCCAACATCAGATTCATTATTATTTTAACCATGCAATTTATCTCGATGAACAGAAAGTGATGATGTAGGAATGGGCGGATAAGCTTGATGGATGGGTAAGAAGCACTGACAGCAGTGCTGATGTTTCGTAAAAGATGATGAATTTGTGTGTTTACACTGATAAATAACGGTTATTTATATAAAATTAATAAAACCTACGCTTTAACCTACACTTACATAACCATTTGATTTATCTACTGTTACTACCCTACTGCACTTTGGCTGATTAGCACGTGGAGTTTACAAAACACCGTACAGTGACACCAAAATTGAATCTATATATAAAATTCTAAACTACCTTATTGCAGACGTTATCGATTATATTGACAGTTTTTATAATCTGAAACGGCGGCATTACCGGCTGGGAAATATATAGCCGAATGCACATGAACGTCGGCTACAAGAATGAGCCTAAATCCGTGTCCGATTTTAGTTGACCGTTACACTCCGAGCTGAAGTCATCTCAGGAATCTTTTTATAATAGCGAAGAGTGGCGTCTTGGCCCCCGGCAGGCCATTATAGATAGAACAGCGTCAGCGTTAAATCAGTGTTCACACTCAGCAACAGTGCAATTGAGAATTTATGTTCCAGCTGATTGTACAGTTATGGATAATACATACACGCAAGCTGACTGCCCATCACAGCGAAATCTTTAAGTAGAGCTGTTAATGCATGCCTCTCACGCAGAGTTTCGGGTGAACTGCTCATGCAAAACCGACAATGCAAAGTATCTGACTGGCTACTCTGAGCTGTGAGTTCTATCAATCTAGCTACTTAATAGCTGTGATATATGATCAAATTTGCGGAGATTGTTCTTGGTGATTATCGCCTTTCACAGATTTAGAATTCAGTTGTTATCACTCCTGCATCTTAACGACCACTTTTCCTTTCGCGTGCCCCTGTGCAAGGTAGGCAAGAGCCTCCTTAGCCTCTGCAAAGGGGAACACCTTGTCGATCACAGGTTTGATATGTTCAGCTTCTATTAATTTGCCGATTTGGATGAGTTGAGTACCATCAGGACGGACAAAGAGAAACGAATAAGTCAGGCCTCGTTTTTTCGTAAGACACATAATCTTGCGGATCATCAGGTCGATAAGCATATTGTTGATGGCAGTTATCACGGCGTGGGTGATCGAGTCAGCCTCCGAAGGGGCATTATCTGTCAGCGCCAGCCATGATGTAGCTACATTATGGCTGACAATCCTCAGCTAGTGTTGCTCTATCAGCCCGACCAGCAAAATATCATTGCGGTGACTGCCCATCAGTAAGCGTCCCTGTTCCGGACGGTCAAGTTTCGTACCGCTGATATTTTCCCGGTAGTAGCTGGCTATTTTATGTCCCCGACCATCATGTGACGTTACCCACACATATTATGGACGGCTAACGATGCGGTTGATCAGTTCCAGATTGCCTAGCCAATAGAGGGTAAAAGCATAGTTTGGTGTTCCTGTTAGTGGGTGGGCTTCAATAAGGTATTGTTGCCGGGAAATAAGATTTTAAGATCAACCGCTTCGGCCATCGCACGGTTACCTTCATCGCCAGGATGGAGCCGGTCACCAGAGTCAAAACGCGACAGCAGGCGGGTAGGATGCTCAGGATCACGTAACACATTATCAAAATCAATAACGGCATCAAAGGTGCCACTCTGGCGTATCCAAGTATTCACCTGTTGGCGTAAGGCTTCTTTCTCTGGTTGGTAATAATTGTCCATCGGTGTACCAGGCAATGCCCCTTCGAATGGCGTCAGTGTTGCACCGATAACACGGAGACCACGAGCATGAACCTGCTCAGCCAGTTGGCGATAGCCGGCTGTTAACGCCTCGAGTGTGGGTCTTGGGCTCTGTGGAGCGAAAATGGTACCCGGCCAGGCAATGTCGTTAATCCCTATCATGACAATAACGCTTTGCACTCCTGGTTGAGCCAACACGTCACGGTCCAACCGTGCCAATGCATTGACACCCATGCCGTCAGACAGAAGCCGGGCACCGGAGATGCCAGAGTTGATAACACTGATACCATGCGAGGCAAGGCGAGTAGCCAGGAAATCTGGCCAGCGGCTATTCTTGTCCAGACTTGCAGCGTTACCATCAGTAATGGAATCTCCGAGAACCACAACTGTCTGCGCCGCCTGTTCAGTTTCAACCTGAACCCCTGCCAGCAGCGGACGTGCCGTCGTGCTCTGAGTGGAAGCATCTGTCACCTTAAGTTCCAGGGCTGAGGTCTGATCTCCTGGAACAATCCAGCTAGTCTGACGTCCATCCCAGTGGAAGGTGCTCATAGTGGTAGCCTTCGGTAGATAGAAACTCACGGCAACCTCAGTCAATGCAGGTATGTGTGATGCTACAGGATCGCTGACCAACAAAGCACCAGGAAGGATCGTCGCTGCTTCTTGGCCACCAAATGTCACAGTGCGTAAGCTATCAGCCGCAATGCTGTGGTTGTTCTGTGTCTGTGCAAAGGTTACTTTGCCCACGGTGAGTGGCTGACTGCCATGGGTATTGGATAGCACGATACGAAAACGCTCTCCACCCAGGCTGATACGCGCCACTTGGCGAACTGTTTGATCATGCAGTTCGGTTGGTATATTGGTGGGAAGCGGAAAACTCGAACCCCATACAGGCTGTGGGCTGGCCCCCCAGGTTGCTACCCAAGACGGCGTGGCAGCTACCGCAGTGGTGGTTACCATGGCAGTACCCACTACAAGGCCCCAAGTTAGAACTATGCTCGATGAAGTCGTTAAAAATGATTTGAAATGCATTTTCATATTAGTGAACTCAAAAATAAATTGTGTATTAATTATGAATTCAAAGACACAATCACGATAGACTGTTCAGCGGAATAGCATTTGTGAATTAAACTCATCAAGG
Source organism: Yersinia canariae (assembly GCF_009831415.1). NCBI lineage: Bacteria > Pseudomonadati > Pseudomonadota > Gammaproteobacteria > Enterobacterales > Yersiniaceae > Yersinia > Yersinia canariae. The sequence continues at coordinate 1,515,495 of NZ_CP043727.1, read as the reverse complement.
AGGCAGATATGGCCCGCCAGGAAGTCAACCGTTCCGGCGAATTAGAAGTGTTCGTGCGTGTGATTGAGCTAGGCGGCTTTTCTGCAGCCGCCCGCGTATGTGGTATAACTCCCTCAGCTGTCAGCAAGCTGGTCGCACGATTAGAGCAACGGCTGGGTACACGGTTAGTGAATCGTTCCACACGACAACTGCAACTGACACCAGAAGGCTGTGCCTACTACGAGCGCGTAGTGCGTATCCTTGCCGATTTGGACGAGGCAGATCGCTGTGCCAGTGAAAACGCCGCGCCACGTGGTCGGTTAAGGGTCAATGCCAATGTGCCCTTTGGGCATCACTTCCTGCTACCGCTGATACCTGAATTTTTGGAGCGTTATCCTGAGGTCATGCTGGATATTATGCTGACCGATGAGGTCATCGATCTTCTGGAAGAACGTACCGATGTGGCCGTGCGAGCGGGGCCGCTCAAAAGCTCTAACCTGATGGCGCGTAAATTGGGTCAGACATGCAAAATAATTGTTGGGTCGCCTGATTATCTGGCTCGCCATGGTACCCCAGTGACGCCAGAGGATTTATACCAGCACAATCGTCTGGGAACGAATTACGTACGCGTCCAACCTGGCTGGTTATTGCGTCAGGGTGACAAGAATATCGTGATACCCATTAGTGGCAACGCTCAAGTCAGTGATGGCGAGGCGTTGCATCGTCTCGCCTTGGCTGGGCTAGGGTTGGCGCGTCTTGCTGCCTTTCAGGTACGTGAGGATATCGGTGCGGGCCGACTGATACCAGTACTTGAGGATTGCAATCCTGGCTATATAGAGGAAATCCATGCCGTGTATGTCGGGCAGGGTGGTCATCTGCCGTTGCGTGTGCGGGCTTTTCTGGATTTTCTGGCTGAACGAGTCGATATCAGTACCCGATCAATAAATTCAAAACCGCCTTGAACAATAGCCCGCCTGCGGCGGGAGCTAAGACTCTGTTAGAAAGTGACTTTTTTCAGCCATCGTCGCTTGCTATACTGCCGTGTATGCACATACCTCGACCAGCAAAACTCCTCTTCCAGATTGATGATGGCTGGGGCCAGTTACTCACTAAACACGGCAACCTCGTCCCCGAATGGACCAAACTGGTCGTCGAGCGGATGCTCGCCTGCGGAACCGGCGGCATGGGCGTTCGCCGCTATTGTTGCGCTTCTGCCCACTGTTCTCACACCAAATACTTCTGCCAAAGTTGTAAAAGCAAAGGCTGCAACGCCTGTGGCATGAAAGCCACCGAGCAATGGATTGCTGAGCAACAGCACATCCTACCCGACTGCGAATGGCAGCACATCACCTTCACCATGCCCGATAAACTCTGGCCCGCCTTTGCAAACAACTAGCCCCAGCTCAATCAGCATCCGCACATTCATCTGTCCGTCATTCGCGGAGGGTTGTGCCTCAAACACGGCGTCTGGCGGCCGGTTTACTTCAAAAATAAAATCGTTGAGCGCTATTGGCGTCAGGCCGTCATCACCCTGTTGCGAGAAAGCTATGCCTCGCTCAAAGCTGTCTGTCGATCTCTGATGTACAGTCACAGCGTGACAGGCAGCTTCGTGCCATGAGCGGACGTTGTTCTTATCGGACGGTCCCACAGTTTTATATTCCTCTTAGCCAGCGACACCGAATGATTCATTACTCGCGGAATTTCGGCGCAAAATGTTACCAGGCACAATGATGGTACAACAGTGTACCGGCCTACCATGAGGCAGGACTGGCGGATGGGGATTAATTCGGGGGGGGATTCCGCACTTGCTCCCCATATCAAAAGCAGTACGTTGGTAGAAGTTCTGCCCGGCTTGCATCCCGATCCACTAAATGCATCTTTCGTCGTCGTGCATCCGCGCAATCTGTCACAACGAGTATGGGCTTTTATGAACTGGGCTGAAGAAGTATTGAAACCTTATTTTGACTAATGTCTGAATAGGTTTAATACACATCGCGCGCTATTAAGCCACCAGCTGGTATAATCAGCATTGATTAATTGACAGGGGTTATCAATGCGCAGAAAGAATATTAACGATTACCAAGCTTTTATCGCTGTCGCACGCGAACAAAGCTTCACCAAAGCAGCAGCGCAATTAGGTATCTCACAATCTGCATTAAGTTACACAGTCAGAACACTGGAGGCGCATCTGGGGATACGCCTCCTGATGCGTACAACCCGCAGCGTCTCGGTGACCGAAGCTGGCGAACGTCTCCTCAATAGTATCGGTCCGCATTTCGATCACATTGAGGATGAAATCGCAGCGCTCAGTGGTATGCGTGAAAAGCCGGCTGGTACGGTGCGCATCACCTCGGTTGAGCATGCAGCTGAAACCCTTCTCTGGCCTAAACTCGCGCCCATGCTCCTAGAATATCCTGATATTAATATTGAGATCATTAGCGAGTATGGGCTTAAGGATATCGTTGCAGAACGTTATGACGCAGGAGTTAGGCTCGGAGAGCAGGTTGATAAGGACATGATCTCCCTGCCGCTTGCGGAAAACTTTAGTTTTGCCGTGGTAGGTTCACCCTCTTACTTTGAAGGGAAGGCGCTTCCTCTAACCCCCAGTGATCTTAGCCGCCATAGATGCATTAAGTTACGGCTGCCAACGCTGGGAAGCGTTTATACATGGGAGTTTTACAAAGAGGGGAATGAGATTAAAGTTCGCGTTGATGGCCAGGGGACATTTGCCACAATAAGTATGATGCGTCAGGCGGCTCTTGATAGCCTAGGTCTCGCATACCTGCCAAAAGACACGGTGGATGCCGAGATAAAAAATGGCACGCTGGTTCAGGTTCTTGCTGACTGGTGCCCTCCACGGCCTGCTTATCATCTTTACTATCCCAGCCGGAAGCAGCATTCCCGTGCCTTCATGCTGGTACTTGATGCTCTTAGATACCACAGTGTGTAACTTCCCGCATGCATGACCCGACTACATGAATCTCGCCGATTCGAGATTATTAAGAAAATACCCTTCTAAGCCTATGCATGATTAAGCATCTAATCTCTGAATATCATTCAAAGTATGATGACTTCTGAAATGAATAATGACCTGTTCACCACTGTCATCAAATGAATGAAGGAGTCTTGCTATGAGCAATAAAACAGGTGGACTCAGCCGCCGAAATTTCATCCTGAGAAGCTCAGTTGCTTCAGTTGGTTTTTTGATGGCAGCTAAGGGGACAGCAGCGCTTGCCCCGACGCCACGTGCTTCCGGAACGACAACCCATATTGATGGTGTAACCGTACAGAGTGTCATGTTCAGAAATCACGAGATTATGATGTCGGGTAACGTTTATTTTCCCAAAGATTTCCGTGAAGACCGAAAATATGCCGCTATCGTTGTCGTCCACCCTGGCGGGGGCGTAAAAGAGCAGACTGCAGGACTGTATGCGCTCAAGCTGGCGGGAGAAGGGTTTGTTACGCTTGCCTTTGATGCGTCACATCAGGGAGCCAGCGGTGGTTTACCTCGTTTTCTTGATGACCCTATGAAACGTGTCGGTGATTTTTACAGTGCTGTCGATTATCTGACTACGCTGCCTTATGTTGATACCGCCCGCATCGGTGCACTGGGCGTTTGTGCCGGTAGTGGTATTACTGTGAAAGCTGCCATGACCGAGCGCCGTATTAAAGTGCTGGCAACAGTCAGTGCGGTCGATGTGGGTGCTGCAACCCGCAAGGGCTGGGAAGGCAATACAAATGAGTCTGAGCTTATTCCAACTCTGGATGCAGTCGCTAAGCAGCGCTCGGAAGAAGTCGCAGGAGGGGCCCCCGTATATGTCAACTATGTACCTAAACTTGGGGACACTAGAGCACCATATGACCTTCAGGAAGCCGCTGATTACTATTTAACAGCTCGCGGGAGTTACCCGACATCAACCAATCAGATGTTAATGACTAGTATCAGCACGCTGGCGTCCTTTACTGGATTTGAAGGGGCGGATGTTTACATCACACAACCACTTCTGATTATAGCCGGTAGCAAAGCAGGATCACTCTGGCATAGCCAGCAACTGCATTCCAGTGCAGCCTCTGAGCAAAAAGAATTCTATATCATCCCGGGTGCGACGCACATGGACCTCTACGATGGTGAAGGGGCAACTACTGCGGCTAAAAAGCTAGCTCCATTCTTTAAGAAAAATTTAGCGTAAGGAAAGTCATCAATGAAACACACTGCACTTTTTGAAAAATTCTTACTTGGCCAAGGTATTACTTTACGTAACCGTATTGTGATGGCACCGATGACGACCTGGTCTGGTAACGTCGACGGCACGGTATCTGAAGATGAAGAGGCTTATTACCGTTTACGTGTGAAGGATATTGGGCTGGTCATTACCGGTTGCACGCATGTACAGGAAAATGGTATTGGATTTACCGATGAGTTTGCTGCTTATGATGACAAATTTATTCCCAGCCTGAAGCGACTTGCAGCAGCAGCAAAAAGCGGGGGTGCTCCGGCGATCCTGCAAATTTTCCACGCGGGCGTCAAAACAAGTCCGGACCTCGTTTCAGACATTGTTGCCGCAAGTGCCGTTCCCGGAGATGCCGGTCCATCGGCGCCCTCAGTTATGCCCCGTGGACTTCAACATGAGGAAGTTATCACGATCGTTAAGGCGTTTGGTGAAGCAACACGACGTGCTATTGAAGCTGGTTTCGATGGTGTTGAGCTGCATGGCGCACATGGCTTTTTACTGCAGAATTTCTTCTCGCCGCATTTTAATCAGCGCACCGATTGCTGGGGTGGCTCTTTAGATAACCGTATGCGTTTTCCTCTCGCTGTTGCCAGTGAAGTGCGTAAAACTATTACCGAACATGCCACTGGTCCTTTTGTGCTTGGTTATCGGATCACTGTTGACGAATCACATGAAGATGGCTTGCGCATAAAAGACTCTCTCCAGCTCATTGATAACTTGATAGGCGTTGGTATCAACTACCTTCATGTCTCACTGGGTGATGCACTGGAAGCCAGACCAGTCGATGAGCCAAAAGGTCCTAAAATCATTGAAATCGTTCGAGACCATCTCAGCGGGCGTATCCCTTTCCTTGCCGCAGGGCAAATAAGAACTCCAGAGCAGGCTGAGCAAGCTATCGCATCGGGGGTTTCTCTTGTCGCAGTTGGTCAGGGATTAGTCATGAATCCTGACTGGGTCAAAATTGCGAAAGGAGAATATTCACACCCAGTCGCACTCGACGTGGGCGTTGACGACGTGGAGCCACTCGCTATTCCTCAAAAGCTCTGGAACGTTATTGAAGACTCTGCAGGTTGGTTTAATGTCCGATAAGCTCAGGCTTACAGGAAGAAACATAAGCTGCCCCTAAAACTGTCCAGCCACTTTCTACAAAAAAGAAAGTCTTTTACCTGAGCGACATAATCTGAGTAAGCTTTCGATTAGTTCATGCGCGAAATTTTTATGTCCGCTCTTCGCTCATAGCAGCCCATTGAAATCCCTTTTGGGGCTGCTTCGTGCCAGGAGCGGACATTAAAACATCACAGTGTGGTATCGAATGAAAGGGGCAAATGTATACATGTAAGCCCCCCTGCATTTTTAGGATAATAAAGAATTCTATTTATGCACACTCCACTTTTCAGCGGCACGAACTAGTCCACAGCTTGTTCTTCACTACCGTATTGAGTGGCAGGAATAGGGTTAACTGAGTTCCACCATGTATTGCATGTTATTTTTAAAGCTAACCACCATGCATAAATAGCGAAGGGGGAATTGCATCCATCCTCATCTAGCAGCCCATGAGCCAATTCGTTCCGCAAATTTGGACCAAAGGCGTTACAGAACAACGATTCGAATTCAAAGACGAAATCTTTGCCAAATACTTGCATGGCCTCTGGCAATCCCATCAACGTGCTCATACCATTTTCGTTCTCAATACCATCCTTGTCGAGATTAGTGGTCTTGGCTCCTGCTTGTTTAAGATGCATTCGCACCAAGTGTTCTATCTGAGGGATCAGTAAATGAAGCGCGGTAACAAAATCACGTTCGTAACCTGCAAAGAGTGCCTTTCCAAAAAGGCCAACTCGGTCTTTAGGCACAATGGGAGAAGAGCGAGCTAACTCGATAAAATCACTTTCGCGCAACCGATGCTCAAGCAAAAGTATTTCAAGAGCAGGCCAGATGTCGGCTTGAACGACAATATTAACTAAGATTCCATAATCACGAATCATCTCAGCTCGAATAGCAATTTCATCGTCCTCTGACAATTCCTTACCGAGCCCCATAGCTGGACGTTTAGCAATGACTCTACCATCACCACTCATCACTGTTGCCGCAAACAATGATTGTAAGGGATGTTGACGCATTCTTTCCAATGCACTTTTGCGCATTTTATCTGCATTTACGCCACGATATATGTTCGCAAATGCGAGCAACGCATTTTCTGCAGATTTCCCTGTGACAGATTCCCTCGCGTTTTCGATGAGCTGAGTAAGATCTACTCCACGAGTTTGAAATACTCCCATCTCTCCTAGAGCTCTCTCTCCAGAATAATTTAGGTGGGTTCGCAACTCGGCAATTCGCTCATCGACCTGATAAACCGAGCGTACGGCCCGAGGAACTGTTCTGTATATCTGAATGGCATTTTCATAAAAGCTCGCCGCCACCATGTGGCTAGGGCTTTCAGATGCGGTTCGCTCAACGGCTTCTTTTACCCATCCTTCAGCGAGTAATACTGTCATTTCTGCAGCTTTTGCCTCGTCAGGAATCAACTTATACCAACTGGCAGCAGCAGAAAAATACTCCCTCGACTTATGCAAATCCCCCTCATCATCAAACTCGCGAGCCAGTATTTCTAGCTTCGTAGAGATATCCGTCAGATTTGACAACCCTAAACGGTTCGATTTTAGAAGGTCAGCCAACCACAATCCAAGAAAACCGTCGGCTCGGATAGACGCATTAAACGCAGCAACAATTGCCGTCTCTATTTGCTGGAGTCTATCACCAGCACCGTCTCTAAGCATTCGGGCCAAGACTATGGCGCGAGGCCAACAGTCTCGTCCTCCATGTAGCCATGTTTCAGTGTCTAGAGGAAGACTGCGGTAAGCATCGATAGCCTTCAGGGCGAATCGGATATTACGTGGTTTGCTCTTCAACCAAACTAAATCACTGAGTCGTGCTTTCAGCCAATCATTGTCTACCTCATCAATGATATCAGCGAAGAATTGAATATCTGAATTAGAAAGATCATCAGGAATAACTGACCTGCGGTCATGGTAGACAGCATAAGGCTTGAAGGGTTCATTAGGACTTGATAGCGAAAGCATCATCGAACAGGCATCTGCAAGCAACCATAATACCTTTCCATTTTCAATTCTCCCCTGATCAATAGCCTCACGCGCAGCACTCGACAGTGCTTGCCACATAGCTGGATAACCCTCACGGGTAGCTTGCGCAATTGAATCCTTCCAGTTTGAAGCATTGAAGTCCTGAAGCGAAATAACTAAGTCCACTGGGTAGCGTTCGTTCATCATCAGTAATCTCCTTTGACCGATGCAACATTCATTCGTAGTACACCAAAAATTTGTTATGAATTTCAGATAATCATCTTGCCACTTCAGAGTCATTTGCTCCAAGAAAATGTCCGCTCCTCGCTCAGAGCGGACCTTCGCTTCAAATGCTGGTCCGCTTAGTGCTGTGAGTTCAACGGGTCGGTGCAACGCTATCCTTGATCAAGGGGGACGTTGCCATGAAACGAAGAACTCGCATTTACTACACGCCAGAACAAAAGGCGATTATCTGGGACAGATACAAGCAAGGTGATTCTCTGCATGATATCGCCAGAATGTTCGACAGATACCATTCTTCTATTATGCCCACTATCCATCAGACAGGTGGCTACCGTCCTCCCGTGCGAAAGCGGCATCGATTAGCGCTTACGCTTGATGAAAGAGAGGAGATATCCAGAGGACTGGTAGCAAAACTCAGTATCAGGGACATCGCTGCCAAATTATCAAGAGCACCCTCAACAATTAGCCGCGAGGTCAGGAGGCATGGAGGTGCCAGGCAATACCGTGCAGCAAAAGCCGATACTGCTGCGTGGGAAAATGCTCTGAGACCAAAACCTTGCAAGCTAATTGAAAGCCCCACATTGTGTAAAATCATTGCAGAGAAGATGCATCAGGACTGGTCGCCGGAACAGATCGCCGGTTGGCTGAAACGCTGTTATCCGGATAATCAGGAAATGCATGTGTCACACGAAACGATTTATAAAACGCTTTTTATACAAACCCGGGGGGCATTAAAAAAAGAGCTGCAGCAATGCCTCAGAAGCGGAAGAGCGGTTCGTAGATCCCGAACGTCATCACTTAAAGGGAAAGGATTAGGGAAAATCCCGAATGCGATACCTATCAGCGAAAGGCCACCGGAAGCCGCAGACAGAGCCATACCTGGTCACTGGGAAGGTGATCTGATCCAGGGCTCGAAAAACTCCTATATCGTCACCCTTGTAGAACGCCATTCCCGCTTTGTTATGTTGACCAAAATCAGGGACAACAAGACCATAACGGTTATATCTGCACTCATCAGACAAGCCCGGGAATTGCCTGTTGAGCTTTATAAAACATTAACCTGGGATCGGGGAGCTGAAATGACCAGCCACACCCGGTTTACTGTAGCAACAGACATCCAGATTTACTTCTGTGATCCTCAATCTCCCTGGCAACGTGGCTCAAATGAAAATACGAACAGGTTGCTCAGACAATATTTTCCAAAGGGAACTGACTTATCGGTTCACAGTCAGCAGAGACTGAACAGCGTTGCCAGACAGCTCAACGAAAGACCGAGAAAAACGCTAGACTATGAATCACCCGCAGAACGGTTCAATAAGTGTGTTGCGTCCATCAGTTGAACTCACAGCCAAAAGCGGACATATTGTTTAATTAATATTCAGCATGTTTTAAATTATGTCACACGCAAAATGATAAATTAATATATTTAGAAGGTTTTTTAACTCAAAAATGGCGTTGTAACTCAATGAACTATGCCTATAATCTAACATAAAAAATCATATATAATTGAAAGGATAGGGCTTTGAATATTTACATTGATGAGTCGGTACACGAGGAGTTTGGGTTTATGATCTTGGCTTATGTAGTTTGTAATCAAGATCCTCAGTCTGATATATACAAAATTCTTTCAGAGCATTCAGTTGATGAACATCACTCATGTGCAAGAATGGATAAATCTGAATCCTTAAGAAATTTGAGGAGTAATCTTATTTCCTACTTGAACTCAAATTGTCGATGGGGAGCATTTATTATGCCAAGTGAGTATCGCCATCGTTCTTATGCGGATGTGTCTTTTTTATTAAGCTTATTGATTAAGAACTTTCCAGATGGGAAAGGGAATATTTTTTTCGATGAAGGTATCATTAACTCTACAGAAGCTGTCAGTCTATGTTCTGATGAAGTAAAAGTTATAACATGCTCATCTCATGAAGTTTGTGGGATACAACTTGCTGATTTAGTAGCATCTTTTAGTGGTATTAGGTTTAGAGAAATAATTACTGGAAAAGCAAAAATCTTAACTTACGGTTACGACTGCGGCTATGAGCCCCCAATAGAAGCCCCTCTTGGATTTGAACTTTTTGCTACGCTTCGACAGTCTATGCTCAGGGAAAATGAACCTCTTGGGGATGAGATGCCTGAATTTGTCACATTTAAAACTATTAACAAAGGGTTGATTTTGTCGAAAAACTTAACAACTGAATTTAGTCAGTTGGCATTAAAAACCTTTGGGGAAGTGTACTTAGGTTGCATCCATTAAATGTAATATCACTATTTATCAATTACTAGAAAAATTAAGCGAGGTGTTCCTAAGAATATAGGAGACGATGATACAACTGACTTCCGCTCTTCGTTCATAACAGTACAAATGCGTTATCGCTGGCAGCGTTGTGCCAACGATGCCCAAATAGCAGTACGGAATAGTAGATCACTTTAAGGGAATTCAGCCAGAATTGTGCAATCTGCGTTATCGCCAAATTAAAAAAATACTAACCAGACTGAACCATACTGATTGGAGTACCTATTGTATAAAGATTTTCACATTTAAAAGGGGCCTCCCTGACTACTAAAGCCACTATTAAAATCAACACAACTTTTCGATGAACTAAGACTTAGTTAAAAATCCATCACCATACACAGTCATCGCTAGCGCATATTGAGGGCTGTTTCCCAAATTACGAGCTATATCATCATTCGCGGCTTTTGTTGCCTCAAACAACGATGCACCAGCATCCCACTTGGTTAAGAATGGTTGAAGCCAACGATAGGTCACCTTCACATCCAGCGGCCATGGCGATGCGATAACTGCTCTGGCACCTTTATTCAGCAGTAATTTGGGTAATCCCACAGTTGTATTACTCCATGGATTTTTGTCAATTCGCCCACCGCTGCAGACAAAAAGAATAACTACGTCAGAGTCTCTCACGGAATTTGCCAACGCTTCAGGCGTCTCCACCAATGTCTCCTCATCGCTGATACGATGAATATAGCGACCCGACTTCGTCAATCCACCGTGAGCAACGATCACCGAAATTGCTGCACTGCTCAGGTCAGGTAATCGTTGCTCTGTATCCAGAGAAAAACCAAACTCATCAAACGTTCCTTCTAATCTTTGCAAGGCAACGCCTAGAGTTCCGCCGCCATCTGGGCCTTCTTGATGGGAGATCCAAGCTTTTCGTGCATGATTACTGCTGTGCTGGCTCTGGCGGATCATGGAGAGCCAAGTTAGGGATGGCACTATACCAATTGCAGTGCGATAACCAATAAAGTCTGCCATGTCGTCATTGAGCGTCTTTATTAGTGCAAGGTTGAGTGTTAGTTGTTGCAATTCAGGCTCAGCAATAACCAGCAAGTTAGTAGCCAGTGGTAGCTGAATATCAAGTAATTCCATGGTGGCAAAGAACTCATTGTTGCCGTTGGCTGCATCAATCAATCCATATTGGTAAGGATAGGCTTCCAGCCATGTCAGCATACGGCTTTTAAAACTGCTGGTGTATATAGGTTGTTCAATACGTAAAATACTCTGCTGTGAAACATGCACGACAACCAATTCACCAGCTGTATCTAGCCCCATAAATGCCACTTCAGCATCCTGAGCATTCAGCGTTCGGGCATATTCTACTGGCCAATCGATCTCGAGTGGGCCTGGCTTAGACGCAGTTGAGACCGCATGATCCGCAAGAATCTCAATAGCCAGTGCATTTTCAGAGGCTGGACGTGGAGCATCAGGCTGCGCATTTAGTAACCGGCGCGCAGCCACCGTAATCATGCTGTAATCTCTCACAACATCTGAAGCGTAAGATGCTCTTTCTATAAGATTGAATTGTTTGATTATCGCCGCTGCAGTCGGTGCAGTCTCTGCTACTGTTAAGACAAATTCAGCTGCCTGTTCACCTAAAAATTCAAAGCCCCGCTCCAATGCACATCGTGTATTGTCTTCTACCTCGACATCGAAATTGATTGCTTGCTGAACAACTTGGCTTAACAACACAATCAATGGCATTAACGTGCTTCTATCATTGCCGGCTTTATCACACCCTTCGGTTAAACGTGCCATCATTTTGGCAAGCGTTATAGGGTTACGGCTTACAGAGGCACTGAGATTAATGCTCTCTTCTATTGAAAGCATTCTGAGATCGCAGTCAGGGTTCGCGCCTAAATTTGTCAGTAAGATACGCAATGAAGGAAGTAAATCACGTGCCTGATCAATTAAACCTAGATCGCGAAGAATACGGGTGGCAGCAAAGACCTCTTGCCACATATCTGCTGATGTTGTTTCTCCGTTGGTGGCAAAAGCACATGCAAGGCCATACAAGGCTTGAAGAGGATCCTTGCAGCGCTGATAAATATCTGCGTAAGCTAGCCATGCTAAGCGCTTACGCTCAGTATTCGCTAGACCCAGCAGCAAGGCTTGTTCGGCAATATTTCTGGCGTGTTGGAACTGAGACTTAGCTGCATACTGTCCACCTAGCAAGCGAAGTACTTTTAAATCCGTATTTACTTCATATTCTGCATGCGGGGTTAGTGCACAAACGACAGACACCATGCTTTCCATGAATTTTAAGTCAACATCTTCTCTTTCTGGTGCACTGTAATTAATCAATCGGCCTATAAGGCGAATTAAATTATCTGGGTGATCAATCATTCCTCTTGGCAAGACAGTAACGCCAAATTCCACTACCCGCTGCTCGTCCAACCACGACAACGCACGCTCAAGATTTTTCTTTAGTTCCTCATCAACTGGCACTTCTATCTCTTTATTTTCGCCAGCTTTGTCTGATATGTCATTCTGTGATGACGCGATACCTTCAATTTGTTCTTTGGCAATATCCAGCATAGTGAGTGTGATTGCAGGGATTCCTATATCGCCGCAGGACTCCACTGATAGCAATTCGGTGATACGCACCCGCGTATCATTATCATTAGGAAAATGAGCGAGATAATGAATTACGGCCTGGATCGGTATGCGATAGTAATCGTAATCCTCTGGAAGAATATCTTCAGTAAGCATCATTTTGCGCAATGACGCTAAGACTATCTGTGTGGCTTGACGGCCATAAAGCGCTGAGGTAGTAATTAAACTTGCAACATCGGCAGCATCTCTTGGTTTTTCAACCGAGTTAGCATGAGTGCAACAACAAATTGCGGCTAATTCAGCCCAATCCTTACCCCAATTACTTGCTGCTTTGACAATCGAGACATATATAGGAAGGTCAGAAAAAATCTCACTTTGTAACGTGAGATGGTGCTGTGATAACCCCACTGTAGTAAAAAGCTGTTCTCTAGACTTGCAGGTTAATTGACAGTTCATTAGTAAACGACGGTCACGATTCTCCCTGAGTGATTCAGAGTGAGTAAATAGTGCCTCCATGGCTTGATCATAAAGTTCAATTAACGCGTTGTTATGAAGATCTGTTGCAATGTCTAACGCTTTTTCCAACCAATGATGTGAAGCAAGTCCATTGATATCTTTTGGCAAGAAAGCCTCTGTTAACGGTTTACTGCCTGCTTTAAAGGCTATCGAGGCGAGTTGAACTAGATTTTCTTTACTCAATGAGGCGTCGTGTTCAACACAAAGTGTCAAAATATTAATAGTTTCAGTATGTTTTCCCGCCCGTGAATAGAGTTGGGCGAGCAAATGTAACCGATTTATTTCAGGTAAGTTTAAGGCTTCAATCTCAGATACAACCTCTTCAGTAAGTCCGCCCATGATTTGCGTGACCCACCGCTGGGCATGCTGATCAACTAGCTCTTTTTTATCATTTTCGAATGACACGCACACCACATAGCAATCATCAATGCTAGTGAGCATTTCAGTGCTTTTATCGGTCAAAATACAACAATCATCTACATGCACAACCGCATAGGCATCATGGTTTTTTAATTCCGTCATAATCTGTCGGCAAATAGATACGACGTGCTGTATCCAGACCTCTTGTGAGGTGAGCACGGCAGAGAGACCAATTATCGGCTGTGGTGGAAGAGTATTATCCCGGTAATTCTGGATTTCTGGAATCGCGATAAGTTGCTTACTACCTTGTGCTGCAATCAGGCTAACCAGATCCGCTGCATCCAAAGAAGGACAAGCAACTATATTGACGATCCTTTCCAGAAAAGCGATTTCTTTCTCTGTTGGTTTAGCGTTGTTCAGCATTTCTATGCCATACCGTAGAGCGCCCATAACTGATTCATTCGTCAGTACAGTTGCAGGTGGCGGTGGTAAAATGACCAAAATGCCATCAAGAACTCTTTGTTGTAAGCCACCCCAGAGGGCAACTGGTGTTCTCCCGATCACATCGTCAAAATATCCACCTTGGATAATATCCATGCTGCCGAGATTAAATCCATGTGAAAATAAAGAACGAGGGTCAAACTCTGTCAACGTATCTTCCAAATCCTTATTAATCTCTACCATAGAACCCAACTTTAAATGTCGATTATTGATTGAAAAAGCTTCAAAGTGACAACTTATAAGGCACCATTCAATTGATGTAATGGTAGGTCAGTACTCATACAGAAAATTGACCAGTTTCCCCGTTAATTAACATACTGCGATTTGATTAATAGCGCGATCAGTTATGAGAGCAACTGCAACTTCCGCTCCTCGCTCATAGCGGACCAATACTCTGCACGGTAAAACTCATAACTTTATCTAATGTTTTTCCTCAATCAAAAGGTATGGATGGGACCAGTCAGTTACCTCTTCATATGTAACAAACCCATCGTGCTCCAGTGCGCAAACACCTTTATGGCTGGTAACATAATCGTAAACAGCCCGGCTTTCCAGCCCCTGTAACATGTGCGACAGCAGCTTCCGGCGCATCACATCTGACTTCCTGCGTTTACGCGCTGCCACATCTTTATAGGTGATATTGAATGGTTGCCCTACCGCGTTGGTAACGCATTTACCGTAACGATTGGTCAATGCTGTGCCTTCGTAGTGATCCAGCAGTAAAGCCAGATCTCGCCGTAAAGGTTTCAGAAGGCGTTTCCATCGTTTCAGTACCCGCTCTGCCTCCGCCGAACCTAACTCACGGTTCAACAAGCGCCGGGTACTGGATTTAAATGATAATGAGACGAATCCTGCACTGAATACACTGGAAAACCTGAATTGCTTCACCAGTTCTTCAGCAACACGCAATATCCGGCAGATATAGCCCGTTTCCAGCCTTTCCAATGACTTGGCCGAAATGCCAATATTCAACAGCTCATGTCGTAGTATCTCAAGCTGGCATCCCTTGATATCAAGGTTATGGCCACGTGCCAGACACGCCCACTTCATGTCAGACGGCAGACTTTGAAAGCCTGTGCCAACCTCAAAGGATCTCCCACCAATCCAGGCGGTTTTATAAGATTGCGTGTAAGAAACCGTTAACGGTGACTCTTTCACCAGATCCACACCTGTTTCAGCCAGTCGCGACAGGAAGTTGAAAATGAATATTTTATTCTTCTTAGTGGAATTCTCGTTATAGTAATCCAGCAGTGCATCCAGATTGATTTCAATCGGCTCAAGATTATTCCACACCCCCACAACCAGCTCCCTGAAGGCAGGGTTTGGGATATCGCGCTTAGACTGCTTATGTTTAGCATGCTGCCCACGGTCGATCGCAACTCCGATCAGATCATCAAATGAGTAGCTTTTACGTTTGGTGAAAATGTCCGTCAGATAATGGTAGCGATCCTTACGGCTAAGGTATGCCTCTCTGTCGGTGCCAAACAACTTACGCAGAAAACGTTGAGAAACAGCATATTCCCGGCATGAACTTTGAGTATTGGAATACCCGGTTAGTTTGATAATTCCCGCGTTTGCGAGAGCCTCCATTGCACGCTCACAGTTCGGCCCACTTTTCTTAAATACACCGGGAAGTTTATCCCTGCCCAGCTCAAATGGTACTGGCACAGAATAAGACCATTTCTTATCTGCCTGAATCTTTGCTTTTTTCCTGTTCTTACGACTACAAGTTGAGACACAAATAACATGCTGAAGAAATACGGCTATATTACGATAAAAAGGACGCCGTAAACTTGGCACACCATTATAAGGAATACTGAAAATAATCTTTTTGAAATAATCCAGTGTTGAATCTGTCACAAGGATATTGTTATACGTAATGTATGGTTTCATAATTCACCTGTATATTGAGATCAAAGCACCATGCCCTGACCCCATTTATTTACAACTGAATTACGCAAATCTTGTGTGAACCCAACAAGGTTCAGATGGTTATTAGATGATCATAATATTGGAGGCTGTAGCCTCATGATAGCTGATGCTGGATAATGGCTATAGTATGTAATGACATATATACAATAATATAGAGATAGAGTGTATACAGAGCATAATAGATACAGCTATATACCTTGTAGACGCAAATAGAGAGTTAATATCAGCTCAGCCAGAATGGGATTAGTGGATAGACAAAACGTTACTGGCTATTAAGCGGTGTAATGATGGTCAGGGGCTAATAGATTGCGGTGGTAGACGCACGTTATTTCCTAGATTTCACTCTTTTGAAACCTAGATCTTGCTCAAAACCGCGGATCCTTGCAACCTTCAGAATCAGGGAAAACCATCGCCGGTTTCCCCTACCATTGTACGAGGTGCAGATCTTAGGCTAAACCGTACCGGTAGTTAGCCGGTCTACCACGCCAAAACTCAGCAACAATGGGCGGTCTAAAGCGGTATTTTTTTCAGATCACGCACTTCTGTTCTGTCAGTTACCGACCCATCGAGAAAGTATTCAGCTTATAAATCTGCCGAACTATCCGATGTGCAGCGGGCTGAAGATGTAACCTCCAAAAGCAGGAATCAATGCGTGGACTTACGGCCGCATTGTTGATGAAGAACGACAGCCAAACTCTGCTGTTTACAGCAGAATTGAAATGCCACAAACCTAGCGCGAACCATCGACCCACAATCACTAAATCACTCAATCACTTTTTTCATAGCGCTAAATGTTTTCGTAATAGTTAACCTGTCAGTGCTGAGTAGTGTTGATCACCCATTATCAGCAACTAGGCGAGTTAAAGCATCTACATACCCTCCCGATACTCTCTTTGAACGATTTCAGCGAAAAGCTCATCAACAAACCTTGTTGCGATCATGGGTATTCAGCGCCAGAATGGTCATCACAATCGATCCGCATTTCAACAGATTGCGATCACTAACAACGTAAGGTTAAGAGGCTTATGAATACTAAATTGATGCCCAATTTCTGGAAGCTGTCACATGGCTGGAAGGAATTCTCATTCCTGGATATGGTCGAATGTATTGATGAAAAGCTCGTCTACATTCATCGCACAACAGCGAGTCAAGGACAGTCAATTGTCAGTCAGGCAGAGGAGTTTGCCAATGCTCCGATTGGTGATTATTTCTATCTGACTCATGGTAACCAGGGGGTATACCTACTTGGTCAATTCACTGGCCCAGTTAACTATTTCACAAAACACAGTGATGGCTGGATGGACAGACCATTTCGGCTGATCCACAAAGCCAATGCCAGAGAGGCGTATCATGGTATTGAAAAATGGTGGACACCTAATCACAATTCAACGTTTGTTAAGGTACCACATCATGAATATGATTTATTTGAAGAGCTGATTTTGACTCCCTATTTCAGTATAGACCTTAACGATTTTTAGATAAATCTCAAGGATGATTCTCCAAGGAGAAAATCATTAAGCTATCACTGTAAAATAATAAGGGATAATGATGATTTATCAATGCTACTCTTGTTCTAAAACAACCTTCGAAACAAACTGTCCGTGGTGCTCTCCAGATGTATCTGGAACATTTCGGCAAATGACGCCATTAGATCCATCCTATTACCCTGATTTCCAATACCAGTCTAAAGGCATCATAAAGGATTTATTTGGTAAGAAGAAAGAGCAGTCTCAACTCAACCAGTTACTTGAAAACGTCCTTGTGAAATATGCCACTCTGAAAGATCCTTATTTTACCAATTTCATCCATACATCACGATTTTCATATGACCACCAAACTAGCAGTAGTAATACAAACAGTGAAAACAATAGTGATTATTCAGAGAATATATTATTTCAAGAGGTGTTGATTAGAAAGGGTTTTAATGAGTTGGAGCAGTTACCATCATTATTAGATAAGCTATTGCTAACAACTTCTTTCAACTCTATTTATTCGGGGTTTGCAAGGGAAGTCAAGCGTCATATCAAACCAACACTTACCGAAACATTAAAATCATGGATAGAAGAAGCTGGCACAACCTATCGTGCAGATCTTTCTTTATTCCTGTATTACCTGTGGAGTAATGAAATCCATTATCCTGCTATAACCTATAACGAACAAGCAGAAACAACACCAGGTACACCTTTATTATCATTTGATACTGTCGATAAGTTTTTGTCCATCTGCGAGAATATCTATTTTGATATTTTGGTCGACAGGCTTGCCACCCGCCTTGAACATTTCAACCCAAACAAATTTGTCACAATGTATCTTGTCGATGCAATGGATGGCTTCCAGTTTGAGGCCTTTTTAGTTGAAATATTCCAGACTATAGGATACGACGTTAAAGAAACAAAGAAAACTCAGGATCAGGGTGCTGATTTATTCGTTACCCGGTTCGGAAAGAATATGGTAATACAAGCAAAGAATTATTCCGGCTCGGTAGGTAATTCAGCAGTACAGCAGGCAATTTCAGCAAAAACATTCTATGGATGCGATGAAGCAATGGTTGTGACAAATTCTTATTTCACCCGTTCCGCTAAGGAATTAGCAGATTCTGCGATGGTCCGTTTAATTGACCGAAAAGAACTTCAAAACTATTTGGATGATTATAACCAGAAAATAATTGAAGACTTTCAATCAGAATCCTGAGATAACAATGGAGTGGTTATAAGCCACTCCATTCAAACTCTACCAGACTATAAAACTACTCTTTCATAAGCTTATCGAATTTGTTGCAGATAAAACAATAGCGACGACCAACCGGATGACGCTTGTAAACAATTTGGATGGTACTGTACTCCTTTTGAACATCAGATAGTAATACACCTTGTTTTGTCAGTGAAGTTAATACCCCTTTGCGTTGGTTTTTTGGCAAATAATTGTGGACCAGATCTTTATCAACCGCATAGACTGCACGCCCTTTAACTTTATGGATAATAACCAGTGCCTTTTTAATCGCCTTTTGAGTTACACGTTTATTCCCAATCAGATTTAAAACTCCGTCGCTTTTGCAAAGATTAATGATTGCATCAAGCGAGCTATCCAGTGGCGAATACGTTACTTCAGGTTCCGTTAAAACTTCCTTAAGAGAGTCCAAATAGCATGCCGAGACCCCCTTCATGATGTCCTGCTTTTTGAACGGCAAAACACCATATTTAGAAGCCATGCAACCTGCAACATAGACGATGGCAAAACGTTTGGCGATACGAACCTGAATACCGGAGTTACGATCTACCTTGTGCTTATCCAGAAAGAACTCAATCCCTTTTTCAAGCTTCCGTTTCACACTTTCGCTGTCATCCTGAATATCAGCCACCAAGCGCTTCAAAAAAGCAGGTTTGGCACTGCCATAATAGCGGTGAGTTGCCTCTTTGATAGCATGTACCAGTTCGTTGCTGGAGTTAACATCTTCAGGCAGTGATTCGAAGATCCCCATCCCGTAACCAGCATCGGCATGAATGTCGATGACACGCACATTTTCGCCTTCAAGACGCTCCATTTTCCCCGAAACAGCCAGTTGCTGGAGACTGCTCTCACCCGTACTGAAAATACTTACTTGCCATTCAGCAACTTTATTGTCGAACATAGCCGAACGCGTTTTCCCTTTCCCACCCGATAGCGTATACACACGGTTCTGCATAATTTTAGCGGCTGCCAGTACGTCTTTATCTAACAGCTTCGACTCATCAAGAACCAGATAACTGTCGTTATGGGCAACGGCAATCTCCTCAAGCCCTTTATCCGTATTGTTCCAGAGGATGATAACTTCTTTAGGCGATCCTGCTAATGAAGCTAGCATGTACGCACTGGAAGTTTTCCCGATGCTGCTCATTCCCCATAAATGGAACCCGCCCCCTTCCATACCTGAAAGCTTAAGAATAAAACCAGAGAAACCGCAGCACAGAGCCAACATAATGCGCGAGCTGTATAGCGCATATGGAGCGACATTCATTTTCCATAACTTTAATGTTTCCCATTTTTCCTCTACAGGTAAATGATTTTTTGCGCTGGGATGCAGTATTGGCTTATCTCCTTTAACTTTACCAATGGTCGTATTATTAGCACGCAAATAAACATCATCATAGAAACCAGGTTTATAACGCAATGTGATTGCATTATCTGTTTCCTTAATAATTTCTTGATGCGCACGAGCCCAATATTCTTTACTGACATTTGGGTTATGACCGAATTTTAATAAGTTCTTTTTTAATTCTAATACAGTCACAAGCGCCACAGCAGGTAAAAGCACGCAGCTCGACTCATCTCCTTCAGAATCTGTGATTTTAATGAGCCGGTATGCAACCGGACATGATTCGGAAATTTTAGTACGTGCTAACAATGTAACAAGTAACTTTTCTTCATTGTCACTTGGTTTTTCTTTATATTCTTTCATTTGTAGTTCCTCATCGTATTTAAAGACCCCATCACAGTTACTGTGATTAACGTCATGATTTAGGCGTGAGGGATCCCCTGCATGATTTCTCATACGGTATTATTATTTGGTTAAAAATCGCAGAAGCAGTTTTTAATAGGTGCGTTAAATAATAGATCATGAAACTATTTTATTATTAAATGGTCACCATACTTCCTTACCTTATACATAAAGGTTAATCCTACTATTCCAATAGAATCTAACATAACCAGAGAATCAGCATGTTGCTTACTCAGCAGACGATACTTTTTAGTCCAGCGCTTCCTTTTTCTTTCCTTGTTCCCCTTTATATAATAATCATCATACTGGATTGATTCGACTCGCCACCAGATGGCTTTAAACCGATAACTTACTTGTCGCATTGGGGCTTTTAACTTGCTCACTAGCATAGGGCGATTTATTACATTTTTTCGCGTATTCATGTTCCTCTTGTTCTTCATCCTGACACGTAGACTTTTAATAGCCTGTTTGTCATTTGGAATGATGAGATGAAAATGTGGTACCCACTTATTAGCATCAATATGAAAATCCATTTCGAACCCACCAATCACCATTCCATCGAAGCCGCATGCTTTTAACCAGCGCCGAAGTCGTGCTATTAATGTATCGGGCCGCCATTGTAGTAGTTGACTGTCACTAAATGCATCCTGATAGAATATCAAGGTTAAACTTCGCCATCTCTTCCGTTTCTTACATAAACGAAGTACCTCTCCAATCATTTCCAGCCTGTGTTTCCTGAAGCATTCAGGGCATGCAGCACTTCCACAGGGATAGCTCGGATGGCAATACTTAAGTCTCTTAAAGAGATCCCTGTAAACTTTTCCCTGGTATTTCTGCAATGATTTTTCCCTGAAGCACTTTTCCGCTCGGGCCTTCTCCACTGTTTCAAATTTCGGTAATGCTTCGGCTAACGCTTCATGTTTATCACTCAACTTTGCTAATGGTATTTTGGGATTGACGTTCATAACTCTCCTTATTGACCCATGGTTGGACGTTCCTCAATCCAACGCTGAATATCCTCATCTCGCCAAGCAACGGAACGATTTCCAGTTACAGAAACTTGGTTTGGAAATTTTTTATTGGCAATCAGACGATATATCGTTGAACGACTAATGGCACAACGCCTTAATACTTCCTGAATCTTAATTAACTTGCTCTCTTTCATGTTTGCCTCCCCGTTAGCTGATGGAGCCATTCTAGCAAACTCGGAATAGCTGACTTACAGGAGAAGCGGCTCTCATAAATGAACAAACTTTTGGATTTTTCGGTCTAAAACAACGATAGTGAAAATTGGAGAGCCGCTTCTCATCGTTGAGGAAGCCATAGCTCTGAAATGTTCAATTAATAATCTAATTTTTGTAAAAAAGTCATGCACAGGGAGGCCACTGATGGCAAATAACAATGAAAAAATCGATTTTAAAGTAGATGACACGGTTCATATTGATATTAGCGATATTAAACGCCAAAGGGATGCCGCCAATAAGGCTCGGAAAGAGAAAAAGTACGTTGATTCAGGTTTTTCAAGAACAAAGATATACTTAGGTAAAGACACATATGAAAAACTTGCTGCGATATTCGAAGATCAGCGAGGAAGTGTTCTCAACATTGAAGGGCGTAAAGACATTGATTCACTTAGCAGAGTTATTAGCTACTGCATCAATAAAGTTTATAAAGAAATTCATATCAAAAAGAAAGGCGGTCAGTTAGCTGATGTTACCCCCGCTTTTAAAGCTAAGAGTCAGGAGTTATATGATCTCTACCAAGCTGCCAGCTTCATGCAAAGTAAAGGGCTTAGCATTGGGAAAATCATGAGGAAAATGAATGCTGATGGATATCCTGCGCCAAATACACTCACACTGAATGGTTCACGAAATCGTCTATCGGCATGGACGGAGCAGCAAGTAAGAGATTTATTGGATTTAGATATCCTCAATAAAGACCTTAATGACCTCCATTAGCACCCAGCTTCGACTCTCACAAGTTACCAACACTTCAACCGCTGAGCCGCCATGACTTTCGCCTCATCGTCACGATGGTCGTAACGAGCAGTCGTTGATATGTCGCTATGACCCGCTAACTGGCGCACAGTGTTAATGTCGGCCCCCTGCTCTAGCAATTGAGTAATGAACGTCCTGCGCAGGTCGTGGGGCGTGAACTCAGCTACGCTGGCGGTGATACGCAATTGCTCAAGGATTGCCGTCACCCCAGCGGTTGTCAGTGCTGTAGATGCTGGTAAACCGGAACGATAGATCTTCGTAAATAACGCATCCCCTTCCCCTCTCATTACCAACCACGCGGTCAAAGCTTTATCTACAGCCGGTGCCACGTGAATTTCGCGATACTTACGCCCTTTTCCCTGCCTGACTACTAAAACACCGTCTACATAATCATCCTGTTGGAGTTTGACCTGCTCCCCGACTCGGAGGCCAGCCCCACACAAGGTAAGCAATATGGCTGCATCCCTGCATCGACGAGCTGGCTCGTGATGGCTTTTGGCGGCTTTCAGCAACTGGCGGATTTCCTGCCGACTGAGTGCCCTTCCTTTACGAGTTGTGTCGCCTTTCACACGCACGACAGCGTTGATGCGTAAAAGCACGTCCACATTCATCTGGTCAAAATTAAAAGCGGTTTTGGCAATCGCCCGTAGCGCGGACAGCGCCATATTCACGGTAGAAACGGCATATCCTTCATCCAGCATGGTCATGCGTATTTTTGCCACTTTCCCAAAGTCCAAGAGCTCCCAGGGGTAGGTCTGCGCAGTAGAACGCTTGTTGAGTATGCGGGCGGAGTGATTCAGCAAGCTGGTGATACCGCCACGCCCCGACACGGCAAGACTATTGATATAGGCGTCAAACACCGTGGTTGTTTGTGATGATACCGCCAGCTTAAGCTTCGACATTGTTCAACCCGCTTTAATGCACATTAAACCAAGTAACCTGAGCGTCAAACCAACCCAAGCTCAGCCAGAGATACCACCTTAGTACCGGCAACAATGAGGTGGTCGAGAACCTGCACATCAACCAACGCCAGCGCCGATTTCAGCTTGCGGGTGATCTCTCTGTCCGCCCCGCTGGGTTCAGGTTCGCCGCTGGGATGGTTGTGGACCAGAATTAATGCTCCGGCGTTGTATCGCAGGCTGAGTTTGACGATCTCGCGGGGGTAAACGTTGACCGAGTTAAGCGTTCCCCGGAACAACTCCTGATAGGCTAATACCCGATGTTGGGTATCCAGCAGCAGGATGGCAAACACTTCATGCTCGAGTGGTGCCAGCTTAAACTTCAGATACTCACGCACCGCATGGGGTGAAAGTAACTGCTCTCCCCGGAGGTAGCGGTTTTCGATGATGGATTGCGCCTGTTGCAGTATCAGGTCTTCGTTGCAGGCCAGCATAGCGTTAGCCATATCAAAACTCCCTTTCGACAAAGTAAATGGCACCGGGATAAAGTTGGTAACGACTGGCGTCCGCACGTAAAGAATACGAGGTTCTGTGCGATCTTTTTCGGCCGTTGCTGTCGAAGAAGTGGAGGTACTGGCTGTCAATGCGGGTGACCACCGACCAGTGATATTGGTCGCTAATCAGGATAATGCGGGAGAAATCGGAGGGGGCCAGGTAGTCGGCCATGTCGTTGAGGACGTGCTTTGTGGTCAGGCGTCGGGCTTCTTTGAAAGGTTGGCTAACCTGTATGGGGAAATGCTTATGGTAGTAGCCCCGCCGCAATATTGTCTCTATCAGGCAATCCATGCGGTCCTCATCAATACCGTGGGTCAACCACTCATCCAGCATCCACTGATACCCGTACTCCTTCAACAATGCACGCATCAACGGTCTTCGTTTTACCCTGCCGTCATAAAGATAACTCATCATATTGACCAAGCTGTAAGCCCCACAAAGACAATCCAGTTCGCCCTGTTGAGACGCACTGATCCCTCTACCCTTAGTCACAATAGATTTCTCCTGCATGCATTTAATTTAATTGACTGGCTGATTGATGGCTGACTGGATTAACTTAGCTTTCCCACAATATCTGAGGGGTATAAACGCCCATCTGCCAGTAGTTGATAAAGTTGGATTGCCACAACTCGAATAACTCGCAGCCGTCTCGATGGGTTAAATCACCAACGCCTGCATAGAAGGCGTAACGTTGTGACCAACTGAAATCTATTTCCTTTTCCAGCTCAGGGTACACATGTCCCATATAAGCGAGATCGGTGATGTAATCAAAATAGAACTGGTCATTATCACGAGTAAGTCTGATTTCAACCGGATGATAGCCACCATTTTCTGGGCTGTAGTGAATATCCCGAAAGATAAATGATACTGCCAGTAATTTTGATTTCATTGGTGGCGGCGTACCCATTTCTTTAAATAATAAATCAATCAACTTTTGTCTAACCGGAAGGGAATATCCTTCCTGATGTATTTCATTCATTTTAACCTCATGACTATTATTGAATAGAAGACTCATCGCTTTCATTTAAAGGACGTTCAATTGAATCAAGCCTGCGCAGATCATATTTATAAGTCCATTCATTCACTGCCTGATAAGGGAGAACACAGTCACTCCAGTAACGTCTTGCATAATTAATGTCACAGAATGCCGTGTCGTTGAGGTCTATTCCATAATACTTCATGAACAATTTATTCACGACCCTTTGCCATTGTAATAATGAGCACATAATCGCTCCCTATTTAAATATTCATCATGGCGATTTTTAAAAGCAGCTAACCCTCCAACGAAGGATTAATAATATGGGCGCGCAAGAAAATGGATATTAAAAACTGGCAGCTAATTGACACTTTCCAGTCATGACATTATATCAAAATGACACGTGGCGAGCAAATAATTTCACTAGGTAACTATTATTAATTGAATTAAAAAAAGAGGAGCAAACTGAGGAGGAAATACTATTTCTTGGAGACAGTCTCCAGCAATTCTTGGCGCTGCTCTTCTGAAAACGCCAATAACTGGCGAGCTAACGCAACCACGTCTGAAGGTAACGTGGGCTGAGACAAAGCAATATCTTCAGCCACTTGTTCAAGTGCCTGCTTTAACAGTCGGTCACGGGAATGGGGTTTCATCGTTTTGAACAGTTGCACCCAGAGGTTGAGTTGCTCATCGCTACCATAGGGTGAAACCGTTGGCTGGACGGCCCGCTCACTTTTCAGCGACATGCCCGCCGCACGGATATGGTACTCAAAGCCCTTATGCCCTGTTCTCTTTCTTCTGATTTCCGGGTGCATAGCTGCCAGCTTTTCTAGACGCAGGCGGCAACCTTTTGCCGTACCCGGCATCCCCGGCTTTCCCACGAATGCCTGTGCCGATAGCCACGCCTCACCGTCATGAACGCTATCACTTTGATTCTCAGCAGCAGACGAGACATCCAAAATATTTTTCATAAACTTAGTCCAGAATATCAATACGTTAAAAAGAAACACCCAAAAAGACCACAAAGAGAACTTGATAAGTTCCTTTTATTCGCATTTAATATCCCTGTACTGATACAGAGGAGCTAACACTGTGAATAACCACGTAGCATCGCAAAAAAAGCGAACGAAAGGAAGGGCTAAAGACTGGCACAGGGCCGACATTGTGGCTGCATTGCACAAGCGTGGATTAAGTCTGGCCCAACTATCTCGCGATCAGGGATTAGGCTCCCGCACATTGAATAATGCCTTTAGCCAGCACTACCCGAAGGCAGAACGCCTGATAGCGGCGGCGCTGGGTATGATGCCCGAACAGATATGGCCCAGCCGTTATTTCAATAAGATGCCGTCCATCCACACAGGCAAGGAATAGCCATGGCAACCACCATCACCTCGGTAACGGAAAGTTTTGAATACTTCTTTCATTCCCTGTACCGCACTGAGTTTGTCAAAACATTGCGCTTAAATGAGTGTAGTGAAAGGGAACTCCTCCCGCTGGTACGTTGCTACCTTTTAGGGTGTTTCTCCGATGATGTTTCACCGGAAGTGAAAGGGAAGCTCCCGGGCACAATAACTGGCAATGGCTACATTGATTTTGTGATTGATGATGTGGCGGTGGAATTCGCCGTCCGTAAGCCCACCGCAACCAAATCAACGGTATCAGCCACGGTCAATAGCACGGAAATGAAGAAGTTAATGAAGTTCGACGGCAAAGCATTGCTGGTGTTATTCGACTTCTCTACCACACCCTATTCAGAAGCCCAAATAGAGGCTTTCCGCGACTGGCCTTCGCTCGGGAAAGGGAATCATAAAAAGTCTGCCTTCAACGTCGCCTATTTCTATGTTGAAAAACGCAGGCCGCTAACATTCGGGAAAATCACTAAAAACATTCGTATCAACTGACAAGGAATAAACAATGAAAAGAGTCATTTTAGCCACTCTAGTATTGAGCACATCAGCACTAGTAACAGCAGCAGAATACGTCAAACCAAACGGATCACTATCATTGGCAGCAGGCGGCAATGGTGTTGAATTCAGTATTAACGCAGCGAGTAAAGATGCTTCCGGCATCTGCAATATGGACGGCTCAGCGCAATCTATTGGTGCCGGTGAAAATCAGAAGCATCGCTGGGTTTATAATGATACGTCAAGCCAGTGTGTGGCGGTAATCAGCGAACAGAACAACGGTAAGGTGACGGTAGTGACCAAGGGGTGTGAAGGTTATTGTGGCATGACAGCCGTTGGAGCAATGGATGGGATTTACCGGAAGAAATAGCGAGGAAATGCAGGGAAAAGGACAGTGAGTGAACAAGAGCAGGATGATCTTAGCCATAAAATGGACGCAGAACTTTACGATAAAACACTTCGACTGATTATTCAGGAAGGGCTAATCGAAATTAAGGTTAAAACTGTACAACTTCATTTTCGCGTGGGCTATAACCGCGCAGCTCGGATAGTAGAACGTCTACGTCTGGAAAACAAAATATTAAATAATGAAATTAACAAGGATTGACCAAATGACATCAAAATTGGCTTTATTATTCATCTTCGCAAGCCTGCTAGTTGGTTGCGGAGATAGCACACCAAAATGTAATAGTAGTGATGCTAAAAACCTTGTGGTTGATATTTCACAAAAGCAAATTAAGAAACAATTTGACCAACTCCGAAATTCACAATTGTCAGAAATGGTGCCTAAGGATGCAGATAACATTCAATTATCTGTTATTAACGTCAGGACTGTAAAGCATGACTCCTCACTGGATACCTATACATGCTCTGCTGACTTGAAAATGATTTTGCCTGAAAAAACCACTGACCTCCCGATAACATATAACATCCAGAGAACGGATGATAATAACGGGCAGTTTTACATTAACGTATTTGGCTTGTAAGACGCTTAGGCAACATCAGGGATCCTTTGGGTTAAAGTAATTGACATTTTAACCCAAAAGGAAAACTCATGAAAAAGATCTTCATATTTACTATTATCACTATGACCTTAATTTGTTGGTTCATGGTATATAAGGCATCTGAACTAGAAAAAAACATCCCTATTAATACTCCCCTTATCATTAAATCTAACTTGCCAGGAAAATGCAGGGCCACAGTTTTTGAAACTGCTGGCGATACTAAACGAAATGTTTCTGTCGTCGCGTGCAGGGTACAGCTTTATACACATTACTAATTTCACTGCATTCCCTCGCAGCCCACAGGTAAAGCATACGCGGCTGCCGAGCTTTCGGGTACGCTTACGATACTTCAGATAAAACCAGCAAGTCTGCTTATTTGTGGATTGTAATGGTTAAGAGTCATTTGCTCAGGGGTGAGCAAATGGCCAGGTGAACGCTGAGTAAAAAATTGACAACTTTTGATGAAATGAGACTGATCGCAATACCCTCCATCCAGCAAAGTGTCGAGTAATGGGGTTCCCGTTAGCAATTTACGCAATGTTCTCTGAAAGCGAGCCGTACGCTGGAAATAACGAGCATCCACACCAATATAGCTACGGAATTGTCTCTGAAGTGTGCGGGGGCTGATACCTGATAGTTGTAGAAATTCAGAATACGAAAGACCATGATAGAGTTTTTCTATTGGCCGCAAGAGATCGAGTTCCCGTCGAGGTCGTCGGGCGAGTTGTTGTCGCATCCATTGGCCCAAAGCACCAGCGCCCTGCTCGTACACAAGTTCGATGGCCGGTAGGGATATCCCTAACTCATCTAGCTGTAATACCTGATCGCTGATATGTTCCAGCGGTATGCCAAATAATTCAAAGCAGGATGCAGAGCGCAGCCGTAGACTCAATATATGAATACAGCCACTGGCGGAAAAACTCAGATGGGCATGGCGTGGACAAAGTAGCACCGCAGCTCCAGAGTTAACTGAAAAGCTCTCGGAAAAGCCCAGCCGAGAGACACTCGTTATAGATATATTATCTCCCAGATTGAAAAGTATCTCTGCTCCCGTTCCAGGAAAAATCTCTGGTATTACGTGGCTTTTATTAAAGCGCCACTCCCAGCAGTGAGCCAGCCAGGGCTCCAAATCAGGTGAAGGATGATATCTGCGGCATTGCATGTGAAGTGTTCTTTTTTCACAGGTACAGTTAAGAATGCAATGGGGAGAGGGTATCACCACTGACGTTACCAAGACAAGGATGCTGATCGAAGCGTACGACGCCGATAAGCATACGCCCTGCGGCGGCCTTCACCATGCTGGCAACTCCCAGATGACCAAAGCCTGCACACAACTCTACAGCCTGGATACCCTCCTGATGTAATTCATCAAGTATCTCGCATCCTCGTTGATAATCGGGCACAGCTATCATTTTCACATGAACATTCTCTGTCTTTACCCATGAGACATGCTTTGCAGAATCTGCGGCTGGTGCAACAAAAATAAAAGCAGCTTTAAAAATATCGGACATAAATGAATTTCCTGGATGAGTGAATTTTCACTCTACACTGGGACACTGAAATAAAATTGTACCGCAGCGACACAGAGAGCGATGTAGCCCCCTGAAACACCGGACAGTAGCTGTCAATACGGCGCTCACTTGACGCTTACAAAACAAACAACTCATGCTATCTTTATCATTCTCCAGTTTCATGTCTAATTTGTACTAAATAGCACCAGAAAAATAATTTGATGGTATCTATGATGGTATAAAAATGAGAAATACTTTAATTTACTTTAAATACAAAAGATTAAATTCAAGGTCGATTCCAGTCGGGACACCATTACAGCATTACCTCGCAACACCACGACACACCACGACACACCAAAAACCCTTTGACCGCAAAGCCTCCAGACAATCAACACTCGGCGGCCGAAAGTGTGCGGATTGCCTGAGACAATGGCGGCCAGGGGGCTTTTATCTATAACCGATTGATTCAACAAAGCCGATTAAGGGCATTGCCCATAAGTCAGTTAATGACTAAATAGCTAATGCTTGTTTCAATGCGGGTAAAGTATAGCGGACACAATATGGCGCAGTACCGCGTTCGAATAACCGGCCCTGAGCTAACGGCCCGGCATCTAAAGTATCGAAACCGAATTGGTCTAGCAGATGACTAACCTGTTGTTTAGCCTCGGCATCATCCCCTGCAATGGGGAGAGCGCGTCTATTTGGTGTCCCTGCTAGTTGACCATCCACTTCTAGCTCCTTTACGCGTATCGAATTGAAAGCTTTAACAATTTTCGATGTAGGCAAATGTTGTGCTAATAACTCACTGGTTGTGGTCTGGTGAGTATCCAGTTCGACAATCTGCCCATCCCGTTCAGGATAGTAATTATTCGCATCGAGCACGACTTTACCCGCCAAAGCTGCCACGGGCACAGAACGGTAATTTTTCAGTGGAATCGCAATTAAGACAATCTCACCAAATTCAGCCGACTCCTCAGCGGTGCCAATCTCACATCCAACGGCACTCGCAAGACTGTGTAACGTTTCCGGGCCTCGCGAATTACTGATCATCACGTGATGGCCGTGACGCACAGCCAATTCTGCAACAGCACGCCCAATAAATCCTGCGCCAATAATTCCAATTTTCATGTCAATACTCTCTTGTTGTCGGTAGCAAATTGAACTTACTCACTATAATTACCAATCAAAAGATGATAAATACTCATTCAATTGCGAATTTAGAAACCATAGGTTGCGAATAATGGATCGACTACATAGCATGGCGGTATTTATCAAAGTGGTTGACTGTGGATCACTCGCCACTGCGAGTGAACAGCTCAATATGTCGTCGCAAATGGCAGGAAAGCATGTCGCCTTCCTGGAAAATCGCTTGGGCACACGCCTCCTCAACCGTACAACGCGTAAGCAAAGTCTGACGGAAATCGGCACATTGTTTTATGAGCGATGCAAAATTGTGTTAGCTGAGGCCGAAGCTGCGGAATCTATTGCTTATGAACTGAGTGCCACGCCCCGTGGCCGCCTGCGCATCAACGCCCCCGTGACCTTTGGTGCTTATAGCCTGGCACCGCTGATTACCCGTTATCTACGCGAGTATCCGCAAGTCCATGTTGATTTAACTCTCAATGATAGGTTTGTTGACCTCATTGATGAGGGTTATGAAGCTGTCATTCG
The DNA here is from genome assembly GCF_009831415.1 of Yersinia canariae. Lineage (NCBI taxonomy): Bacteria > Pseudomonadati > Pseudomonadota > Gammaproteobacteria > Enterobacterales > Yersiniaceae > Yersinia > Yersinia canariae. The sequence goes on along the minus strand of NZ_CP043727.1, from coordinate 1,484,809 downwards.
TCTTGGTGCCCTCAAAGACTCGTCACTCATCGCGCGTTCGCTGGCACCTTATCGCCTGATAGCTTGCGCATCACCTCAGTATTTGTCCGCCCGCGGGTTACCATTAGTTCCCGAAGACCTTACAACGCATGAATGCCTCGGTTTTACCTACTGGTCCAATCCTCCCGAACGCGGCTGGCATTTTACTAAAGATGGGCAGCTCCATGCTGTTCAGGTTAATGGGCGTTTGCAGGTAAATGATGCAACGGCGCTACTCTCAGCAGCATTGAATGACGGGGGGATTATTCTCGGTGCAGAGGTTGTCTTGAAAAACTATCTGGCGTCCGGGCAACTGGTGCAAGTGCTGGCCGGCTATGAGGCACCTTCCCGCCAGATGCATATTCTATTTGCCGCACATCGGCGACCAACACCTAAATTGCGCAGCTTTATTGACTTTGTAGTAGCTGAATTTGGCCACCAAAATTGACACCATTATCTTATTATTAAGACCTAATCAGAAAATAAAGGCGCTGGTCGAATCTACAGATTAATATCTCTTCTTCTCATAAAATCGCTTTAATCGAACCAATCATCTCTACATGCGCAAAACTATAAAAACCCATAATATACAGCACGATAGGAATATAATGTCGTGGTAATACAAAATGCCCTTTGCTGACTTCAATCACAGTCTGACTATCCTTTAATGTGATAAAAAGTGTAAAATAGGTGAACATCAATACAGTAGTCTGTTATTTATCACTTTTTTATATTTATTAATTTTAATTTCAAGAGGTTAGCGTGATGGGTTTACCAAACTGTCCAAAATGCAATTCTGAATATACATGGCAGGAAGAAGAAAAACTGAATTGCCCAGAATGTGGTCATGAGTGGTCGGCAAATAGTGATGCCGCAGCAACTGAAGAAGGCCTGGTGGTACGTGATGCCAATGGCAATTTATTGGCTGACGGTGACGCGGTAACTGTTGTTAAGGATCTGAAAGTCAAAGGTAGCTCTTCAACTCTGAAAATCGGCACCAAAGTGAAGAGCATCCGCCTGGTTGAAGGTGACCACAATATCGATTGTAAAATTGATGGGTTTGGCCCAATGAAGCTGAAATCTGAGTTTGTGAAAAAAAGCTAATAGCTTAAACAGCGACTTTTCCCCTTGCCGGTGCCGTTTGCAGAGCAAGGGGCTATTTGCAGTGACACCTATCATACCGCCCCATTTCGTCTCCCTGTGCAAAAATTCTCTCCCTATCAATTTAAAGAACAGTACATTTAGATATATCTTTTTTTGCATCCGCCCTTGCTAATTTCGATATATCTAAAGGAGATTTACTATGTTTGGTTTTTCAAAACGGGGTCATCGTTGTGGTGAAGGTCACCATGAAGGGGAACGCCGCTGTGGCGAAAGAATGCATCGCGGTGGCCGCCACCATATGGCAGGTGAAGCTGTTGAAGCCGCAAGAGGCGGCAGGCGCGGGCGTGGTGAAAAAATGCATCGCCTGTTTGAACATGGTGATTTGCGCGTTGTGCTGTTGGCGCTGCTTGATAAAAAGCCCAGCCATGGCTACGAGCTGATTAAAGCTATCGAAGAGGCGTCTTCAGGTTTATATGTGCCAAGTCCAGGTGTTATCTACCCAACATTAACCTTATTAGAAGAGCAGGATTTTGTTACCCCAGTAGCGACAGGTAATGGCCGTAAAAGTTACCAAATTACAGATGCTGGTAAAGCCGAATTACAGCAAAACCAACAAATGGTTGATGTTATTTTTTCGCGTCTGGCCCAGGTAAACCGCCGCCCTGAAGGCAATATGGCTGAAGGTATTTCCGATGTAATGCACCGTTTACGTCATATTCTACGCAGCAGTATGATGCGCTCGGATGTGACACCAGAGCAGGTTGAGAACATTAATGCAGCCCTACTGACGGCCGTCGAGGCTATTGAAAAAGAGTTAGCGCCCAAAACGGCTGAAACTCATGAACCGGAGAAAAAATAATGCCTGGTTACCGTTATCGAATCACTATCGAGCCGCTGACCGACCGCAAAGGTGAACCCATTAATAAGGCACCGGTAACATTCGAAGTCGAGAATCACGATGAGATCCTCGGCATCATCGAGCGGCTACAGGCGCGTGAAGATCTGGGCTTCGGTAATGAGAAAACAGCTGCATTTGCATTAGGTCTGAAACTGTTTTCAGAAACAATGATGGAAAATCGCAAACACCCGATATTTGCCCCATTGCGGACGGCATTTATGGATTTTATGCTCAACTTGAAGAAAGGCTCGACACGCGATCGTGCCGAGTGATACACCATAAATATAAGATAAAACTACAGCAAGACGCGAATAATATGACTCGCCGGGAATATAAGCCCTACACGCCATTCCCGGCGAATTATTTAACTCAAATCAGCGCCATTACTGGCAATGACTTTTTTATACCAATAGAAAGATTTCTTTTTCTTGCGAGCTAAGGAGCCATTGCCAAGATCATCGCGGTCAACATATACAAACCCGTAGCGCTTACTCATTTCCCCAGTAGAAGCGGAAACTAAATCAATGCATCCCCATGAGGTATATCCAATAACCGGAATACCATCATCGATAGCATCTGCCATTGCTTTAATATGTTCGCGTAAATAGCTAATGCGGTAATCGTCGTCAATTTCACCCTGAGAGTTAATTTCATCCTTGGCCCCCAGCCCATTTTCAACTAAGAAAAGTGGTTTCTGATAGCGGTCATACATCATATTCATGGTGATGCGCAGACCCAGAGGGTCAATGCCCCACCCCCACTCACTGGCCTGAATATGCGGATTTTTCAAGGATTTTACGATATTCGCCGCACTGCTGTTATGTTCATTCATATCCGCCGAAGCACAGCGTGAAGCGTAATAACTAAAGGAGACAAAATCGACGGTATGTTTGAGAATATCGTTGTCTTCCTCGTGCGTGGTAATTGAAATACCTTTCTCTCTGAAAAGGCGTTTTGTATAAGCGGGGTAAGCCCCACGGGCCTGTACATCAATGAAAAATAGATTTTCGCGGTCTTTTTCCAGCGCCGCCCAGACATCCTCAGGTTTGCAGGTGCGCGGGTAAAAACTCCCTCCCGCCAGCATGCAACCGACCTGGTTCTCAGGATTGATCTCATGTGCAATTTTCGTTGCTAATGCACTGGCGAGCAGTTCGTGGTGAGCCGCTTGATATTTTACCTGTTCCTGATTTTCATCCGCTTCAAACGCTAAACCCGCCCCAGAGAATGGGCTATGCAGCAAGATATTAATCTCATTAAATGTCAGCCAATACTTCACCAAACCATCAAAAGCTTCAAAACATGTTCGGGCATAACGCGTGAAAAACTCAACCATTTTTCGGCTACGCCACGAGCCATACTCCGTCACCAGATGCATAGGAACATCAAAGTGGCATAAGGTTACCAACGGCTCAATATTGTACTTTTTGCACTCATTAAAAAGGTCGCGATAAAAAGCAATACCCTCCGCGTTAGGGGTCATTTCATCGCCATTAGGGTAAATACGGCTCCATGCTATTGATGTGCGAAATACGGTAAACCCCATTTCAGCCATTAATGCAATATCGTCTTTATAATGATGATAAAAATCAATCGCTTGATGGCTAGGGTAAAACTCGTTTTCTCTTAAAGTAAAACGCTTTTCTTGCCCTAACTTCACGGCTAAACGGTGTGGCCCATGAGGGATCATATCCACCGTTGTCAGCCCTTTTCCACCTTCAAAGCAAGCGCCTTCGGCCTGGTTTGCGGCTAATGCGCCGCCCCATAAGAAACCGTCAGGAAATGTTGATGCTGGCATTTAATACCTCTTTATTTAGTTAATTTTTACTGCACTGTGCGAAACATTTGAGTCGGCGCTATCACCGACACTGTCTTCAACAGGAATATCTTCAAATCCCAATAAGAGTGTCGTCACAAAAGAAATGACTATCGCCAAAACCATGACGCCAAACACCCAAACAATACTCATTGGATTTGCCGGGTCGAAGAACTGGACACTGGTAAACAACCCCGGAGACGCCATTGAATGGCTGGCTAATCCACCGATTCCCGCCACCGCGCCACAAATAAACCCACTGATAAGGCTGGCGATCAGTGGGCGTTTGAGCCGCAATGCAACACCATAAAGTGCCGGTTCAGAGATACCGGCCACAATCGCGGAAGCCGCTGCTGCCAAGGCCGTTTGGCGTAATTCTGGGTTTTTGGTGCGCCAGGCGACCGCCAAAGATGAGCCACCCAGTGATAGATTCGCTCCAATTTCTGACGGCATAACCATGCCCTCTTTCCCAGTTTCGGCAATAGTTTGAATAATCGTGGGGGTAAAAACACGGTGCATGCCGGTCATAACTAATAATGGCCAAAGTGCGCCCATAATCGCCACAGAAAGCCAGCCCAGATAATCATGCACGGTGTACACCAAAGCAGAGATACCACTACCAATCCAGACGCCCAATGGCCCAATAAACATAATGGCAATAGGCGCGGAAATCAGCACAATCAGCATAGGTTTCAGGAAGTTTTTAGTCACCGCTGGTGTAATGCGATCAACCCACCGCTCAATATAGGATAGCAGCCAGGTCATACACAGTGCGGGGATTACGGTATAGGTGTATTTCACCGCAGTGACAGTTACACCCATAAATTCAACATGTTGGCCTTGCGCAGCTTTTGCCATCAAATCAATAAAGGCTGGGTGAACCAATACCCCGGCAATGGCAATCGCGAGTGACATATTGGTTTTGAATTTTATCGCCGCAGAAGCCGCCACCATGACTGGCAGGAAGAAGAAAGCCCCGTCACCAATCACATTTAGAATAATGAGAGTCGATGAGCCTTTGCCGAAAATACCGGTCATATCCAGTATCATCGCCAACAATTTCACCATGGAGCCGCCAATGATGGCGGGGATCAAAGGTGACATGGTGCCAATTAATGCATCCAGTATCCCTGCCCCAATCCGTTTTAAAGTGATTTTATTTTTCTGGGGCAGTGCGTTGGTCGGTAATACGCCTTCAGGCAGCAGTTTGATCACTTCAGCATAGGCATAACCCACATTATTGCCAATAATCACCTGACACTGGTTTTCACTATGTACCACCCCCAACACACCTTTAGTCGCCTTTAATTGGGCTAAATTAACCGCATTTTCGTCATTGAGTACAAAACGTAAACGCGTCATGCAGTGGGTTATAGCTCCGATATTATTGGCACCACCAATAGCATCGACGATCTGTTGTGATAGTGCCGCATAATTTTTAGACATGAGTAACAATTCCCCATAATGGCGCACGTCGAGCTAAGTGGACTCTTGTATTGAGTGAAGGAAAAACAACTTCGCCTGCAAAAGTGTGCAATTAGCTATCATATTCATATAGTTATAAATGAGTTACTGACTGGAAATGTATTGTCTTTGGTCGTTTCCAGATAAATAGGTAACCGGTTCCACATGAGAGTCTTAAAATATGAGGTAGAATTCAAGATATGAATTTATTTTATTTCCATTCCGTGATGGTGATCGACATCCAAATTGCGGCAAACTGATGCACTCGACAAATAGGCCGAATCACGAATGCAACCAACACCCCTGCAATTTCAGGGCCGAGAGTATAGAATGACAGTAATTTCAACGTGTCAGGAAGGGCCTATGTCTACAATGCAAGAAGTGGCAAAGAAAGCCGGTGTTTCAAAAGCCACTGTTTCGCGTGTTTTGTCGGGCAAAGGCTATGTCAGTGATGCGACTAAGGAGCAGGTCTTTAAAGCAATTGAAGAGACTGGGTATCGGCCAAATTTGCTGGCGAGAAATCTGGCAACAAATAAATCTGAATGCATTGGCTTGGTAGTGACCAATACTCTGTATAACGGCAGTTATTTCAATGAAATACTGTCTCAAGCCGCACAGAAATTAGAGAATAATGGCCGTCAGTTAGTGCTGGTTGACGGGAAACACAGTGCTAAAGAGGAACAAGAAGCTATTCAGTTTCTGCTCGATTTACGCTGTGATGCAATAATAATTTATCCCCGCTTTTTAACGGTTGATGCCATGGATCTTATTATTGATAAATATAAACAGCCGATTATGGTGGTTAACAGAAAGCTGCGAAAAAATCATAGCCACTGTATTTTCTGTGACCATAAAGGCTCCAGTTATAATGCGACTAAATACCTTATTGAGCGAGGTCATCGGGATATCGCTTTTATTACCGGTTCGCTTGACTCCCCGACCGCGATTGAGCGCCTCTCCGGGTATAAAGCAGCATTGGCCGCATTTTCTCTACCTGCTCAAGATAATCTTATTGTGCAAGGAAAATGGACAGCGGCAAGTGGGGCAACTGCGGTAGAATCATTATTAACCAACCCATCCTCCTTCAGCGCAATTATCGCCAGTAATGATGATATGGCCATTGGTGCAATGAAAAGACTAAATGAAGTCGGATTAAAAGTTCCTGGCGATATTTCTATTATTGGGTTTGATAATATCCCTATTGCGCCTTTCCTATTGCCTCCATTATCCAGTATCAAAGATCCCGTCAGTGGTATGATAAATGAAGTCATTAATCGGTTAGTTTCAATGCTGGATGGCGGATATTTATCAAATGAAAATATATTCCAATCTGATCTGATCATCAGAGACTCGGTCAGTAATGGGCCTTTTTTTAGCTCATTCAATGCTTAATAACGATTATTGAATATAAGTGTTCAAAAAGGAGCCAAAGGCTCCTTTAAATAAAATACAGATATTATTTAGCCTGAACACCTTCGACTGACAGAATCAGCTCGACTTCCTGTGATGCAGGGCCTAAGTCAGTGGTGATATTAAAGTCTTTCAGCTTAATATTACCATTAGCTTCAAAACCGGCGCGATAGCCACCCCATGGATCATTACCCTGGCCGGTTAGTTTACTTTCTAACGTCACGGGCTTGGTTACGCCATTTAATGTTAAATTACCCACGACTGTATAACCTTCAGCATTTTTCTTCACCTCAGTCGACTCAAACGTCGCCTGTGGGAATTTACTGACGTTCAAGAATTCTTTACTGCGCAGGTGTTTATCACGCTCAGCATGATTGGTATCTACACTATTTGTATTGATAACCACTTTCACTTTATCTGCGGCGGGATCTTTCTCATCAAAAGTGAAAGAGCCATCAAAGTCGTTAAAACTGCCATATAACCAGCTATAGCCTAAGTGTTTAATCCGGAATTCGATAAAGGCATGTTGACCTTCTTTATCAATTTTATATTCGGCGGCTACGGCACTACCTGCGGTAAACATCAGTGCGCCTACAGTCAGGCCCAACAGGGTCTTATTAAACATGCTTAATTCTCCATAATACAGTTGGTTAGTCGGTGCTACGTCCCAGCATCCGTTTAAGGGTAATATCACCATCAATAAAATGGTGCTTAATCGCGGCCAGCCCATGTAATAGTGAAAGCACTACGACAGCCCAAGCCAGATAAAGATGCACTGTCCCGGCAGTATCTGCCTGGTCCGGTAAGTTTGTTAATGTTGCCGGAACACTAAACAAGCCAAATACATTGATAGGTTGCCCATCAGCTGTTGAGATCAAATAACCGCTGAACATAATCAAAAATAAAACGATATATAAAATCAGATGCGCCAATAGCGCACTAACTCGTGTAAAACGACTATAATTTGATAATGGCTTTGGCGGCGGCGAAATAAAGCGCCAAACCACCCGAAATAACATCACAGCGAAAAGTATACAGCCGATACTTTTATGTATTTCAGGGGCTTGATGATACCAGCCATCATAATAGCCTAAAGTCACCATCCATAATCCTAGAGCAAACAGCGCATATACAGTTAATGCGACCAGCCAGTGGATACTTATAGTGATGCGCCCAAACTGCTCCTTGGTATTTTTCCAAAGCATAATGATTCCCTTTTGCTCAATTCATAGAACAATAGTCGAACATTATGAAACATAAAATCAACTCTTATTTGATATAAGATATATTTCCGCAACACCCGTCAGTTAATTTGCAAAAGTTTATAATTACTCAGTCAATATAACTGTCGAACTTTACTTAACCTGACATTTGATCAATATCAGGACTGTTATTGATCAATACCGTTTAGTCAAATAAGGCGAGATGAACAGACAATCTCGCCTCAAATAAAATAGATTATTTAAATAACCTACGCAGATTATGCCGCTCACAACGTAAATATTGTGGCGCAACTTTAACGGTGGTATCTAATTTAACCGCCGCATGTCATGGCCGTCTTGGGTCATGCATTTCACCGTTAGATGAACAACAGCCCCTCACTGAGGAGACTGTTGCAGTGTCCAGTTCAGTACCTGTGAGGCCAACTGATTGTTTGCTAAGCCAAAAGCCTCAACCACTTCACTCATCTCCGCCCCCTTAATGGGTTGCCGAACTTCAAAGTGGCGGGTAGCGATAATTCTACGATCTGAAATCCTTACCAGACGGGCATCGAAACGAATCAACACCTCGCTGCTCCCTGCTTGATATACCCCCTGAAATGCCGATAAGTCACCACTCAACTCAACATCAGCTTGAAGGCTGTCATCATCACTGCTAACCGCAGGAATGCGGCCATCAGTGCGGAACTCCTGAATCAGGCGATTACGCAGCAAAATAGGGGCAGGGTCTGTCCAGCGCGAATTTTTATAGACCGCAATTTCCTGCCCTTCGGGCTGAACAGCAATACGAGAGCTATTGATAAACTGATTGGTTGCCGGTTGCGAAACCCGCAGTGACCAATTGACGGTCTGTGTGCGCGGGGCATTTGCCGCTGGGGGCACGGGCAGCAAATAAACCTGTGATAGCGGCGCACTGGGTAAAATAGTGCAAGCTGACAACAACATAGCCAGCGCGGATAACATCAACAGCCCGACACGACGGCGGGCACAGTGCATTAACTTCAGAGATATCATCGAGGCGTAAACTCCTGTGTTCTTTCACGGCCCCGCAGCAGCGCCGCAGGATTTTCTTCCAAACGGGAAACAGCGGCACGCAATGTCGCTAATGTTCTACGCAACTCATCAACGGCTGGCCCCAACTCATTCATTCCTTGCATACCATTATTGAGTGAAGTCTGATTTTCACTCACCAATTTATTGAGGATAATGCTGGTATTTTGCAACGATGCCATAGTCTTGGCGGCATCATTAACCAGTTGTTTACCCTGCCCGTCCATCAATCCATTGGCATTGCGCAGCAAGCGATTCGTTTGTGTCAGTGTCTCATTGGCTTGTTTACTGGCCTGCGCCAACTGCTGCAACATGGTACGAATATCTTGGCGTTGGTCGGCAACGGTTTGGCTGACAAGCGCAATATTATCCAATGTTGTGATAAGCCGCTGCTGATTATCTGGTGCCAGCAATTGATTCAAACGCATCAGCACATCATTAGCATTGCTCATGAAATTCTCACCATTTGCCAGTAATTGGCTCATAGGTGACGGAGTGGCAATAATAATCGGGATCTCGCCATCTTTGCCCTCTAATAACGGGCTTGACGGGGTGCTGCTGCTAAATTGAATATTCGAGGTGCCGGTGATGCCCGCTACCGTCAGCCGGGCCTGCGTATCCTCGCGAATTGGCGTGGATGCTGACACGCGGATACGCGCCCAAACCTTATTGGGGTCTTCGCTGTCCAAACGCAGTTGAGTCACCTCGCCGACCCGAATGCCACTGTACTGCACGATACTCCCCTGAGACAGGCCACTCACCGGTTCATTAAAAACAATATCATATAGCTTGAACTGGCGGTTAGAACCCGCATTTGTCAGCCATAAGCAGAATAACAGTGCGGCACTGACCACAATGAGAGTGAACAAACCAATGACGACATGGTGAGCACGGGTTTCCATTTACAACCTCTCTTCAGTATTAATCGCCGCCACAGCCTGATAAGCAGCCCGGCCACGCGGACCATGAAAATACGCTTGAATCCAGTCATCATCGGTTGCAGCCACATTATCCAATGTGTCCACCACCAGCACTTTCTTTTGTGAAAGCACCGCCACACGGTCACAAAGGGTATAGAGCGTATCCAAATCGTGTGTGACCAAAAATACCGTCAGATTTAGCGCATCACGCAAAGTGCGGATCAAACTGTCAAACGCCGCCGCGCCAATAGGGTCAAGGCCCGCCGTCGGCTCATCAAGAAACAGAATATCAGGGTCTAATGCCAGTGCTCGGGCTAAAGCAACACGTTTAACCATCCCACCGGACAGTGATGCCGGATATTTACTGCCCGCCCCCGGCGGTAGCCCCGCCAGTGCAAGTTTCACCTGCGCCAAGCGCTCAGCCTCGCCGCGCGGCAGCCCCGCATTTTCAATTAATGGCAAAGCCACGTTTTCTGTCACAGTCAGAGAGCTGAATAATGCACCCCGCTGAAACAATACACCAAATCGGCGTTCAACCTGGGAACGAGCTTGACCCGACAATGTCATTAAATCCTGGCCAAACACATGAATCTGCCCCGCAGTTGGACGGCGAAGCCCCACAATGCTGCGTAACAACACCGACTTACCCGTGCCCGAACCGCCCACGACCCCAAGAATTTCGCCGCGCTGTACATCGAGATTGAGATCCTCATGCACGCACTGTTTACCAAAGCAGTTAACCAGATTACGGATTTGAATAATTGGCTCTTGCGTCATGTGGCTCACCATCCCATCTCCATGAAAAACAGCGCCGCGACGGCATCAAGCAGAATCACCACAAAGATTGAATGCACCACACTGGTGGTGGTATGCACCCCGACAGACTCTGCACTGCCGGTGACTTTGAACCCCTCCAAACAGCCAATAATGGCAATCAGGAAGGCGAAAATGGGCGCTTTGCTTATCCCCACCAGAAAATGCTGCAATCCGTTGCTGTTTTGCGTAATCGACAAGAACATGGTGGGAGAAATATTGAGTGTCAGAGCGCAGACCACCATCCCGCCGAAAATACCGCAAACCATGCCAATAAAGGTCAACATAGGTAATGAAATCAACAGCGCCAAGACCCGTGGCAATACTAATAATTCAACCGGATTTAGCCCCAAGGTTTGAATGGCGTCAATTTCCTCATTGGCTTTCATCAGACCGATTTCAGCAGTAAAGGCACTGGCGGTGCGCCCCGCCATCAAAATGGCAGTGAGCAGTACAGCAAATTCGCGCAGAAATGAAAACACCACTAAATCGACGGTAAAAATACCCGCCCCGAAAGTGGTTAATACTGTGGCGCCGAGGAAAGCAATAACAGCCCCAACCAGAAAGGTCAGCAGCATAATGATGGGAACAGCATTCAGGCCTATTTGCTGAATGTTGGCAATCAATGAAGTCATTCGCCAGCGTGATGGGCGGAAAACCGTGCTGAATAAAGCTTCAAGTGTCAGGCCGACAAACCCCAGTAACGACTTGATATCTTGCCATAAATTATCTACTGAGCGGCCAGTATTTGCCAATAATTCAAGCCAAAATGACGGTGGTTTTTCTGATGATTCTGATGCTAAATCAGGTAAAACATGGCTGACAGTTTGCAGTAGGGTGCGGCGCTCTTCTGGCAGTTGAGGGGCCAGTTCGCGCAGGTTACTGATGCGCTCCTCGCCGAGCAACAGCGCTAATAAAGTTGCGCCGGCGGTATCCAAAGCGCCCAATTGGTTGAGATCAAAAGCCACCGTCTGGGGCTGATTCGCGCGAAATTGCGCCACCGCCGGTTCCAAAACGCTGTAATGCGCCAGCACCCAATCTCCTTTGATAGAGACCCGGACGGGTTGAGCTGAATTGTCAATATCGAGTTGTGCTGTGAACGGCCGCGCGGTCATAGAGAAAGCCTTACTCTTGATTGGAATACGGTTTTGACGTCATCCACCTATCAAAACTCAAATCGCTACCTTAAATAGGTATATCACACACTTTACTAAGAGTAATGACTGCTGACTGATTTAAAGCTTAATCTCTAACTATTAATACGTGACCTTGTCGCGGCGGCCTTTTTCCCACTGCGGCACATTCTTTCCCGGCATGGCAAACCAAACCACCGCGGCAAGCAGAATCAACAGGCCGCTGGCGGTGCCTAACACCAAACTGTGCGAAGCAGAGAAAGCAAGTTTAGCACTATTGAGCAGGGCATCATTCCCACCAAGGCTATTCACCACCTGAATGGTTTCGCTGATAGAAGCACTGGCCTGCTTCACAAAACTAGCAGGTAAATCTGCTGGCAACACAATAGAGGCGGTATAAGCCCGTGAAAGCATCAAACCGAAAATTGCCACCCCGAGTCCGGCTCCCAGTTCATAGGCCATGCCCTCAACCGCGCCTGCGGCACCGGCCTTTTCAGGAGGAGCTGCGCTCATAATTGCCGCCGTGGAAGCAAGCAGTGAAGCCTCAATACTGAAACCGAGCAATATCATCCAGCCCCACGCCAAATAAGTCTGAGTGGCAAAATCAGTCCAGGCCAGACCCAAAAAACTCAATGAACTGAAAGCGATACCGGCGCTGGCGACAGTGCGCAATCCCAGTTTGGCCACTAACCAACCGGATATCGGCCCGCTCACCCCACTGGCTATCATCAACGGGAGCAAAAATATCCCTGCTTCCAGAGGAGTTTTACCTAACACAAACTGCAATTCTTGCGTCAGAAGTAATTCAAACCCCACCAGCGTTATCATCGCCGTCATCGCCATGACCATACCGACGGCAATAACTCGCTGGCTTATCAGACGAAAATCAATCATTGGGGCTGAAGTCAATAATTGGTGGCGCACGAAGGCAAACAACATCACACCGCCAAACAGTGCGGACAGGGATGTCATTAATGGGTCTCCCCCGCCCCGCAGCCCGGTTTTAGCTGCATAGACCAGCATGAGGATCGCGGTGATCAATACCAACGCAGGGGCTAATTTCCATGTTTGTTCCGTTCGCATCGGCTGATGAGGAATAACCACCAGCGTGGCAATAACCACGGCAATAATAATGGGGATATTGATTAAGAATACGGCTCCCCAATAAAAGTATTCCATTAAGAGCCCGCCGACCAACGGCCCCATTGCCGCGCCCATGGTGCCAATCGCCACCCAAATTCCTAATGCCAATGCTCTCTCGCGCTCATCAGTGAAAATATGACGCACCGCAGACAAAGTGGCAGGTAGGATCATGGCCGCACCAATCGCCAAAAAGGCACGCGCGGCAATCAGTGCCGCCACTGAGGGAGCCAATGCAGCCGCCAAAGAGGCCAACCCGAACAGCACCGACCCCAATAGGGCCAGACGTTTAAAGCCGATGCGATCCCCCAGCGCCCCCATCGGGAGTAATAAACACGCCATAACCAGTGAGTAAATATCAATGATCCACAGCAATTCACTGCCGGTGGCAGACAAGGCGATCCCCAGCCGTGGTGCAGCCACATGAAGTACAGTTGCATCAATAGAAACAGGGAGATACATCAGAATAATAACGTAGAAAATCATCCACTTTTTAGACATACAAAACGCTCAAATAAGGTATATACCCTAAATAATTCGAGTTTCAGGAAGGCGGCCAGCACACCTGTAACTTGAAATATGACGGGTAAAAGTTAAAGTTGAACACTCGTTCAATATTGCAATAATAGCGGAAAGTTGAACTAGCGTCCAATTCATCTCATAATGATCAAAATACTCATGAGCCAGATAAAGGAGCCTCTTTGGCCTATTTGAATCGCGAAGAGCGCCATAACACCATTTTGCAAGCGGCGATGCGTGTCGCTCTCAGCGAAGGCATGAACGCGACCACTGTGCGCCGTGTCGCCAGTGAAGCGGGTGTGGCTGTTGGTCAAGTGCATCATCACTTTGCGTCGGTTTCACAACTGCGCGCTGATGCTTTTCTATTGTTAGTGAAACAATCTTTGGCCGCTTTTACGATAAACAGCCAAAACTTACCGGCCCATGAGCGGGTGCTTCAAGTGCTGGGTTATCCGCAAGATGAGGTGGGCCAGCGAGAAACCCGGTTATGGAATGAAATTTCCATACTGGCCGAACGCGATGAGCTAATTAAAGAGGCCTGTGCAGCCTCAATGTCCGATTGGCATCAGGCCACGGTAGACGTGATTAACTCAGGGATAGAAACTAATGAATTTCGCGCTGATATCAATGCCAGTGATATCGCATGGCGTTTGATTGGGTTGACCTGTGGTCTGGATGGGTTGACGCAATTAACTGAATTGGGCTTTTCGGAAGCCGAAATATTGCGCCATCTGGCGGCCATGATAAAGACTGAGTTACTTAAAACCCCTTAACTTAACACCAGCCTTAGCGGGTATCTCACCTCGGGTTTTGCCGGAGATACAGGCTATAATGGCTATTTGAGCCACCCATTCCCAATGTCATTGACGTTGCGGCAAGATGACTAAGACTGCTGCGACATCAAGGAAGAAAGGGATTTTTGAGAGCCCATTATGACTCAACAATCTACTGTAGCCGATGTTATCTATTACAACGGCACGATTTACACGGCAGATGCCAATAACCGGGTTTGCAGTGCAATCGCACTAGGCCAGGGCTATATTCTGGCCACTGGTGGCGATGAGCTTATCCACCAGTTTTCCGCCCCGAAAACTCAACTTATTGATCTGGCAGGTAAGTTTATGATGCCCGGTCTTATCGATAGCCATATGCACCCGTTTTGGGGTGGGAAACAGCTAATCGGTTGTAATCTTAATTATGCCGCACTGAGTGTTGAGCAGACTTTGGAGATTATCCAGCAGCATCTCGATAATGACCCCTTTAAGGGCGAAAATGACTGGCTGACCGTGCGTGCGTGGCAGCGCCAAGCCATGACACCGGTTGGTGCCGACATGAGCCGAGCCGCACTGGATTCACTCGATACCTGTCGCCCGGTCGCGTTGTTCTCCAATGACTGCCATACGCTGGCGGCCAATAGCCGCGCGCTCGAGCTATTGGGTATTGATGAAAATACCCCCGTCCCACGAGATGGCAAAATTGCCCGTGATGCACGCGGAAAACTCACCGGTATTTTGGAAGATGCGCCAGCCATGCGGGCTTTTGACAGCATCCCTTCCGCCACGCCAGAAAAGAATGTGCAGATTGCCGCCCATGTGCAGCGAGTTCTGAATGCGCAGGGTGTCACGACAGTGATGGATACCCGAGTATTTACCGAACAATTGGTGGCTTTCCGTCAATTATATGAACGCAATGAACTGACTCTACGGGTGCTGGGCGCAAAAGAAGTGACGCCAGATAGCCTGCAAGGGGTGGAAGATGCTGCTCGCGTGGTACAGGAAGTCGTGGAGTTTGGTCGCCTGTGGGGAAGTGAAGAATGGACCCCGGCACCAGGTTTTGCTGTCGATCACTTAAAACTGTTTATCGACGGCGTACTACAGCCCCCCACCATGACCGCGGCACTGCTGGAACCTTATCGCGCCAACCACGGCACGGCAGAGAATCCAGACTGGCAACCCACTGATCATTATGGCGATCTCTATTTTACTGCGCCAGTGGTCAATGCTGTCATTTTGGAATGTGCTCGTGCGGGCCTGCACCCGCACACTCACACGGTGGGTGATGGCGCAATCGAGATGGTATTGGATGCCGTGGAGCAAATGCGCGCCGCCTTGCCGGGCAAAGATATTCGACCGGGATTAGCCCACAATGAACTGGTTGCGGCCCATCAATATGACCGTTTTGCCAAACTAGGGGCCACCGCGGTGCTGTCTTTCCAATGGGGCGGCTTGCCAGGGGTGCTAATTGATGAAGAGCGCGAAATGCTGGGCGAAACCCGTTTCCAGCATATGGAGCCGGCGGCCCGTTTCCTCGAAGCAGGGGCGCGAATTTCTTATGGTAGTGACTGGCCGATTGATCGCTTGGATGAATGGTACAACCTGCAAGTGGGAATGACCCGCCGTGCCTGGCATCTTGACGGCAGCCCCGCAGGCCCTCGGCTGGATAATGACCGGGATTTGACTCTGATTGAAACCTTGCGCTCTGCCACCATTGATGCGGCTTATATGATTGCCAAAGAGCAGTATATTGGTTCACTGGAAGCAGGCAAATTCGCTGATATTATTATCCTGAAAAATAATCTGTTTGAGCAATCGCCGGAGACGATTTATCAAACTCAGGTGGAATCCACTTTAATCGGCGGTAAAGTGGTTTATCAGGGCTGATACACGTATGTGACCCTGATCCCGAGTCACTGGGGTAACTCAATGATTCGGGTGGTAAATATCTAAAAATTAGACATAAGACCCATGGATGGGACGAATCATAATCATGGTAAATAACGGGGCAATATCAAGAGGAAAAGGTATTGGCTTTCAAACCGCTCCCCCTTGTGTCAGAATCCGCTCCTTTGTGTTTTACATCTGCATAAAAATGCAGCTTAGCGGTGCTTGTGTACACCAGGAGATGATACGGTAATGCCACAAAACATTCAGTTGCGCAGAGTGCTTAAAACCCCCGCGCTGGTCGCTTTCGGGCTCGCCTATATGGTGCCTTTAGGCGTATTTACTACCTACGGACAGGTGACCGTATTAAGTCAGGGGCACTTACCCGTTGCCTATCTGGTGACTGTTATCACCATTTTGTTTACCGCCCTCAGTTATTGCCGGATGACTAACGCCATGCCGTTATCAGGTTCTGCCTATTCTTACGTTCAGCGTAGTTTTGGTGGAAAAACTGGTTTTCTGGTGGGTTGGGCGCAAATTTTGGATTATCTGTTCCTGCCCATCCTGAATTATTTAGTTTTAGGCATTTTCTTGCACGAGGCATTTCCGGCTATTCCCGCGCCGGTATTTATTATTGCGTCGATTGTCAGTGTCAGCCTGTTAAATATTCTAGGGGTCCGCTTGCTCACCTCGGTGAATTTCTCGCTGATTGCAGCACAGATGATTTTTATCGTACTTTTTATTGCTCTTTCTTTCAGTCAGGCGGATTTAAGCCCGGCGGCGCTAATGAAACCGCTGCTGGTCAACGCCGGTGATATGTCCGGCTTATTATCCGGTGCCGCCGTACTTTGCCTGGCATTCCTCGGGTTTGATGCCATCGCCACCATGGCAGAAGAAGCGCATGATGCCAAACACACCCTGCCACGCGCGATTTTGTTTACCGTGATAAGCGCCGGGGCCATCTTTATTGCTGTGTCTTATGCCGCCCATTTGGCTTATCCAGACTGGAAATCATTAATTCCTTATCAGGATACTGCTAGCCTGATTATCTCCGAACATGTCGGCGGTAAGTGGATGTATAACTTCTTTATGGCCACTTATCTAACCGGGGTCTATGCCTCGGCGATGACTGCACAGACCAGTGTGTCACGCATTTTCTATGCTATGGGCCGCGAAGGTGTATTACCGCGCAAAATTTTCTTCCATTTGCATCGCAAGTTCCATACACCCTGGCGGGCCATATTATTTGTGGCAACAATCTCACTACTGGCGCTGTTCCTTGACCTGAACTTAGTGGTGTCGATGATAAGTTTCGGGGCGCTCGGCGCGTTCACTTTTGTGAATTTAAGTGTCATAAAGCACTTTATTTTCAATGAGAAACGTCGCGGCGCTTCAGCCATGTTCAAGTACGGGCTGTTACCGATGATGGGGTTTGTGATGTCAGTATGGCTGTGGGTTCACCTTGAACAGCGTGCGCTGGAGGTGGGTTTGCTGTGGTTACTGGCAGGTTTTATCTATCTGCTTTGGCTGACTCGCGGTTGGCGTCAGTCTCCGCCATCAGTTCATCCGGATGATATTTCCCATCTGATAGATTAGTGAAAAGGGCCACTTAATGTGGCCCTAGTTTGAGATAAATGACAAAACAATTGATAGCTCAGTGAGTGAATGGTTTACCGCACCTAGGGGCACTCCGGCGGCCTAAGCCGCTACGACCCCAACGGCACGATTCCCCTTCATTTGACGTTGTTCGCCCGCTCAGTTCAGATTAACCTTTCCGCGCCCGGCTCACCGCTTCACCTAACTGCCACACGGCCATCGCATAATGAGTGCTGTGGTTGTAGCGGGTAATGGTGTAGAAGTTGGGCAAACCATACCAATATTGATAACCGGTGCCGACATCAAGGCGCAGCAAGCTGGCTTCCTGATAATCGCCCAAAGAACTGGTCGGATTTAGCCCTGCGGCGGATAAAGTCGAGAGTGGGTATTTGGTCTTAAAACCATTATCGAGATGCGGCGCTTGCCCATTTGCAGGTATCGCGACCACCGCCCCTTTAGTCCAGCCATGTGCTTTGAAGTAATTCGCCACACTGCCGATAGCATCCACGGGATCCCACAAATTGATATGACCATTACCATTAAAATCAACCGCATAATCTTTGAACGAAGACGGCATAAATTGGCCATAACCCATCGCGCCGGCATAGGAGCCACGTAAACTGAGCGGATCATTACCCTCAGCTCGCGCCATCAGCAGAAAAGTTTCCAACTCGCCAGAAAAGTATTCAGCGCGGCGAGGATAGGCAAAGGAGAGTGTTGCCAGCGCATCAATGATACGAGTTTTACCCATCACCCTGCCCCAGCGAGTTTCAACGCCAATGATACCCACGATAATTTCTGGTGGAACGCCGTAAACCTCATAGGCACGTTGCAAGGCATCTTCGTATTGATTCCAGAAATTCACGCCATTTTGCACATTACCCGGGGTAATGAATTGGTTGCGATAACGATTCCAAGCACCATTTGGCCCCGATGGTCGGCCAGAAGTCGGCGCTTGTTTATCCATCAAGCGAATAACAAAATCCAGCTTTTTAGTTTGCGCCAATACATCATGCAATTGCTGACGTTCAAAACCATGCTCACGCACCATTTTATCAACGAAACGGGCAGTATCCGCATTGTAGGCAAAGTCACCGTCTGGCACGTGGCCCACATGTTGCGGCTCAAGTAAAAAACCGCTTTGTGTCAGGCTATCTGATGGGGTCGCCGCGACGGGAGGCGTCGGTTTGCTGCTACAGGCGGAAAGCAATATGAGTAAAGGAAGAATGGCAGTCAAGTGACGCATCGTATATCCATAAACCATGCCAAAAAGTAATCACTATGTTAAGTCATTGTCTGTTAAGTACAAACAGGAAAATGCAGGATTACCATGGGTTATTGATAAAGAAGTCGCATACAAAATAAACCTGTAGGCCAGCAAAAATTACACTAAACCCCTTTAACAATAAGGGTTTATGAGGATATCAAGGAAATATTTAGTAGCAAATAATACGAATGATTTTCACTATTATTACTCATTTCTTTCTATACAATTGAGCTGTTTTGCCGTGGCATGATCCTCTCGTTTTCTTCTTTGACCTGCTAAAGGATGTTTTTATGAAGTTACGTTTATCCTCTTTCGGCCCTATTGCTCTATTGGCTTCCTCAATGATGCTGGCGTTTTCTGCCCATGCAGCATCCAATGACGATGGTATTGTGGTGTATAACGCCCAACACGAAAATCTGGTGAAATCTTGGGTTGAGGGCTTTACCAAAGATACTGGCATAAAAGTGACCTTGCGCAATGGTGGAGACAGCGAGTTAGGTAATCAGTTGGTTCAGGAGGGCAGTGCGTCCCCTGCAGACATTTTTCTGACTGAGAACTCCCCTGCAATGGTGCTGGTCGATAATGCGAAATTGTTCGCACCATTAGACGCGGCAACACAGGCTCAGGTGGCGAAAGAATATCGCCCTGAACATGGTCGCTGGACCGGTATCGCCGCCCGCAGCACTGTTTTTGTCTATAATCCGGAAAAAATCAGTGAAGCAGAATTACCTAAATCTATCATGGATTTAGCAAAACCTGAGTGGAAAGGCCGTTGGGCTGCATCGCCATCAGGGGCTGATTTCCAAGCCATTGTGAGTGCCATGCTGGAGCTCAAGGGCGAAAAAGCCACATTAGAGTGGTTAAAAGCCATGAAAGCTAACTTTACCGCCTATAAAGGCAATAGCACGGTGATGAAAGCGGTGAATGCTGGCCAGATTGATGGCGGGGTTATTTATCATTATTATCGCTTTGTTGATCAAGCCAAAACAGGTGAGAACAGCGGCAAGACTCAGCTACATTACTTCAAACATCAAGATCCCGGTGCCTTTGTGAGTATCTCTGGCGGCGGTGTATTGGCCTCAAGTAAGCATCCGAAAGAAGCTCAGGAATTCATGAAATGGATAACAGGAAAATCCGGTCAGGAAATCTTGCGCACCAATAATGCATTTGAATATGCCGTCGGTGTTGATGCCGCCTCTAACCCTAAATTAGTGCCGCTCAAAGATCTGCAAGCCCCCAAAGTTGAGCCGTCTAAACTGAATAGCAAGAAAGTGGTTGAATTGATGACAGAAGCTGGGTTGCTGTAATAATACCATCAACCGGTTAATAACCTGTATTTTGGCCCGTCGAGTTTCTGACCCGATGGGCATTTAACACGCCGAGTGCCTTAACGATTATGGCCAATATAAATTCCGATGCTATTCCTCTGCCACGAAGTCAGGCAGTTCAACGGCAATATAACCGCCGCCCCGGCTTTGGGATTGTGGCTATTGCCGTGACGCTTTCATTGATATCCTTGCTGCCGTTAGGGTTTGTTATTGGCATTGCTATTGATACCGGTTGGGCAACGGTCAAAACTCTCGTTTTTCGCCCTCGAGTGGGCGAGTTATTACTCAACACCGCGTTATTAGTGGCGTTCACCTTACCGCTATGCGCCATTATTGGTGTCACATTGGCGTGGCTCACCGAACGTACAAACCTACCGGGTAGGCGGGTTTGGTCATTACTCGCTATCGCCCCACTGGCAGTGCCCGCTTTTGTGCAAAGCTATGCATGGATTAGTCTGGTGCCCTCAATGCACGGGCTTGGCGCGGGCGTATTTATCTCTGTTATTGCTTATTTTCCTTTTATTTATCTGCCCGCCTGCGCAGTATTACGTCGTTTGGATCCCGGGCTTGAAGATGCTGCAGCCTCATTAGGTAGCCCCCCCACGGCGGTATTTTTCCGGGTTGTCTTGCCACAATTAAAATTAGCCGTTTGGGGCGGTTCGATACTAATTGCACTGCATTTATTAGCAGAATATGGGCTGTATGCCATGATCCGCTTCGATACCTTTACCACCGCTATTTTTGACCAGTTTCAATCTACATTTAATGGCCCAGCGGCCAATATGTTAGCAGGTGTTCTGGCGCTATGTTGTCTGGGATTATTGTTAATAGAAGCCACCAGCCGGGGCTACAACCGCTATGCTCGGGTCGGTTCGGGTAGTGCGAGAAGCCAGACGGCTTATTCAATGGGAACCGCCCTCACCTTGCTGTGTCTGCTGTTACCACTGGCACTGACGGCCCTCTCGCTCGGAGTGCCCTTTATCACACTGACTCGTTGGCTTTACATCGGCGGCATTGATGTTTGGCTGAATGCTGAATTGTTGCCCGCCTTGAAACAAACGCTGGCATTGGCATTAAGCGGCGCGGTGATTATCACCTTATGCGCCATACCCATGGCATGGCTATCTGTGCGCTATCCGGGCCGTTTACACCGTGTTATGGAAGGCTGTAATTATGTCACTAGTTCGTTGCCCGGTATTGTGGTTGCTCTCGCGCTGGTGACCATCACCATTCGTATTGCCCGGCCATTGTATCAAACCGAATTTACCCTTTTACTGGCCTATTTATTGATGTTTACGCCACGTGCCTTAATCAGCTTACGAGCCGGTATTGCGCAAGCACCGGTCGAGTTGGAAAACGTGGCGCGCAGTTTGGGCAAAACGCCTACGCTAGCTATCTGGAGCACCACGATGCGATTGGCAGCGCCTGGTGCTGCTGCGGGAGCGGCCTTAGTGTTTCTGGCGATATCCAATGAGCTGACCGCAACCTTGTTATTGGCCCCCAATGGCACCCGAACACTGGCAACCGGATTCTGGGCATTGACCAGTGAAATAGATTATGTTGCCGCATCACCCTACGCTCTGCTCATGGTGATACTTTCCCTGCCGCTAACCTGGCTTCTTTATTCTCAATCTCAACGTACGGCAGGATTATGAGCACGCTTGAACTTCAACAAATTGGTAAATCTTACCAATCGGTCACGGTCTTAGACGGGATTGATTTGCAGATTAAAGCTGGCAGCCGAACGGCAATTGTGGGGCCATCCGGTTCAGGTAAAACAACTTTACTGCGCATTATTGCCGGTTTCGAAACACCGGATAGCGGCACGGTGATATTGCAGGGGAATCCCGTATTTGATAGCGCAACTCACGTGCCAGCCCATAAAAGAGGGGTTGGTTTCGTCCCGCAAGATGGCGCGCTGTTCCCACATTTTACTGTGGCGGGCAATATTGCTTATGGTTTAAAAGGCAACAAACAGGATAAAACTCGGCGGGTTGATGAATTAATGGAAATGGTGGCATTGGACAGGCGCTTAGCTCAACTTTGGCCACATGAAATATCTGGCGGCCAACAGCAGCGGGTGGCGCTCGCCAGAGCACTGGCACAACGCCCGGTGCTGATGTTATTAGATGAACCATTTTCAGCACTGGATACGGCCTTGCGCGCCTCAACCCGCAAAGCGGTAGCGGAGCTGTTGGCGCAAGCGAATATTGCCTCCATTTTAGTCACCCATGACCAAAGCGAAGCACTGTCGTTTGCCGACCAAGTCGCAGTTATGCGCGCAGGCAAACTGGCCCATGTCGGCCCACCGCAAGAACTTTATTTGAGGCCAGTTGATGAGCCGACCGCCACGTTTTTGGGTGAAACGCTAATTCTTTCGGCCCATATTGATGCCGGATGGGCCGATTGCGCATTAGGTCGGGTCAGGGTTGACGATGCAAAACGCCGTGGACAAGCACGTATTATGCTGCGCCCCGAGCAGGTCAGCATTACCCCTCTGCCCGCAGACCACCATTATCCAGCTCACTGCTTGGCTAAGGTTATTGATATTGATTTTGCTGGTTTTATTTCGACGCTCACTCTATCTATTATTGAGCACGACGAAATCGTAGAAATCAAAACTATCAGTCGGGAAGGTATCCATGTTGGCCTGCAAGTTGATTTAACGATAGTGGGTCAAGCTCATATTTTTGCTGACTAAGAAAATTGCGATACATTTATTACAAACGAATACCAACTAAAATATTGCTATAAGCACGACTTCTACTCTGTTCGCTTGCGTAAATTGCATTATGCTACTGAAATCGCATATATCGGAGTCGTACAAAATGGATGAAATTCACGTCATCATATTAACCGTCGGGCTATTTGTACTCACGTTTATCAATCCCGGCGCTAATTTGCTTGTTGTGGTACAAACCAGCCTCAGCTCGGGTAAAAATGCCGGTTTACTGACTGGGTTAGGTGTGGCTTTGGGCGATGCGTTATACTCTGGGTTGGGGCTATTTGGTATGGCCGCATTGATTGCTGAAGGAGGAGCACTGTTCTCAGCAATTAAAATCGGTGGCGGTTTGTATCTAATTTGGTATGCCTACAATATGGTGCGCCATCGTCAGGAACTGCACATGGGGGTCTGCAATATCGCCACTTTGTCAGCCACTCCTTGGTATGTTTACTTCCGTCGTGGCCTGCTGACTGATTTATCAAACCCGCAAACCGTGCTGTTTTTTATTAGTATTTTCTCGGTAACCCTAACGCCGACAACACCAACCTGGGCCAAATTGGTCGCCTGGCTCGGCATTGTATTCGCCTCAGTCCTCTGGCGGTCACTACTTAGTATGGCCTTCTCTCGCCCTGCGGTCCGTCGCGCTTATGGTAAAATTCAGCACCTATTAAGTGGCATTATCGGAGTCGCTGTAGGGGCTTTTGGCTTGCGTCTCATTTATGAGGGAATCACTCGTCGCTAATAGCCAAATATTTATTTAATGAGTATTACAAAGGTCTTATTTGTTTTTTTTTTTGCTCCAGGCGTAACTGTCGATATTCCAATACAGTCAGTACGATGACCACCACATCCAACACCGTTATCAGAATCAAAAGCACTGAGTGGGTAAAGGTATAACGATAGAGTTGATAGACAATAAATAAACTAAAAATCACTATCGCCACTGGATAATAACCCAGTTTTTTGCGCCACAATCCAATAATGACCCATAGCTTAACAATCCCATGAATTAATAAATAAAATGCAGCAAAATGCAGACTGCTAATGGAAAGACTTTGCGCCGCATGCAACAAATAATTGGCAACTACATCGCCCCGATCTTCGATAAATTCAACTTGAGTGACACGATGCAGTAAATTAAGTAACAACTGGGGAGTAACAAAAAAGGTTAAAATGCCCGCCATAATCTCCATGATAGCCAATATAGCTTTCAGCAGCAGACTGACTTCAAACACAGCATGGATATTTTTTTCCCCGAAGAGATTATTACGCTCAAATCGGTTTTTCATATTCAACATTGCGCTGATTCCCTGCGTGGTAATACTGTCAAGAGTATTGTTAATAATAGCAGCTTACGCGGTGCCAGTTAAAGCACCACGTCATTGACATATTACCCGCAAGGTTTCGCTCACTTAGAAGGTAATGACCGTTTTTAAGCCGGTGACCCAGGCATCCTGAGTCTGGCTTACCCCAGCCGGAGAGTGCCAATATTGTAAATCTGGCTGTAATTCTAACCAAGACGTCACTCGGAAACGGTAATAAAGCTCCGCAGTAATAGAATGCCCCGGCACTGGGGAATAACGAGGGTTGGCATAATCAGAAACATTATTAATTTGATTCTGATAGCGCTGATTATCCCGATAATAATCACTCAGTTTAACCATTGAGACCCCGAGCCCCAGCCAATCCTGTGGTCGGCTATCAAATAAACCACGATATCGAATACCTGTAGAAGCGGCATAGTGCATATAATTCGTCCGTTGGTCTGCCAGTGACATACTGTAAAACACACTTAAGCCACGGTTCGCATCGTCTTGATGTTTTGTGACTTGCTGATTAAAACCGCCGTAAAAGAACCAGGTATTATTGTGATAGCGATAGCCATCGGGATCAGTGGCACCGGGTGCTCCAGACACTCCATTATAAAGATCTCGTTGCTCAGCATTGGTATACAAAAGCCCCAGATTATAAATACCGGGCAAATCCTGAAATGTATTAGTTTTTAATTCCAGTTCCAGTGGCAATAATATGCCTTTACTGCCCTTTGTTGACCAACTCCATGCCCTACCACGGCTTGGTGCATCAGGGTTCTGCTCCAAAATCCCGGTTTTTAAGGTTAAACCATCAGTCAGTTTATATTGCAGCGTAGTCCCCCAATAATGGACATTCCAGTTAAACCAAGTCAGTGAATTTGCAGATTTACCACCACATAATCCTAGCGTCTGAAAATCGCAGGGAATAACTTGATCAAAATCCTGCACTTTATTCATTAAACCAATGCGCCAATGTAGCTTTTGCTCGGCAAAACTGCGGGCAAAAGTTAACCAACCCAGGCGAGTGATAGATTGGCCGCCAAAACTTTCTTGTGACAGGTCAGTTATATTGACCCGAGGATCTTGTAGTCTGTCGCGTGTCAGGTTGTTATCGTGATTACGATTAACAATATTTCCTTCAATGACAGCATCAGGAATACTAGTATATAACTCGAGATCTTGTTGAAAGGTTAATGAAAACTGGTCGATATAAGAAGCTTGTTTATTATGATTATAACCACCACCGGCGTTATATGATAATTGGCTTAAATAACCGAGTGAGTAATTAAAGCCATGCTCGGATAGAATAGGCCGAATACCCAACATATCTCCCAGCAATCCTTCTTGCTGTGGTTCAAATCCTAATGCTATTCCCTGCCACTGTGGTGTTGACTGTTCAATATACTCACCGCTGCCCGTTAAACCTTCGCTAAATGCTGGCGAGGAGAGTAAAATTGTCGAGGTCAGTAAATAAAATGCAGCAGAATTCATCTGACGAGTCAGATATAAAATTGGTTTCATTATTTTCCCTTTTTAGAATAATTAGCGCACCCTATATAAAATGAGTGCGCTATACCTCAGAGGATTAGCGTTTTAGTGTCTCGCCATGACTCTGAATAACATCACGATACCAATAAAAGCTCTTCTTGCGGCGACGTTCCAATGTGCCATGGCCACTATCATCACGATCCACATAAATAAAACCGTAGCGTTTGGATAATTCAGCTTTTGAAGCGCTCACCAGGTCAATCGGCCCCCAACTAGTATATCCCATGACCTCAACACCATCTTCAATAGCTTCAGCAACCTGAACTAAATGGTCATTGAGATATTCAATGCGATAGTCATCTTCAATATTACCATTGGTATCCGGGCTGTCTTTTGCTCCCAGCCCATTCTCAACAATAAATAGCGGCTTTTGATAACGATCCCATAATTCATTTAGTAGAATACGCAAGCCATCGGGGTCTATTTGCCATCCCCATTCAGAACTGGCAAGATGCGGGTTTTGAACCATGCTAAGAATATTACCTCTGGCCTTACGATTTAACTCTTCATCAGCGGTCACACAACCACTCATGTAATAACTGAAGGAAATAAAATCGACTGTTTCTTTTAAGGCCACTTTATCTTCAGCCGTAATTTCAATACTAATATTATGTTGTTTAAAATAACGCGCCATATAAGAAGGATAATAACCACGCACCTGTACATCGCCAAAAAATAGCCATTCGCGATTCTGCTGTAATGTTTCCAATACATCGGCAGGTTTGCAGGTTAATGGATACATCAACCCTCCCAATAACATATTACCAATGCGGCCATCAGGAATAATTTGGTGTAATGCTGCAACTGCTTTGGCACTGGCAACTAGCTGGTGATGAATCGCCTGATAGACTTCACTTTTAGCACTTTCCTGCTCTAACCCAACACCAGTAAAGGGCGCATGGAGTGACATATTTATCTCATTAAATGTCAGCCACAATTTGACTTTATGCTGATAACGTTGAAATACCGTGCGAGCATAATGTTCAAAGAAACCAATTGTTTTACGATTCCCCCAGCCACCATAATTCTTCACTAACCCATAAGGCATTTCATAATGAGATAAAGTCACCAATGGCGTAATATTGTATTTCGCCATTTCATCAAACAACCGGTCGTAAAATGCCAGGCCGGCTTCATTCGGTTGCGATTCATCGCCTTGCGGAAAAATACGAGTCCAGGCAATAGAAATTCGTAAACATTTAAATCCCATCTCGGCGAACAGTGCGATATCTTGCGGATAACGGTGATAAAAATCGATAGCTACATCTTTGATATAACTGTCGCCACTGACACGAGGAATAATGCCACCGAAAATACCGTATGGTTGTAAATCAGAGGTGGATAGTCCTTTTCCATCAGTGAGGTAAGCCCCTTCTACCTGATTTGCAGCAATAGCGCCACCCCACAGGAAGTTGTCTGGAAATGCATGTTTCATTAGTTTTCTCCTGAATCAGTATTAACGAATCACGGTCAATAACGGTGCTTGCTCTGTAATAGATGCCCCTTTAGCAGGTAAAACATCCTGATAATCTTCACTATTACTAATAATCACAGGGGTCGTCAGGTCATAACCTGCAGCAGTAATATCCGCACAATCAAACTCCAGTAGTAAATCACCGATATTCACTCGGTCACCCACATTGACATGAGCAGTAAAATATTGACCTTCGAGTTTGACGGTATCGATACCGACATGAATAAGAATTTCAGTACCGGAATCGGACTCAATACCTATTGCATGATGGGTTTTAAATAAGGATGCCACGACACCATTAACGGGTGAAACAACCCGTCCGGATTGCGGAATAATGGCAATTCCGGCCCCTAATAAACCGCTGGCAAACGTAGTGTCGTTGACATTGGTTAATGCCAGTAATTGGCCACTGATAGGGCTGAATATGACTTCACCCCCCCCCTGATGATTCTCTGTTATAGATGAAGGCTGAGATAAACGTTCAATTTCTGGTACAGCAAGAGGGGCTGGCAGACCAAAAAAGAACGTGCTAATCGCGGCAAAAATTAATGCCGTCAGGGTGCCAATAATCGCGCCCCATACACTCGCATCAATACCGGTTGTGGGAATTATCTGGGCGAAAGAAAATATGCTGGCCAGACCAAATGAATAAACATGAGTCTGGCTATAACCGACGATAACACCCCCGATTGCCCCACCAACGCAGCCAAATACAAAAGGTTTTTTCGACGGTAATGTCACGCCATAAACAGCAGGTTCAGTGATACCAAATATGCCAGCGGTAAATGCCGAACCAGCCAACACCTTCATTTTTGCATCTCGAGTACGTAAGAAAACGCCAAGCGTGGCCCCCACCTGGCCCATGACTGCCGGTAATAGCAGCGGTAACATAGCGTCATAACCCAATACACTCATGTTATTAATCATTAATGGAACCAGCCCCCAATGCAGACCAAAAATAACGCAAATCTGCCATATTCCCGCCAATACTCCACCAGCAATAGGCGGTGCTGCAGAATAAATAAGCTGAAAGCCTGTGGCTAATAAATGACTAAGCCAGATTGCCAGCGGGCCAATCAATAAAAAGGTTGCCGGGACAGTTATCGCCAGACACAGCAATGGGGTGAAAAAGTTTTTAATACTACTGTGTAAAACTCGGTTGAATCCTTTTTCTAATCGACAACTGACCCAAGCTGCTAATATGACAGGGATCACTGATGAGGTGTAATTGATAAAAGTGACTGGAATACCGAGAAAATAAACCTCCGCCGCGTTCGGTTGCCCTGTTGCATTAAATGCGGCCAGCATCAGGGGATGTACTAAAGCACCACCAATTGCCATGGTAATAAAGGGATTTCCGCCAAATTTCTTACCGGCGGTATAGCCTAATACCAATGGAAAGAAATAGAATAGTGAGTCACTGGCCGCAAATAAAATCATATAACTGCCGCTGGTAGGCTGTAACCAACCGCAAACAACACTCAGTGCTAAAAAACCTTTAAGAATACCCGATGCAGCTAATATTCCGAGTAACGGAGTAAAAATGCCCGAGATAATATCGATACAATGGCTGAGTAAATTCTCTTTCTGAGTTCCTGGCTGATGTTCATTTTCATCACCATCGGATAAACCGGCTTGTTGCAATAATGCTTGATAAACCTCACTGACATGATTCCCTATAACAACCTGGAACTGCCCACCACTCTCCACCACCATAATAACGCCCGGATTTTTTTTAAGCGCTTGTGCATCTGCCCGTGAACTGTCCTTAAGTTTGAAGCGCAAACGAGTAGCACAGTGGACAACACTGTTAATATTGCTCTTGCCTCCTACTCCGGCGAGGATCTCGCTGGCAACTGTCGTGTATTGCATAATGTTTTCCTTCGATGGAGCAATTATTTATTCGGTTAAACACCTATTCGGGTAATTAAGTCCGGGCAAAAAAAAAACCTGAATGCGCTCTACATCGCAATTAAGCGATACAAACACATTCAGGTTTTGCCTGCCGTCGGCAGTAACAATCCTATATTTTAGTTAAATCTCTCTTGCTGACAATTTAATCTGGCAAGCTAAAACATTCCCGACGTACCCGCTCAATGTGAATAGTCAAAAACATTAATTCCTCTTTGCTCAAGTCCTGCCGATACTGCAATTTAATATGCTGTTGAATTTTACCGGCGCAGCGATAAGCCTCGGCATAATTATCTTTTATTGCGTCGTGTAAAGAATCATCGTCACTGGTAACACCATTGCGTTCTAACATTCGCTGCGAAAAAAATTTCAGGTGTGTTACAAAGCGATGATAACTCAGCCCATTCTCGTCATATTCTAATTTAAACTGATACTTTACGATGTGCAGAATCTCCTGCATCACCTTCGTGACGCGCATCACTTCGGGCATTTCGCCGTTGAGTTGCGCATTGACCAAATGTAACGCAATAAATCCGGCCTCATCTTCGCGCAATGGCACCCCGAGCCGCTGTTCAATAATTTGCAAAGCTTCACAGCCCAACGCAAACTCTTTTGGATACAGCCGGCGAATTTCCCACAGCAATCCATTCGAGATATCCAAACCTTGCTTATGGCGCTCAATAGCATAAAAACAGTGGTCAGTGAGCGAAATATAGAGGTTATCTTGTAGCTTACCCAACTTAGACGTCGCCAGGGTAATAATACAATCACATGTAATCACCACTTCTAATGGAATACAGCTCAGTAACTCACTCAATCGCGAGACTAATTCATTATCTTTCAGTGCAAACACTTTTTCTATCAATGTGTTATCCAACAGCTCGCCGGGGTGTTTTTGAAAGCCAAGACCTCGGCCCATAATCACCTGTTCCTGACCATGCTGATCAAGAATAATAACCACATTATTATTAAGAACTTTAGCGATTTGCATGTGTTAACCCTGAAAACAAAAAAACCCGACTCAGTAGCATTTATCAAGCTACTCAATCAGGTTTTGCCCGCCATTGACGGTAACAATCCAACTACAGCTAAAATAACATGTTAATACCTTACCGCAAGCGGGCAGAGATAAAAATCGTGATACAGATCTCCTCTTGTGGCAGAAAACAAATCAACATACTATTTTAGCGATTATTATTTGTTGTCTACCCCCCCCCATAATTCACTTTATACTGCTAAAGATAGAGGCTAATGATCGACAGTTATTTATTAAGACTTTTCTCAAAAATATTAAGATAAATTAAATTAAACCTATAAATAAACATTAAGAGAATAATATATCTTTCCATTTGAGATTGATTCTTTATCACAGATTACTGGCAAGTTTAAATATTAAATTTATGTATAGAAAATAGTTAATACATCGCAGAAAATCATTAATAATCTTCGGCACGCTCACATAAATCATGCCTATATTTTCAATATTTCTCCTTAATTGATTTACATCATATAAAAGTAACAAATTATTTCCTAATGTGAGGTATTACAGTTTCATTCTATTTTTTATTTTCATCAGGATAATGTTTTCCGCAAAGGTAATGTCGATGAATAACTATAAAAGACCTATCGCCGGCTCACTGAGCCGCCGCGAATTTATTCAAACATCTGCCGCAGTGACAGGGGCTGCGGCAATTGCCGGTTCAATCACTCTCCCTTTCTCCGTACAAGCTGCGCCAGAACAGACGGCGTCAACAAACAAAGAAACTATTAAATACAGTGCTTGTCTGGTCAACTGTGGGAGCCGCTGCCCGCTAAAAGTACATGTCAAAAATGGTGAAATTATTAAAATTGCTAATGAGGCAATTTATGATGATTCCACATTTGGCGAGCACCAAATTCGACCATGCTTACGTGGCCGTTCGGTAAGGTGGAAAACATATAATCCTGACCGGGTAAAATATCCCCTGTTACGAGTGGGTAAACGCGGTGAAGGTAAATTCAAACGAATCAGTTGGGATGAGGCCACGACTATTGTCGCTGACAATCTCAAAAAAACCATTGAGAAATATGGCAACGAAGCTATTTATTATCAATACGGATCAGGTTCTACCGGTGCCAATTTACAAGGCCGTAATGCCTGTAAAAGAATGCTAAGTTTACTCGGTGGTTTTTTGGACCAACACGGCACTTACTCCACAGCGCAAATTAATACCGTAATGCCTTATATTTATGGCAATGCCGATGAAACACTACTGGATGAAATTAAAAACTCAGATTTAGTGGTTATGTTCGGCCATAATTTGGCGGAAACACGCATGTCAGGTGGCGGGCAGTATATAGAAGCTGTTCATGCACTGAGTAAGAGTAAAGCTAAAGTTATTATTATCGATCCACGGATGACCGACAGTGTTACCACCCTCAATGCCGAATGGATCCCTATATACCCGGGTACCGATGCTGCACTGGTCGCTGCATTGGGCTATGTATTAATTAAAGAAAACATGGCGGATGAGAATTTCCTGAAGGAATATTGTGTAGGTTGGGATGCCGGCACATTACCTGTTTCGGCCCCGGCAAATAGCTCATATAAAGATTATATTTTAGGGCATGGTATCGATGGCGTAGAGAAAACGCCGGAATGGGCCAGCGAAATAACCGGTATTGCGCCAACCCGAATTATCCAACTCGCCCGCGAGTTAGGTAATGCCCGTGCAGCCTGGATTTCCCAAGGTTGGGGTATTCAACGCAGTGCCAATGGTGAACAATCTGCCCGCGCTATTATGATGTTACCGTTAATGACTGGAAATATCGGACGAGCAGGAACTAATACCGGCGCATGGGGCGGGAATGTCAAATATCCTGTTCCGGGATTCAGTATTCCCAATCCAGTCAAAACCGCCATTCCCTGTTTTATGTGGACTGATGCTATTTTCCGTGGCACTGAGATGACGGCTAAAAATGCCCATGTTAAGAATAAAGATAAACTTGATACCAATATTAAGTTTATGTGGAATTACGCCAGTAATGTGATAGGAAATCAGCATTCTGATCTGAATAAAACTCATCGTATTTTGCAAGATGAATCAATGTGTGAGTTTATTTTAGTGTGGGAAAACCACATGACCAGTTCTGCTAAGTATGCGGATTTATTATTACCGGATGTCACTTCCGTTGAATCAAATGATTTGATTGATAACTCTTATGCCAGTGGGGCCTACCACTACGTAACACGACTGCAAAACGCCATTGAACCGATGTGGGAATGTCGCCCGTCTTATGATGTTCTGGCCGAAATTGCCACCAAATGCGGTATTGGTGAAGCTTTTACCGAAGGCCATTCCCAGCAAGAATGGATTGAAATCAGTTATAACAAAATGCGTGAGAAAAACCCGGCATTACCCCCTTTTGAGCAAACCAACGACAAAGGTATTATTGACCGCATCTATGCTGACAGCAGCCAATATATCGCGTTGAAAGACTTTCGTGATGACCCACAGAATCACCCGTTAAAAACACCCTCGGGCAAAATCGAAATCTACTCTGAAGCCCTTGCCACGCTGGGAAAAGAGTGGCAATTGACACCCGGTGACCGCATCACCGCCGTCGCCGAATATTGCCCGACTTTTGAAGGTGTTAGTGATGTCGAAACCCTGAGAACTTACCCGCTACAAATGACGGGTTTCCATGTCAAAGGCCATTGCCACTCCTCTTATTACAACGTGGCAATGTTGCGCGAAGCTGTACCACACCAATTCTGGATGAACCCGATTGATGCCAACGCCCGCGGGCTTCAGCAAGACGAAATGGTTGAAATTTTCAACGATCGGGGCCGGATCCGTATGGCCGTCAAAATTACCGAGCGGGTATTACCCGGCGTTATCACTGTACCGCAAGGCGCATGGCGCAACCTCAATAAGGAGGGCATTGATATCGGCGGATGTATCAATACCTTAACAACATTGCGCCCTTCACCATTAGCGAAAGGTAACCCGCAACACACCAACCTCGTTGAAGTTAAACGCGCATAAGGAGTTGAAAAATGAAGCAATATGGTTTTTTTGTCGACTCCACCAAATGCACTGGGTGTAAGACCTGTCAGATAAGCTGCAAGGATGAGAAGAACTTGGATCTCGGGCCGAAACTGCGCCGGGTATACGAGTATGGCGGTGGTAATTGGACGCAACAGGGCAATGTGTGGGTACAAAATGTTTTTAATTATTATCTGTCCATCGCCTGCAATCACTGCTCATCGCCCACTTGTGTTACCGGCTGCCCAACTGGCGCGATGCACAAAAGGGAAGAAGATGGTTTGGTGGTCGTAAACCAGGACTTATGTGTAGGTTGTCGTTATTGTGAGATGCGCTGCCCATATGGTGCGCCGCAATTTGATGCCAAGAAGAAATTGATGACCAAGTGTGATGGTTGCTATCAACGTGTTGCCGAAGGGCACAAGCCAGTCTGTGTCGAATCTTGCCCACAACGTGCATTAGATTTCGATGAAATCACGGTATTACGGGATAAATACGGTGAAGAAAATGCTATTGCCCCCTTGCCGCATGCTCATCTCACGCACCCGAATCTGGTTATCAGAGGCCATCGTGATGCCAGACCATCCGGTGACACATCAGGCCGCATCCAAAATCCGGCGGAGGTCTAAAATGCACGAATTACCCTTAGTCTTTTTCACCGTACTGGGGCAAACCTCCGTCGGGTTGTTTGCTTTGGTGTTGTTAAGTCATAAACTCGGAATGACTAGCGCCCAACAACTCAAGCAGGCCAATATTGTCGGCCTGATTCTGATGTTAGTCGGCTTAACCATTGGTGCCCTGCATGTTGGGCAACCGCTGCGCGCAATGAATATGTTACTCGGCGTCGGCCGCTCCCCCATGAGCAATGAAATATTGCTCAGCAGTCTGTTTGTGGCGATGGTGTGTGGCACTGTCTTTTTCTCCACTATTGTGAAAAACACGGTGCTGGCAACATTGTGCAATATGGCAACGGTCATTTTCGGATTAGCCTTTGCCTGGTCAATAACTCAAGTTTATCAACTCACTACAGTACCTCACTGGGATACATCGTACACCTCATTACAACTGTGGATGACCGTCTTGGTTGGCGGCGGGGCTTTTGCCATCCTAACTGGCGCGCGTCAGCTTGGGGCTATAGCCTTATTAGTCGGCGCTATCGTGACGTTGGTGAACAAACCGGGCTACTTAAGTTTCCTTGGGCAAAGCTCTATGGAGCTCAGTAGCCAACAGACCGTGTTTTGGGGAGTGCAAATTCTGCTGCTGACTTTGGGTATTTTCGTCGCCGCAGCCGCATTGTTAAAAGATAGGATTCCCCGGGCCACACTGGCAGTCAGCGCATCAGCGCTGGTTATAGGTGAATTGGCCGGGCGCATTGCTTTCTATAACCTCTGGCAAGTCCCGATGTGATTTAACTCATTGATAATTAAAATAATGAATTAGCCGTCTTCATCGCGGCTAATCAAGATTAAAATTACCGGGCCAGAAGAGAAAATATGTTGACGCGATTAGACACTACCTTGCCACGCATTCTCGGCGCGTGTTTTTACTATCCACCGCAGTCCGATACAGTACAGCGCCTCTGGCCATTACTGCCACAAATGACAGAGTTTTTCCCGTGGCCCAATCCGACAAAAATTGCCCATTATTGCCAACAGATGCCCAATATCCTTCCAGAACAATTGGAATATGACTTCTCCGTGCTGTTTGAGGGGCAAGGTGAAATGCCCGCACCGCCCTGGGGCTCGGTTTATCTGGATAGAGAAAACATCTTGATGGGGAAGAGCACGCTGAAATATCGTGAATTTCTCCTCACATTAGGGTTGGCGAGCCAGAGTGCCATTCATGAGCCGGAGGACCAGTTCGGTTTAATGCTTTTGGCTTGGGTTCATTTAATTGAGCGCCCACATTTATCCCAACAACAGTTATCCCAACGACTTATATCTCAACAAGCTATATCTCAGCAACACCCCAACGACGCGGCAATAACACTGCTCACCGAGCACTTACTGCCGTGGGCCTACCGCTATCTTGAGCAGGTCAAAAATGCACAGCTTGAGTATCCGATTTATCCACTACTGGCCGGGATTGCCGAGTGTTACCTGAAAACGCTGCAAACAGAATTGGGTTTATTCCCGCGACCCTATGAGCTGTATCGGTAATAAAGAAAAATCGATGAACAGAGACGAACGCTACTACAAAGCCTATATGGAGAGCCGGGTTATCAGCCGCCGAGGGATATTTCGTGGCTTATTAAAAGGTGCAACTGGCGACGCCCCCTCGACATTACCCGCCACTGGCCCTCACCCGGTGATAAAACACCCCTGCCAAAACACCTATATTTATTGTGATAGCTGTGCCGATTACTGTGAAAAGCAAGCACTGCTCTGGCAACCCGGCCAGCCACCCACATTAATTAATGAACAGTGTAATGGTTGCGGTGAATGTGTGTTGAGATGCCCAGCAATGGCCTTGGAGATGTGCGAATAAGCAGGAGTATTGGCGATTCAATCAGGGTCTGTTGGTGAAATCAACCCATACCCTCTGTCATTCCAGAGGGTATGCGCACTCAAAAAAACTTAGTGACCATCTTTACCATATTGCGGGGAACGCGGGCCGTACAAAATGCCGTTTGGTGTCCCAGCAGAGAGCATTCTGGTGCTGGTAATGCCCGCTATATCATGACTTTTATCCATCATGGTATTGGCAATCTGGGAGACTGCCGCCTGAACCAGAATACCAATGATGCTGCCGGAGGAGTTATCGCCCTCATTACTGGATGCCGTCGCGCTACCACTCCAGAGCAATTTACCGGTTTTTAAATCAACCAGTTTTGCATTCGCAGTGACACGGGTATCGCTGCTCACTATCTGATATGAGGTACCATATTGGACAACGGTGATATACAGCGCAGCATCAGCACCAAAGATTTTGTGAAGTTTAGCTGGGCTGACAGCACTGATATCAGCGGCATTGGTCATGCCATTTTGTTTAAAAGTCTCTTCAACAACGGCCACGGGTAACACGTAGTAGCCCGCTTCAGCCAAAGGATAAGTGACCTGAGATAACATGCCATGACTGGCTTCAACTTCAGGTGACTGGTTTTGTGGTAACAGCACCAAAATACTTTTTGGTTTGCTTTGTTTAAACGCAGAATAATCCTGGCTGACGGGCTTGGCGCAACCCGTTAATAACAGCGCTATCACGACAGCGCACATTGCAAAAATAGGTTTCATTTAAATGCCCCTTTGTCCTTGCTCATCAAGAAATCCATAAACGGAGCAGACTCAGGGAATGCCGATTTCTCCGTATTAAATTCAGTCATTGCTAAATCTGTATGCCCGGTATTGCCATACAACATACCCAGATGGGCATGTAGGCCCGGAGGCACGGGTAAACCTTTAGCACGAGACTTTTCAATACTCTCTTTTAAGTCTGTAATTTGCTGTTCAGGGCTGGCATCAGATTTATAATATTCATAAACCGTAGATTGGTAATTATCCCAGTGGTAAATCGGTTTCGGTGCCGTGGCACAACCAGCTAATACAGCTGAGGCCAATAGCAGAGACATCTTGTGTGTCAATTTCATATTACTGTATCCATACTTGTTATTAAGATTTATTTCGCAGGTTGCCATGCACCTGATTCAATACCAGTAACTAAATTATTAACCGCTTCACGGATAGCTAAATCCAAGACCTTACCGTTCAAGGTTGAGTCGTAACTTGCTGTTCCGCCAAAACCAATGACTTCGCGGTTAGACAATTCATATTCGCCAGCGCCCTGTGAAGAAAACACCACTTCGGAGGTATTCACATTGACGATATTCAGATTAACTTTGGCATAAGCAACCTGAGATTTACCCCGGCCTAAAATGCCAAATAGCTGGCGGTCACCCGTTTCTTTGCGGCCAAACTCAGTCACATCGCCAGTGACAACATAAGTTGCCCCTTTCAACTGCTGGCTTTTCCCAGAAATAGCAGCTTCATTCTTCAACTCTTCCATGTTGGTGCGCTCTAATACATTAAAGCGGCCAGTTTGTTGTAAGTGAGTCACCAGAATGGTTTTTGACTGATTCCCTAAACGATCCACGCCATCAGAGAAGATTCCGCTCATATAGCTTGAGCGATTATCAAACTTACCGACAGAAATAGGGCTGCGGGGGCCATTATATTGTGTTCCATAAGAGGCAACCTTAGCCACTTCTAACGAACGTGAGGACTCGGTTGCACAACCACTTAATAAAGTCATGGTTATTAAGGTCGTGGCCAAAACTATTTTCTTCATCATAAATTCTATATTCTCAATAAAAGATCAAACGCCATAATTGGAAGAGATAAATAGTGTAAATTTAACTTAAGTTAATATTATAACTATTTGAAAAACAATAAAATAATAACCAATAGTGACTATTGATGGATATAGGTATAATTATTATTGATTTAACCATTTTTGCGGAGGAATTGTATCAGAAACGAAATATTTTTAAAAATATTTAAATAAACAAAAACTAGAAAATTTACTTTAATACCTAAAAACAAACTTTATTTAAGACGTGTTTATTTTATTGCTCGCCGCTCCCATTTTACCGTTCTTATATGTGTATAAATCGTTATAGATATTGTTATATATTCGTTGCAACAGCAGCCAGGGTGAAATAATGGCTTTAGACTCGATAATGACACTCTGCCCATAGTGCAAAATATTCCTGATATGAGTGAATGCACTAAATAGGTAACCTCAGCTTGCTGATGCCAGTACAATGCTCCTATCTTGAGTACCTTGTTTCCCACAGGAGTCACACCGTGCACCATTACCCAGCCAGCTATACCTATGATGAAACCAGCGGCGAATACCATATCCATTATCGCGACTTCCCGGAATCAGGTTCAGTGACTTACTCTGTCAACGACGTAGAGTTAGAAGCGCAAGATGGCATTAAGAATGGCATCGCTGCCCAGATGGAAGAGCAGCTTCCTGTCCCTGCCCCGTCAGCATTGCAAGCGGGTGATATTGCTATTCACGTCCCAATTCTGGTGCGCCTGAAAGCAGAGTTACACAATGCCATGCTGACAACCAAAACACGCAAAGCTGATATGGCGCGCAAGCTAGGTCTGAATGCAGCGCAGATGGATCGTCTGCTCGATGTGTATTACGCGTCCAAGGTTGAAGCTCTAGAACAAGCCCTTTATTTACTGGGCTTTGAGGCCGATGTGGCGGTAAGAAAAATCGGAGAATAGCGCTAGCACAACCGTTATCGCCTAAATTTAAGTCAAGAGAGTAACAAATTGTTATTAGGCGATAATTTAAAAAAACGTTAATAACTTCACACTTCAATACATTGACTAGCATTTGGTAGTGTTTCTGTACGAAACTGTGATCTAATGCATAAAATTACAGTATTGAAAACCGCTCACTATTGGGATTACATTAGCGCCATCAACTCGCAGACAGTGGCTGAGTGACTCAGGCTGGCGAGGTAACTCCAAGGGGGAGTTGTTCAATGAAATATTTCTTTATGGGTATCTCAATTATGTTGGTGGTTTGGGTTGGCACCTTCATGATGATGGTCGAATAACATTCGGCCGGCCCTCCACTACCTGACATTGTATAAAGGGCCGCATTGCGCCCTTTATCATTTCTAGTCGCGATATCATTTACCCGGCATCATTCTGCGCAGAGTATCATCACGGCGAATATAGTGATGGTAAAGTGCGGCCAATGCATGTGCCCCAATCACGAAATACCCTAAATTAGCAATTAATTCATGCGTTTGTTTTAGATAAACCCGCGCATCATCATTGGGTGTCACCCACTGAGGAACTTGCCAACCCAGGAAAAACCAGGTTTTTCCACCATAGGCTTGTGCCAAAACGCCCAATATCGGCAATGATAAAAACATCAGATATAGACACCCATGTACGATATTTGCGCCTAATAGCTGCCAGTCAGGGAGTTTTGGTGTGATTGCCGGTGTCACATTTTTGTGGCGCAACCAGAGCCGCACTAACATGAGCAGCCAGACGGAAATACCAAAATTGAAATGCAGATTTTTCATCAATGTTCGATCTTCATCCGGCACCGAGTCACTGAGTAGCATTGCCGCATAGGTCAAAATAATCATTAGCAACGTAAGCCAATGCAAGGTGATTTGAGATAATGAATAGCGATTTCTCATAGCGGCACACTCCACTGAAATAACGTAATGAGTCATGAGTATGGTGTAAAACAGATGAAGAAAACATTAAGGACACGTTGATAACATATTGAAGAGTGACTTTTTATTCTGGCCGAAGCCCTAAGTTTCCGGCCAGAATAAGTTTGCGTAACATTAAAAATTGCTAACGGATTAAACCGTTTCTCCTGAGGTAGATTTGCCCGGTTTCAGCAAACCATCAGCCCGGAACATACTTTTGATTCCACGCACAGCCTGGCGAATCCTATCCTGATTCTCAATCAGAGCGAAACGAACATGGGTATCACCATAATCTCCGAATCCTATCCCCGGCGAGACACAAACTTTTGCATCAGATAACAAGCGCTTGGCAAACTCTAATGACCCTAAATGGGCGTAAGGTTCCGGAATTTTAGCCCAAACATACATGGAGGCTTTCGGATTTTCGACCATCCAGCCTGCCTCATGTAGCCCGCGAACCAAGGCGTTACGACGCTGGCGGTATTGTTCAGCAATATCACGGACACACTGCTGATCCCCCTCCAGCGCAGCAATGGCTGCGACCTGCAATGGCGTAAAAGTCCCGTAGTCGTGGTAGCTCTTAATCCGCGCCAATGCATTAACCAACTCGGGGTTACCCACCATAAAACCAATACGCCAGCCCGCCATATTGTAACTTTTAGATAAGGTAAAGAATTCGACCGCGATATCTTTCGCCCCTGGCACCTGCATGATTGAGGGGGCTTTCCAGCCATCATAAACAATATCGGCATAGGCCAAATCATGCACCACCAGCACGTCATATTGCTTCGCCAGCGCCACTACGCGTTCAAAAAAGTCCAGCTCTACACATTGCGCCGTTGGATTAGACGGGAAACCAAGAATCATCATTTTTGGTTTAGGGATGGTCTCACGAATAGCGCGTTCCAGTTCACCAAAGAAATCAATACCTTCGGTCAATGGCACAGAACGAACTTGCGCGCCGGCAATCACCGCACCATAAATATGAATGGGATAACTGGGATTGGGCACCAGCACGGTATCACCGTGATCTAATGTTGCCAGCATCAAATGCGCCAGCCCCTCTTTCGAGCCAATGGTCACAATTGCTTCACTTTCAGGGTCAATATCGACCTGATAGCGATCGGCATACCAGCGAGAAATAGCCCTACGCAGGCGCGGAATTCCTCGGGAAGTAGAATAGCCGTGAGTGTCTTCACGTTGTGCGACACTGCACATTTTCTCAACAATATGCGGTGGCGTCGGGCCATCCGGATTCCCCATGCTGAAATCAATAATGTCCTCACCACGGCGGCGAGCGGCCATTTTTAGCTCAGCAGTAATATTGAAGACATAAGGGGGAAGACGATCAATTCGTGTAAAACGGCGTTTGGATGGAGATTCAGCCATAAATTCCTCGAGGATACGTTAGCGCCCGGACCGTCCGAGCGACGCTGACCATCAAATGGTCTAACATGGAACATATCCTAGCGCTTCATAGCTGTCGATAGGCTGATAACAAATTTCTAACTCATCGGAGTTCAATGCGATGACTCAAATTCAGCGGCCAACAGCCCCAATACCCAGTCATCACACCACTGCCCATCAAGCTGAAAATTATCGCGCAACGTGCCTTCCAACTGAAAACCGCAGCGCTCCAGAACTTGCCGTGAAGCATGGTTTCCCACAGTGACGGTGGCTTTCATTTTATGAAATTGGCATTGCTGGAAACCAAATGCTAAAACCGCCATCAGCGATTCTTTAGCAAAACCTTTACCATGATAAGACGGCAACATGACATAGCCCACTTCAGCTTGCTGTAGCGGCAACCACTCGGCCAGAAAACCGGTGATCCCCATGGCCAGCCCGCTTTCTTTTTCGCGAACCACCAAGCATAGCCAGTGGTTGGCGGTCTTCTCCCACGGCATTAAACGCGATTCAAAACGCGCACTAATTTCAGCCATTTCCATCGGATCTGCAATATAGCGCTGAACCCCAGGGTCTTGATGTAGCTGTAAAAATAGCGGCCAATCCTGTTCATTAAGGCTATCTAACATCAGCCGTGGTGTTCTCAATGAAATTGACGGGCGGCCAAAAATGGGGATCACAGGCACTATTTTTCCTTTAATTTTAATAGGTTGAGAATTTAAAAATGAAAGAAAATTAAAGAGGAAATTTAACCAAAACCTCATCCCTTTATTCTTCTCCATTTTACTTAAATAATGTTTACTTCAAGATAACAAAAAACAAACAAATGGTCAGCAAAGTGCAAACCATTACAGCGACTTCGTAGAGGCGAGGCCCAAAGACAGGCCGAGTAGCAAGCTCAACCAACACACATGCCGCTTGAAATATGACGGATATATTGGAGAATCAATATTATGGCTTCCTTACAAATAGACGATATTCCCGCAGCAATCAAAACGGTGAAGCAACAATTACGTCAAGCACTGCCTCATTATCAGCAGGTCTTCCAAGCCGTGGAAGAGAATATCCGCCAGCAAGTCACCGAAATCCGCCGTAGCCTGGCTCAAGGCGAAAATCCGGTTCCTCGTATTTATGCTGATGATATTATCAATGGGAAAGTGACTGAAGAACAAAAAGCGCAAATAAAACAACGAGGTTGCTGTGCAATCTTGGGGGTGTTCCCGACGGAGAAAGCCGCAGCATGGAATCGTGACATCGGCGATTATCTGGCGCGAAATAATTTTGTCGAACGTCTGAAGAATGCCGCCGAAGACAACTATTTCGGTGCTCTGGCAGCCAGCAAACCTCAAATTTACGGCATTTACTGGTCCACACCCCAGGTTGAAGCTCGTCAAGACGCGCGCATGAATGCGGTACAGATATTCTTAAATAATCTGTGGCAAACTGAGAGTAATGGCAAGCAACATTTTGATGCTAATCGGGTAGTAACCTATGCCGACCGCACACGGCGTCGCCCGCCGAAATCCTCATCTTTAGGTTTGTCACCACACGTGGATGGTGGCTCCATTGAGCGCTGGTTGGATGAGAATTTCCGCCATGTTTATCGCCATGTATTCTCCGGTGAATGGCAGCAATATGACCCCTTCGCGGCGGAAGGTCGCCCGCAAGTGCGAGAGTTCCCGTCACCTGCCGTGTGCTCAATGTTCCGAACTTTCCAAGGGTGGACAGCGCTGACCCCACAACGCACCCATGCCGGGACGTTGAATGTGATCCCGATTGCCAATGCTATGGCCTACATTCTGCTGCGCGCTTTGCAAGACGATGTTGCTGATGATGACTTGTGCGGTGCCGCACCGGGCCGCGCATTATCCGCCAGCGAACAGTGGCATCCTCTTTTAATGGAAGCTATTTCCCCAATTCCGGATTTGGAAGCTGGCGACACCGTATTCTGGCACTGTGATGTAATTCATTCAGTGGAAAATGAGCATAATGGCGAGTTTGACAGCAATGTTATGTATATTGCCGCCGCCCCATGGTGTGAAAAGAATGCCGCTTACTTGCCGCGTCAATTAGCCAGTTTTATTGATGGCCGCTCGCCACCAGACTTTGCTGCTGATGATTTCGAAGTTGATTTCACGGGGAGAGCCACAGCCGATAATTTGACAACCATCGGCAAGTTGCAATTGGGAATGACCGAATAGCCTTATTCAATCTGACAGCCTGCTGAGGAATATCTCCTCGGCAGGATCTGACTTGTTTAGCTCAACAGCACGGATAAAGTAGCAGTCACTCCCCGTTTTCCTTATAGTTAGCCGCTTATTCGCCTCATGATCTGATAGATTCGGACTGACGATCCCAGGTTGTTGCCAAGAGAAAATAGCGTGCACCAGATATTTGAAATGCTACTGGCGGTGTTTGATCGTGCCGCACTGATGTTAATTTGCTTGTTCTTCCTGACCCGCACCCATCTATTTCGCCAGTTACTGCAAAAAGAAAAACACACGCCGCTAGAATTAGCCGCCGTTACCGCAATCTTCTCATTGTTTGCTATTTTCGGTACTTATTCCGGTATCAATGTCGAAGGTTCGCTGGTTAATGTGCGCGTCATTGCCGTCATGTCTGGTGGCATTCTATTTGGCCCATGGGTTGGGATTATTACCGGGCTTATCGCGGGTTCT
Organism: Yersinia canariae; assembly: GCF_009831415.1. Taxonomy (NCBI): domain Bacteria; kingdom Pseudomonadati; phylum Pseudomonadota; class Gammaproteobacteria; order Enterobacterales; family Yersiniaceae; genus Yersinia; species Yersinia canariae. The sequence goes on along the minus strand of NZ_CP043727.1, from coordinate 1,441,179 downwards.
CATCGCTACTTAATTGATATTGATGGCATTACCTCAGTCCCCTGCTTAATTACCAGCATTATCGCTGGTTTGATGTCGGGCTATATCAACCTGCAAGTCAAAAAAGAGCGGCAATGGAGTGTCGGCATTCTGGCCGGTATGATTTGCGAATCTCTGACTATGCTTTTGGTGGTTATTTGGGCCAAACCGACCGCACTAGGTATCGATATTGTATCTAAAATCGCGATCCCGATGATTTTAGGGGCTGTGTGTATCGGGTTGATCGTGCTGCTGGTGCAGAGTGTTGAGGATGAAAAAGAGGTTATTGCCGCCCGACAAGCAAAACTGGCGCTGGATATCGCCAATAAAACCTTACCTTATTTTCGTCATATTAACGGCGAATCATTACGCAGCGTATGCGAAATTATTCGCCATGATATCAAGGCTGATGCTGTCGCCATCACCGATACACAACATATTTTGGCTTATGTCGGTGTCGGCGTGGAAACCTATAATATTGGTCATGAGATAATCAGTGATATCACCAAAGAAAGTATTCAACGCGGTAAAATTACTATCCGTAATAATGATGAAGTTCACCGTACCCCGCAGATTCATTCCCTTATCATTATCCCCTTATGGGAAAAAGGTGAAGTCACTGGTTCGCTTAAAATCTATTATTGCCACGCGCATAAAATCACATATTCACTCAAAGTGATGGCGGTGGGTTTATCGCAAATTATTTCGACCCAAATTGAGGTTTCCCGTATTGAACAACTGCGTGAGATGGCCAATAAAGCGGAAATGCGCGCACTACAAAGTAAAATTAACCCACACTTCTTATTTAATGCGTTAAATGCAATTTCCTCATCAATTCGCATTAATCCAGATACTGCGCGGCAATTAATCATCAACTTATCTCGCTATCTGCGCTATAACCTTGAACTGAATGATGAGCAAATTGATATTCGCAAAGAACTGCATCAGATTCAGGATTATATTGCCATTGAGCAGGCGCGGTTCGGCAGCAAGTTAACCGTCATTTATGATATTGATGATGATATTGCACTAAAAATCCCCAGTCTGCTGATTCAGCCACTGGTGGAGAATGCCATCGTGCATGGTATTCAGCCCTGTCGAGGGAAAGGTGTGGTGGTGATTGCCGTTAAAGACTGCGGCAGTCAGATAAAAATTTCGGTGAAAGACACCGGTAATGGAATTAACCAGGAAACTATTGAGCGCGTGGCTAATAACGAAATGCCGGGTAACAAAATAGGTTTACTGAATGTCCATCATCGGGTGAAATTACTCTATGGGGAAGGTTTACAGATACGTCGTATGGAACCGGGCACCGAGATTTCTTTTTATATCAGTAAAAATGGCAGCAAGATCCATGTGGAACCCAGTATTACAGCCGGAGCTTAACCTGTGAAAGCAATTATTGTCGAAGATGAGTTTCTGGCTCAGGAAGAATTAAGCTACCTAATCCGCCAGCACAGTAATATAACTATCGAAGCAACCTTTGAAGATGGGCTGGATGTGCTTAAATATCTGCAAAACCATCAAGTTGATGCCATTTTCCTCGATATTAATATTCCGTCATTAGATGGCGTTTTACTGGCACAAAATATCAGCAAATTTGCTCATAAACCTTACATTATCTTTATTACTGCTTATAAAGAGCATGCGGTAGAGGCCTTTGAAATTGAAGCTTTTGACTATATTTTAAAGCCTTACCACGAATCACGTATTGTCACCATGTTGCAAAAGCTGGAAGCCCTGCATAAACGTAATCGCCAAAATAAAGAACAAACTAACAGCCCCAGCCATCGATCTGCGGCTCATACCATCAATCTGATGAAAGATGAGCGCATCATCGTCACAGATATCAATGATATTTATTATGCTGCGGCGCAGGAAAAGGTCACGCTGGTTTACACGCGACGTGAAGAGTTCATCATGCCGATGAATATCACTGAGTTTTGTAGTCGCCTGCCTGAAGAGTACTTTTTCCGCTGCCACCGCTCTTATTGTGTGAATTTAGCCAAAATCCGTGAAATCGTGCCCTGGTTTAACAACACTTATATCCTGCGACTCAGTGATTTGGACTTTGAAGTCCCTGTGAGCCGCAGCAAGATAAAAGAATTTAGGCAACTGATGCGCCTTTAAATGCATTTCATTCCTGCCCAAGTGCAACTCATTCCTCTTTCGATCTATAGCGATTAGCCCGCCCGTATACTGGTTTCATTCGGCGGGCTGATAACACCTCTATACAAGATTTTCGGTGCTCCATCAGCGCGTAATTTTTAGGCTCCGACGTTATTGCTCGGTCAGCAATAGCCACATTCGGGCCATATGCATTGCTGTTTAAGGAGTCCGGCATGAGCAGTAAACCGGTAAATCGTTGGCTAATTGTTGTTGGTACCATCATTGTCCAGATGGGTTTAGGCACTATCTATACATGGAGCTTATTTAATCAGCCGCTAGGAGAAAAATTCAGTTGGTCACTGGGGGCTGTTGCCACCACTTTCTCTATCACTAGTTTTTCTCTGGCTATCGCCACTTTGTTTGCTGGCCGTCTGCAAGAGCGCATTGGTATCCGTAAACTGACGCTGATTTCCGGTATTATTCTCGGCTTGGGCTTAATAGCCAGCTCCTTTGCCACCTCACTCGGGATGATTTATCTGCTAGCGGGTATTGTGGTGGGTTTTGCCGATGGCACCGCTTACATCACTACTTTGTCGAATCTGATTAAATGGTTTCCAGAGCGCAAAGGATTGATTTCTGGGGTTTCTGTCGGAGCATTTGGCACCGGTAGCCTGTTGTTCAAATACGTGAATGCCAGTTTGATTGCTAACCAAGGCGTCTCGCTGGCTTTCTTCTATTGGGGCATTATCGTGATGGTATTAGTCGGGGCCGGATCTTTCCTGTTGCGGGAGAAAATTGTCGCACCGCAAGCCGCCACCAACCTGCAATCTCCACCTGCGAATCGTGATTTCAGTGTCAAAGAGATGCTGGCGGTCAAAGAGTCTTACTTCCTGTTTATTATCTTCTTCACCGCCTGTATGAGTGGCTTATATCTGATTGGTATTGTGAAAGATTTGGGGGTGCAACTGGCGGGGATGGATTTAGCTACCGCAGCTAATACCGTGTCAGCCATCGCCATTTTCAACACCGCCGGCCGTATCATTTTGGGAGCACTATCGGATAAAGTTGGCCGCCTACGGGTTATCAGCTTTACCTTGCTGGTGACGACCTTAGCGGTATCGGTGCTGAGTTTTGTCCCACTGACGCACGCCCTGTTCTTCTTGTGTGTCGGTGCAATTGCTTTTTGTTTCGGCGGCAACATCACCGTGTTCCCGGCCATTGTTGGCGACTTCTTCGGCCTGAAAAATCACAGCAAAAACTACGGGATTATCTATCAAGGGTTTGGTTTGGGCGCACTGGCGGGGTCATTTATTGCGGCGCGACTAGGCGGATACCACGCGACCTTTATTGTTATCGCGGTGCTGTCCGTGCTTTCACTGCTGTTAACCCTAATAATCAAGCCGCCAAAAGGTGCCACTGCCGAAGTCGAAAACACAGCAACCGCCCCATCAAGGGTGGCGGCCAGCAGCCATGCATAATAGTTAATTTTGTCTAACCATAAAAAAAGCAGAGCCGTGGCTCTGCTTTTTTGTTTTACGGGCCTCAAGGATGCAAGGTATGCCCTAACTTCTGACGTAGATAAGCCCCCGCGCCCAGCAAACCGGGCTGCTGATGAGTAATCATGTAGACCGGAATGTCCTGTAAGAAATCTTTGAAGCGGCCTTTATCTTCAAAAGCACCGCGAAAACCAGATGCTCTAAAGAATTCCATAAAGCGGGGCACGATACCGCCGGCGATATATACACCACCAAAAGTGCTGAGATTCAAGGCCAGATTGCCACCAAAGCGCCCCATAATCACACAAAACAGTGATAATGCGCGGCGACAATCTGTGCAACTGTCTGCCAAAGCTCGCTCAGTCACATCTTTCGGGGCCAAGTTCTCAGGCAGTCGCCCATCAGAAATCACAATGGCCCGATATAAATTAAGCAGCCCCGGCCCAGAAAGCACTCGCTCAGCGGATACGTGGCCCAGTTCCTGACGTAATACTGCCAGAATCCGGTCTTCTTCTTCACTATTGGGGGCAAAATCCACATGCCCGCCCTCACCCGGCAAGCTTATCCAACGGCTATCCACATTGACTAAATGCGCCACACCCAAGCCAGTTCCTGCACCATAGACCGCAATCGGCTTACCTGGCTGCGGCGATGTGCCGCCAAATTGCAGTACATCTTGCGCGGACAACATCGGGATAGCCATTGATACAGCCGTGAAATCATTAATGATTTCTAAGTACTGCAACCCCAGATTCTGCTGCATTGCGGCAATAGAAAATGCCCATGTATGATTAGTCATGGCGACCCAATCACCCGTAATCGGACAAGCAATCGCAATACAGGCGTGCTCTACAGTAACCTTATGCTCTGATAAATATTGCTTAATGACAGCTTCCAGACTGTCGTAATCCAACCCTGAATATGTTTTTGCTTGTGATATTTCGCCCGTCGCCACAGCGCAAAGCGCCAAACGGGCATTAGTGCCGCCAACGTCACCCACCAGGGCATAGCTTGTCATCAGAAACTTCTCCGTTACAGGGATTCTTAACTTCAACTATGCTCACTGTAAAATCAGGTTAGGGAAACAACAATCTCAATGCTGGAAACCGTTTCGCTTTGGGATAAAGATCACATAAAAACGTTTCAGCAGCGGAATATTGCCGCTGCTGTTGGATAAAAACTGCGGGGAATATGCCCAATAATCAATTTGAGCCACGGCCTTTATTTACTGCTGGCGTCAATATTTCTGACTGACGTGAGCGGATAATTCGCGCCCGTAAACTGTCATAGGCCCAGTTATAAAACATGGTGTAAGGCAAGAAGAACAAGAAGAAACCAATCTCCAACATAAATGCCTGTAGCAGTGATATCCCCAATGCAAAGGCCGCAATCGGCAAACCAATCAGGATAAATCCACCTTCAAAACCTAACGCGTGGAATGCCCGCACACGTAGAGTCTTGGCCACCCGGCTCACTGGCCAGAAGTAGTCGAATAGACTGTTGTAAATAATATTCCACAGCATCGCCACTGAAGAGAGAAGAACGGACAATGCTCCCATTTGCAATAAGGAGCGATCGAGTAACCATGCCCCGACTGGCGCGCAAATTGCGACGGCAATCACTTCAAAACCAATAGCATGGATAACGCGCTCAAATAAAGATTTGCGATGAACTTGCATAAAAACCCACTTAATTAATCAATAACAGATTGTCGAAGGTGATTATCATCGTTTTTTAAGATAGATTAAAAATAGAACCCATCGATAAAATAGATATTTTATGCATTATTCTCCCGAAGCCCTGATAGCATTTGTCGAAGCCGCAGCACTTGGTTCTTTCTCCGCTGCGGCCCGTAAGCTGCGCAAAAGCCAGTCGACCATCAGCACAGCTATTGCCAATCTGGAAGCAGATTTGGGTTTGACATTATTTGACCGCCAAGCTCGGCTGCCCGTGTTAACTGACCATGGACGCCGCGCACTTTCTCATGTGCAGGAAATTCTGGCCGCCAGTGAACGGCTGGATAATCTATCAATCCGTTTGGCGGGCCAAGTTGAAACCCGGCTGACTTTTGTATTGTCTGATACCTATCAACCCACCCATCATGAAAGTCTGCTGCGCCGCTTTGAGCAGCGCTATCCTGATATCGAATTTGAGTGTTTGATTGCCGAAGATGACGATGTCATAGATTTGCTGCAACTGCGGCGGGCGCATATTGGGGTAGTGGAAGTTCAGCATCACTACCCGCCGGATATTGCTGCAAGCCGGTTATCTGCTCAAACTGAAATGGCGATATTTGTCAGATCTGACCATCCCCTGACACAATTGCCACACGTCCATCAGGAACAATTAGCAACAACCCGACAACTTCGCCTGAATACCTATAACCGTACCGAGCGCAATCAGTCACAAGGGCTGATGTGGTCAGCGCCCAGCTATTTGATGTTGCTGGAAATGGCGGAGCAAGGCTTCGGTTGGGCTATTCTGCCGCGTTGGCTGGTTGAGCAATATAGCCGAGAAAAACTGGTGTCTTTAGTGGTCGTTGGTTGGCCAAAAATGATCTCAATTGATGCTGTTTGGTCGAAGAAAAACCCACCGGGGCCGGCGGGTTATTGGCTGTTGGATCAGTTGACCGGTAATATAAATAGCAATCAGTGAGGTCAGATTGCGGCATTACGGGCCTGAAGAGATTTGGCGACATTGACCAATAATTCAGGGGCATCCATTGGTGGCAAGACCACCTCGATAAATGCCAACTGTTGGCAATTGCCCATTTGTAGCAATACCTGTTGCAGTTCATCTACCCGCGTGACACGACGTGTAAAGGTTTGTTTACCCAAAGCCAATGCCTGCGGTAAGTGCGTCCAATCCCACTGAGCAATATCGTTATAACGTTGATGTGGCCCATGAATAGCCCGCTCAACAGTATATCCTTGATTATTCAGTAAAAATATAATAGGAGTTAATCCGTCGCGTAACATCGACCCCAACTCTTGGACTGTCAATTGAGCTGCTCCGTCGCCGACCAGTAATATCACTCGCCGCTGAGGTTGCGCTACCTGCGCGCCATAAGCCGCCGGCAAACTAAAACCAATTGATCCCCATAATGATTGAGCGACAAACGTGCATCCGGCCGGTAAATTCAAACCTGCAGCACCAAAACAGGAAGTCCCTTGATCCGTAACCACGATATCACCGGGCAATAAAAACTGCTGGATGTGATGCCAAAATGCCTGTTGGCTAAGCAAACTATGTTGCACAACTTCCCTGATGGGATGAGTGATAACTGGCTGTTGCCATTCATTTTGTAAAACCTTACACAATTCATGTAATGCCTGTACCGCGACTACCATCGGGATTTGGTTGAAAACCTTGCGCCCGATACGCACTTGTTCCGGCTGGATATCAATACAATTATCTTGATTAATATGCTGGCTAAATCCGGCAGTAATGGTATCGATAAATTGCACCCCAACCATCACTAAAACATCAGCTTCTTCAATATATTCTTTGACTTTGATATCACTGGCCGCACCGGCATAAGTCCCAAGAAACAAAGGATGAGACTCATCCAACAGCCCTTTGCCCATCAGCAATGTTGAATGCGGCAGATTCACTTCTGTCAGCCAGTTATTGAGCGATTGGCGGGCACCAAATCGGTCGGCCAAAAAATCGGCTAATAGCGCCACGCGGTGTGCTGACTGCAATTTTTCACGGGCATCATCAATAAACGCCTGCAAAGAGGATGGGGATAAAATTGGTTGGGAGAGCGCTAAAATTCCCGAGTGCGTTACCACATCGGCTTCTGCAATATTGCTGGGGAGTTGGAGATAAACCGGGCGTCGCTGATATAGCGCAGCCACCAGCAAGCGGTCAATTTCAGCTACTGCATTTTCAGCCGTTAAACTGGTTTGTGCGCAGCTAATTTCTTTCGCCATGTGAGCAAAATGTCCAAAATCTCCATCACCTAATGAGTGGTGGATCAACTGACCAGCCTTTTGCGAAGATAATGCCGGAGTACCTACAATATGAATGACGGGAAGATATTCAGCATAACTGCCAGCAATACCATTGATAGCACTTAATTCGCCAACACCAACAGTGGTGAGCAATGCCGCAGCGGGCATGACTCGGGCATAGCCATCCGCGGCATAAGCGGCATTAAGCTCATTAGCACATCCCATCCATTGAATGACGGGGTGGCTAATGACATGGTCTAAAAAGTGAAGATTAAAATCACCCGGAACGCCGAAGAGATGTCGGATACCCACTTGTGCCAGTCGATCTAATAAATAATCAGCTACCTTATAGTTACTCTCCATCACGACACCACCTCAATGCTTATTATTGTCAAATAAGTATTAAGTAAATCATCAATAAATCTAATGTTTTTAAATTATTAATTAGCTTGCGTTGTGTAACTATTTTTTGACATCTCTTTTTCGCTACTATTGGATATAAGCTCTGTGATCCCACCCGCTTGCACCATAAGTGGAAACGTATACATTACAGTGTCGTTTACTTTTATTAATAAGGGGCATCATGGTCTATCAGGCAGCGTCCTCCCGCTATCAGGAGATGGAATATCACCGTTGTGGCCGGAGTGGATTAATGCTCCCGGCAATATCTCTGGGCCTGTGGCATAACTTTGGCGATAGCACGCTATATGAAAATAGCCGTAATTTGATTCGTCGCGCTTTTGACCATGGTATTACCCATTTTGATTTAGCCAATAACTACGGCCCGCCGCCCGGTTCTGCCGAGCTGAACTTTGGCCGAATCTTGCATCAAGACCTGCGCCCTTATCGCGACGAACTGATTATTTCGTCCAAAGCGGGCTATACCATGTGGCCCGGCCCTTATGGGGATTGGGGTTCCAAGAAGTATCTGGTTGCCAGCATCAATCAAAGCCTGCAACGTATGGGCCTGGATTATGTTGATATTTTTTATCACCATCGCCCTGACCCTAATACTCCGTTGGAAGAAACCATGGCTGCGCTGGATTTGCTGGTGCGCCAGGGAAAAGCGCTGTATATCGGCCTGTCTAACTACCCAGCAGCACAAATGCGTCAGGCCTGTGAAATCCTCGCGCAACTCGGCACCCCTTGCCTGATTCATCAGCCCAAATACTCAATGTTTGAGCGCTGGATTGAAGCAGACTTGCTGGATACGCTGGATGAATATGGCGTAGGATCTGTTGCCTTCTCACCATTGGCGGGCGGTTTGTTGACAGACCGCTATTTAGCGGGCATCCCACTGGACTCTCGGGCGGCCAGTGACAGTAAATTCCTTAATCCTGAACAACTTTCAGCAGAAAAGCTGGCTAAAGTTCGCCAATTAAATCAACTGGCGCTGGATCGTGGGCAGAAATTGTCACAGATGTCTTTAGCCTGGGTGTTACGGGGTGGCCGAGTGACGTCAGCACTGATTGGGGCCAGTAAAACGAGCCAAATTGATGATGCCGTCGGGATGTTGGCCAATACCGAATTCAGCGATGCAGAAATAAAAACTATTGAAAACATATTAGTGTAAACGCTTTCCTTCCTCCCTCAACAGGGGAGTCATGCCCCCTGTTGCTGCCTTTCATCAAATCAGCCCACAGATAAATCCTAAATCTATATTTTACAGTTTTATCCGAATCTCAGCCGTTAGCTTGCTGTTTAAGATAGCGCCATAGCCTATAAGGCCACGCAAGGATAAATAATGTTTAAATCGACGATGTTAAAGCTCAGTGTCGTGAGACCGAGAAGAATAAGGCCCCTGTTGCTGATAACCATATTAGCCTGGTTCCCTCTTATTCCCATGGCTAATGCCGAGAGTATTGAGTTACTACCCAGTGTTTCTTTACACATTGGCGAACAAGATCGCAGTGGTAATTATTGGGATGGTTATGACTGGCGCGACCGTCAATGGTGGCAAAATCATCAAGGGCGCGACTTAGGCGAGCGAAATCGTCATGGTCATTACTGGGATGGACACCGTTGGCAAGACAGAGATTGGTGGAAAAAGAACTATTACTATCGCGAAGGACGCTATTGGAAATATGACAAGCATTATGACAAACAAGGTAAAAAACATCATCGAGGCAAAAGTCACCATCATCACCATGACGACTAAATAAAATGCTCAGGCGGGTTTGTATCCTTAACCCGCCTGATTGATAAATTAAAGCAGACTAATTAGCAGATAAGCATTTAATCCAATCACTACCAGTACAATCAGTCGCCCCAAAATCTGAATCAGTTTTGAGTTAACCATATCTCCCATCAATTCTTTATTGCCCGTAAAGGCCAGCAATGGCACCAGTGCCAAAGCAATACCAAAACTCAGCAATACTTGGCTCATGACCAATATCCGTGTCGCATCCATTCCCATCAAAATAACAATAAAGGAAGGCAACATGGTCACCGAACGGCGCACCCAAATAGGAATGTAAAACCGGACAAAGCCCTGCATAACCACTTGACCCGCTAGCGTTCCAACCACAGTGGATGACAGCCCGGCAGCCACTAAGCTCAGGCCAAAAATGGTAGCCGCAGCATTACCCAGCAGTGGTTGTAAGGTTAAATAAGCTTGCTCAATCTCAGCAATACTGCCGTAGCCGTTGAAATGGAAAGCGGCCGCTGCGGTCGCCATCATCGCCAGATTAACGAAACCAGCAATCGTCATGGCAATAGCGACATCTAACTTGGTCGAGGCATAACGATCCGCTTTAGAATTTTCACCGGCAGTTTGCGTTAATGATGAATGCAAGTATATGACGTGCGGCATTATAGTGGCGCCCAATACCCCAGCGGCCAAAAATACTGCATCCCGATTAGGCAGGTCCGGGATGAGCATCCCTCTCCCTAATGCCGCCATTTCGGGGCGCGAGAAGACAAGCTCCACAATATAAGCCGCCGCGACAAACAGCAGTAATCCACCGATAACCAACTCTAGTGGTTTTTGTCCGCGTTTTTGCAGCATCAGAATAAGGAAAGTCGCGATACCGGTTAGCACCGCCCCCTCAAGTAGCGTCACTCCCAATAGCAATTTGAACCCAATCGCGGCCCCAATAAACTCAGCCAAGTCAGTTGCCATTGCAATGATTTCGGCTTGTACCCAATAAGCCCATACCGCAGGGCGAGGAAAGCGGTCACGGATATGTTCAGCCAGGTTTTTACCGGTGGCAATACCGAGCTTGGCGGAAAGGAGTTGGATAAGCATGGCCATAAAATTGGCCCAAACTACGACCCATAATAAGGTGTAGCCAAATGAAGCGCCGGCCTGAATATTGGTGGCGAAGTTACCGGGGTCGATATAGCCGATAGCCGCGATAAAAGCAGGCCCCATCAGGGAGAGTTTGATTCTCCTTGATGTACGGGAGGTCGTATCGACAACACGGCTATTCAACATTCAGTATTACCCTTGGAAAATTTACGGCTACTTATTATCGTCAATAATATCTAAATGATAATAATTATCAAGCGCATTTAGAGAGGTGAAACTTATCTCTCTGATAGCTAATACCGCATAATTTGCCGTACTGGCACCGTCAGTTGTTGGTTTCTGAAAAATTGAGCTAAAAGCGGCTTCGCAATTTTTGAGACCGAACGCTACAATTGTTCAAACTAGCATATTTACACTATCTCTGTAGCATATTATTAACATCCTGTTTTTTGTGATCAACTCCGCTAATTTGTTTGCATTTATGAAAGTGAATTTCTATATTTGCAGCCTATATCTCGTTTTTAATGTAGCCGTTACATAAAATGACCACCAAAATCTAGCCTGCCTCTAATTTGGAGCACACATGTCCCATATTCTACAGTTTGCGTTGGCCTTAGTCGTGGTGGCCATATTAGCTCTAGTGATCTGTAAGGATCGTAAAAGCATCCGCATTCGGTTTGTTATTCAATTATTGGTTATTGAGGTATTGTTAGCGTACTTCTTCCTCCATTCGGAAGTTGGATTAGGTTTTGTGAAAGGATTCGCCGGCTTATTCGACAAATTGCTTGGATTCGCTGCAACCGGTACTGATTTTGTCTTCGGCAATATGGGTGATAAAGGTCTCGCGTTCTTCTTCCTAAGAGTGCTGTGCCCTATCGTCTTCATTTCTGCCCTGATTGGTATTCTGCAATACATTAAAGTTCTGCCCGTCGTTATTCGTATCATTGGTACTTTACTGTCCAAAATTAACGGCATGGGTAAGCTGGAATCATTCAACGCAGTCAGTTCATTGATTCTGGGCCAGTCTGAAAACTTCATCGCCTATAAAGATATTTTGGGCAAAATGTCTGAAAAACGCATGTACACCATGGCAGCAACTGCAATGTCGACAGTTTCCATGTCGATTGTGGGTGCTTATATGTCAATGCTGGACGCGAAATTTGTGGTCGCAGCACTGGTGCTTAACATGTTCAGTACCTTTATCGTGTTGTCGTTAATCAACCCGTATAAAGCAGAAGATGAAGAAGAGTTACAACTGAGCAATCTGCATGAAGGCCAAAGCTTCTTTGAAATGCTGGGTGAATACATCCTGGCAGGTTTCAAAGTCGCCATTATCGTTGCGGCAATGTTGATTGGTTTCATTGCATTGATTGCTGCGATGAATGCGCTGTTCAGCTTGCTGTTTGGTATTAGCTTCCAGGGTATTTTGGGTTATGTCTTCTTCCCATTTGCATGGGTGATGGGCATTCCTGCTCACGAAGCCTTGCAAGTTGGCGGCATCATGGCAACCAAACTGGTTTCTAACGAATTTGTGGCAATGATGGACTTGCAGAAAGTAGCATCTGAATTGTCACCGCGCAGTGTGGGTATTTTGTCTGTATTCCTGGTTTCATTCGCTAACTTCTCTTCTATCGGTATCGTAGCCGGTGCGATTAAAGGCCTGAATGAACATCAAGGTAATGTGGTTTCTCGTTTTGGTCTGAAACTGCTGTACGGCTCTACACTGGTCAGTGTGCTGTCCGCCTCCATCGCGGGCCTGGTACTCTAAGTATCAGAAAAAAATCTCTAAAGAGGCGCTACGGCGCCTTTTTTTATGCCTGCAATTCGTGGCCGAACTATTCGTGGTAATGATATTTTCTGGGGAGTTAACAGACTGATATGTGATTTCAGAGTTTGGGGGAAGTTACTTAGGTACTGGATATAATGGTGGGTCGTGCGGGATAACTCGGCCGCTGGCCTCGCCCTTCGGGTCAACGCTGACGCGTTGCTGTCTCGCTCCGCTCGGCTCGAACCTGAACGCAGGATCTCACCCACACGATATTGTGCAGTATGCGGTTTCAGAGTTTGGGGGAAGTTACTTAGGTACTGGATATAATGGTGGGTCGTGCGGGATTCGAACCTGCGACCAATTGATTAAAAGTCAACTGCTCTACCAACTGAGCTAACGACCCATTATATAATACTGAAAGTATAGAAGTGGTGGGCGATACCAGATTCGAACTGATGACCCCCTCCGTGTAAAGGAGATGCTCTACCAACTGAGCTAATCGCCCACTTCATACTACTATTAATGCTTCAAAGCATGTATGACTTCAAAAATGAGTGATGAGTGGTGGGCGATACCAGATTCGAACTGATGACCCCCTCCGTGTAAAGGAGATGCTCTACCAACTGAGCTAATCGCCCTCATCTATCTCATTTAATGCTTTGTATTTCATATACTTTACAACACGTCGAGTTTGGTGGGCGATACCAGATTCGAACTGATGACCCCCTCCGTGTAAAGGAGATGCTCTACCAACTGAGCTAATCGCCCCGCCGTGTTGTTGGAGTCGCATTATAGGGATAGTTCGAAGTGAGTCAACGGTTTTTAAAACGAAAACAATCGTTCGCCGCAAATTTAAACAGGATGCGATATTTATCGCCGCTGTGGGCGCTTCTTTAGCCGGATCTATCAGTAATCATCAATTGCATGCCGGTAACATCGTTGAGGAATTACCTCAGGGTGGTAGAATGTCGCCTACTTTTTCGAATTTCGAGCAACAGCCAGTGTTTGCTGGCCGGCGTAGCGTAATAAGGCATCGAACCCAATGAAAATCAAAACCCGTTTTGCACCCAGTCCTACTGGCTATCTCCACGTAGGCGGCGCACGTACCGCATTGTATTCCTGGCTTTTCACCCGTCACTTAGGGGGTGAATTTATTTTGCGCATTGAAGATACCGATCTTGAACGTTCAACTCAGGAAGCCATCGACGCCATTATGGACGGTATGAACTGGCTAAATCTGGATTGGGATGAAGGCCCGTATTTCCAAACCAAACGTTTCGATCGCTACAATGCGGTGATTGACCAAATGTTAGAAAATGGCACCGCATATAGATGCTATTGCTCTAAAGAGCGTTTGGATGAATTACGCGAAGCCCAAATGGCCAATGGTGAAAAGCCTCGCTACGATGGCCGCTGCCGTGATAGCCAGTGTTCCCATGGTGCCGATGAACCTTCTGTAGTGCGTTTTCGTAACCCGCAGGAAGGCTCCGTTATTTTCGATGATAAAATCCGTGGCCCAATCGAATTTAGTAACCAAGAGCTGGATGATTTAATTATCCGCCGTACCGATGGTTCACCAACGTATAACTTCTGCGTAGTCGTTGATGACTGGGATATGGAAATCACCCATGTTATTCGTGGCGAAGACCATATCAACAATACCCCTCGCCAAATTAATATTCTGAAAGCGCTCGGCGCGCCGATTCCTGAATATGCGCATGTTTCAATGATTCTGGGCGATGATGGCAAAAAACTGTCTAAACGTCATGGTGCGGTCGGCGTGATGCAATACCGTGATGACGGCTATTTGCCAGAAGCACTGTTGAATTATCTGGTGCGCCTAGGTTGGTCTCATGGTGATCAGGAGATTTTCTCTGTTGCTGAAATGACCGAGTTATTCACCTTGGATGCCGTCAGCAAATCTGCCAGTGCTTTCAATACTGAAAAACTACAGTGGCTGAATCATCACTATATCAATAGCTTGCCAGCAGAACAGGTTGCCGTGCACCTATCGTGGCAGGTTGAGCAGTTGGGTATTGATACCCGTAATGGCCCTGAGCTGGCTGAAATAGTTAAACTGCTCGGTGAGCGCTGTAAGACACTAAAAGAAATGGCCGAGTCTTGCCGTTACTTCTATGAAGAGTTTGATGAGTTCGACGCAGATGCCGCGAAAAAACATTTGCGCCCTGTTGCACGCCAGCCACTTGAAGCCGTCAGAGCTAAACTTGCTGCTATCACTAACTGGACCACTGAAAACGTCCACAATGCCATTCAGGGCACTGCAGATGAGCTGGGTGTGGGTATGGGCAAAGTGGGCATGCCACTGCGCGTTGCTGTTACTGGTGCAGGCCAATCTCCAGGAATGGACGTAACTGTTCATGCCATCGGTCAAGCACGCTCACTGGCGCGTATTGATAAAGCTCTGGCCTTTATTGGCGAACGCGAAGCGCAGCAATAAAACCGAGTGTGTTATCAGGCGACTTATTAAAGTCGCCTTTTTTATGTGGTTGCTCACTGATTTGGCGGCTTTTTCAGCGCTTAACGTGAGAAATCGAATTAGCCGTTGACACTGTTTCAGGGGTTTCATATCATGCGCCCCGTTCACACGATTTATTATGTGCACATTGGGGCTATAGCTCAGCTGGGAGAGCGCTTGCATGGCATGCAAGAGGTCGACGGTTCGATCCCGTCTAGCTCCACCAAATTTCTTGTTTGATAAAGTTTTCAAACTCGATAAATGGATGGCATGATAGATAAATCAGTACGAACAACCACATTTGTGGGGCTATAGCTCAGCTGGGAGAGCGCTTGCATGGCATGCAAGAGGTCGACGGTTCGATCCCGTCTAGCTCCACCACTCTTTAAAAAACCGGCTTATAGCCGGTTTTTTGCTTTGCCCCATATGTCATTATTTCTCTCCAATTTATTATTTCCCACTGCTATGCTATTTGCTCTTCAAACATCTTGATTGCCGAGGAAATAGGCGATGAACCCGCAGCAACAAATCATTGAATGGTTACGCGCTGACCCCTACCGGATGCAAGCCCTGTCTATTGCCCGTGAACTTCGGTTAAACCAATGGTGTCTCGCGGCAGGATTTGTCCGTAATTTGGTGTGGGATAAGCTGCATGGGCACCTTTCCCCCACGCCACTTAATGATATTGATTTAGTCTATTTCGATGAGCAAGATGCCAGCGAGCAACATGATTTTCAGCTCGAAGAACAACTCAATCACACCACATCCGCCATGCATAAATCATTCCCGTGGTCAGTCAAAAACCAGGCCAGAATGCATCTTCGCAGTGGTCGATGGCCTTACACCAGCACGGAAGATGCCATCAGCTACTGGGTTGAAGTGGAGACGGCTATTGGTGCCAGCCTTAAAGATAATGGCGATATTGAACTGATAGCCCCGTTTGGCTTAAGTGCTTTATTGAGTAAAACGATTACGTTGAACAGCAAAAATGGCGAGATCGATACATACTACCAGCGGGTCAATAGCAAAGGTTGGCAACAACATTGGCCTGAATTGCAATTGGTGGTTTAGCCCTTCAAAACGCAAATTGTGTGGTCAAAAAAACACCAAGTGATAAGTAAGTGATAAGATTGCGTAAAGTCGCCCCTGAAAGTTAAAGGTTAATATCTGCCAGTCGATAAGCATTACTCCACTCACGTTTTCTAAGGAGTAATGATGTCGAATACAATCTCTACAGCTTCAGTCTCAGTGAGCAGTAGTAGCTCATCAGACAGCAGTACTGCGGCGCAGATTAAATCTCTTAATCAACAAATCCAAAAACTGACCGAAAAGTTAAGCACTTTAAAAGACTCTGGTTTGACCGCTGATGAATTACAAAAGCAACAGCAACAAATTCAGAGTCAAATTGCAGCACTCCAAGCCCAAGTTGCTCGTATTGAAGCGCAGGCAGCGGAGAAAGCCAAAGAGGGTGATGACACCAGTACCACCGCGAGTGCGCCAACCGGTGATGGGGTAAACCGCCCTTCCGCACAAAACCAGATTGACGTTTATATTTAATGAAGTTTATGCCTTATAAAACAAGGTAATGGCGACGATTAAATATTTTTCATCGCCATATTTCAGAATGCAAAATTAGCCGCGTTTAAGTGGCTTAACCAAACTATCCAGCCCCTCAATCTTAATGGCCAGAGTCATTTCCATCAGCATACCCAGCTTGCCTTGCGGAAATTCGCCCTTGCGCGCGAACCAAAGCAGATACTCTTCAGGAAGATCGATTAATACCCGCCCCTGATATTTACCAAAGGGCATACGGGTATTGGCGATCTCCACCAGATTCTCTTTTTCCACACATCCTCCGGCAGTAAGATTATTCACCAAGCAAACGGATCATTTCAGCCTCATCAATGACTGTTATCCCCAGTTCCTGCGCTTTGGCCAGTTTTGAACCTGCAGCTTCTCCCGCAATCACCAGATCAGTTTTTTTGGAAACACTGCCACTGACTTTTGCCCCCAATGCAGTCAGGCGATCTTTGGCTTCGTCCCGTGAAAGGATGGTCAGCGAGCCTGTCAGAACCACAGTTTTGCCCGCGAATGGGCTGTCTATCTCTTCGACAACAATTTGCTGCGGCTCAGGCCAACTGATCACTTTCTCCAGTGCTTCAATCACCTTCTGATTGTGTTCTTCACCAAGGAAGTTAAGTACATGTTTTGCCACCACTTCGCCGACATCTGGCACACTTTTTAATGCTTCAATATCAGCTGCGCGCAGATTTTCCAGATTACGGAAGTGAGCGGCCAAATTAGCGGCAGTTGCCTCACCGACTTCGCGAATGCCCAGCGCATAGAGGAAGCGCGCAAAAGTTGTCTGTTTCGCCTTTTCCAGCGCCACTATCAGGTTTTGGGCCGACTTTGGCCCCATCCGATCCAGCCCCGTCAGCTTACCCGCGGTCAATGTGAATAAGTCAGCCGGGTTTTCAACATACTGTTTTTCCACCAGTTGCTCGATAATTTTATCACCCAAACCCTCAACATCCAGCGCCCGGCGGGAGACAAAATGCTTTAGCGCTTCTTTACGTTGCGCCGCGCAGAATAACCCACCGGTACAGCGGGCGACCGCTTCGCCCTCAACCCGCTCAATATCAGAGCCGCACACCGGGCAGTGATCAGGGAAAGTAATTTCTTTAGCATCCTGTGGGCGTTGTTCCATTACCACACCGACCACCTGTGGAATCACATCCCCGGCACGGCGGACAATCACGGTATCACCAATGCGTAAACCTAAGCGCTCGATTTCATCAGCATTGTGCAAGGTGGCATTGCTGACTATCACCCCCGCCACCTGTACCGGCTCCAGCCGCGCGACAGGCGTAATTGCACCAGTACGCCCAACTTGAAATTCAACTTCACGGACCTGGGTTATCTGCTCTTGTGCCGGGAATTTAAATGCGGTTGCCCAGCGAGGTGCTCGCGCCACAAAGCCCAATTGCTCTTGTAAGTCGAGCGAATCAACTTTAATGACCACACCATCAATATCAAAACCTAAACCAGCACGGTCTTGTTCAATCTGACGATAGAAAGCAATCACCTGCTCGCTGCCCGTGCATAATTTGACCCGTTCACTGACCGGTAAGCCCCAGGACTTAAATGTCATTAGGCGCTGAATATGACTGCGGGGAAGTTCGCCGCCCTCCAGCAAACCGACGCCATAGCAGAAGAAAGTTAAGGGCCGTTTAGCCGTAATACGCGGGTCAAGCTGGCGCAATGAACCCGCCGCCGCATTACGTGGGTTGGCGAAAATTTTCCCCCCTTTGCGGCGCGCCTCTTCATTGAGTTGCTCAAAACCCGCTTGTGGCATAAAGACTTCGCCACGAACCTCGACTCGCAGTGGGATATTATCCCCTTGTAAACGCAGCGGAATTGCACGGATAGTGCGCACATTGGCGGTAATATTCTCGCCAGTTGTGCCATCACCACGGGTTGCCGCCCTGACCAGTTCGCCCTCTTCATACAATAAACTCACTGCCAATCCATCGAGTTTTAGCTCGCAGCAGAAGGTCAGCGGCTCCGCCGTTTTCAGCCGGTCATGCACTCTTTTGTCAAAAGCCAGATAACTTTCTTCATCGAAAACGTTATCCAGAGAGAGCATCGGAACTTCATGTTTAACCTGTTCAAATGCATCAAGCGGGGCGGCTCCCACTCGCTGTGTCGGCGAATCATTGGTAATCAGTTCAGGGTGTTGTGCTTCCAAATCGCGCAATTGCTGCATCAGGCGGTCATATTCAGCATCAGGGATCTCTGGTGCATCCAACACATGGTATTGATGTTCGTGATGGCGCAGTGAGGTTCTTAGTTGATTAATTTGCTGAATTATTGATTCCATGGCTCACCATCAAAGATAAAAAACCCCCGGCATGCGGGGGTTCGGGTTAATTCGATTCATTGCGAGGCAACATTATCAGGCGGTTGCGTTTGCATCCAACACTTCGCGGATGCGGGCCTTATATGTTTCCAATTTTTGCGGGGTCATCATGCGGCGCTCATCATCCAATACCACACCACCGACATCATCGGCAATGCGTTGAGCTGATTGCAGCATCAACTTGAAGTTTTGGTTAGCATCGCCATAAGACGGCACCATCATAAACATTGAGACACCCGGCGTTGAGAAGTCTGACATGGTCTCAGGGTCAAAAGAACCCGGTTTCACCATATTTGCCAAACTGAATAATACTGGGCCGCTGCCTGCAGGGCTAAGATGGCGATGGAAAATCCCCATTTCACCAAACTGGAAACCAGACTGAAGCACACTTTGCAGCAGAACTTCACCGCCAAGAGCACCACCGTGATGTGCAGCAACATGCAACACCAAAACGGTTTCTTTCAGTTTTTGCGGTTTCACCTCGGGAGCAGGAGCAACAAGCTCCGGTTGTGATTCCACATGCTGTGGGGCCACCCGTTCAGCCACATGCTGCGGTTCTTCGTGACGCGGTTGTGAATAAGGTTCTTCAACCGAGCCGAGCAAAGGATCACGCTGTGATTCATGCGGTGGTTGCTCAGCAGTTAGCCCACCCAAAAGAGGGTCGTCATAATCTGCTGGCACTGAAGCAAAAGGTTTCTGGCGAGGCTCCGCCTTGACCTGTACCGGTTTGGTTTCAGTATGCTGAATCACCGGTAATTCATCGTCGTCATCATCAATATGATTAAACGAAGGCTTCTCTTGTGGATGAGCAGTGCGGACGCGCACTTCTCCCACCCCTTCATCGAGACTCTCGATCGGGGTTTCAACACGTTCTTGTTTCGGACGTTTAACTGGGCGATCGCGAAAAAGTGATGAGCGTTCTTTACGGCTGGTCCATAAACCATGCAATAACAACGCTATTATGGCGATCGCGCCAACAACGATTAATATCAGACGCAAATCCTGCATCATTACTATCTCTGTTGTTCCAATACATTGCCACCGCGGCAAACATTCACCCTTTAACTCTATTTCCCAACGAACACAAGTGCAAGTCCGTGCTCAATTTTCTTCGAAGAAAGATGATTATGCTAGATGTTTCGCTCACTTTTCATACAATATGTGACTATGCAGTGGGAAATCATACCGATATGATATGCAGGTCAATAAGCTTATAGAGAACACAATGGCATGGCGTATACGCAAAAAGCGGTAAAAAAGGTCAGTGGTATCCATTATTTTGCCCAAGGGTGGCGGTTAATTTCCCGCCCGGGTATCCGGCGATTTGTGATTTTGCCTTTATTGGTGAATATTCTGCTAATGGGAGGGGCTTTCTGGTGGTTATTCAACCGGATAGGTGACTGGGTTCCCCAATTGATGAGTTATGTCCCTGACTGGTTACAGTGGCTCAGTTACCTATTGTGGCCCGTGATGGTGATTTCAGTGCTACTGGTATTCAGTTATCTATTTAGCACGCTGGCCAATTTTATCGCCGCTCCCTTTAACGGTTTGCTGGCCGAGCAGTTAGAAGCTAGCCTGACCGGGAAACCCTTGCCGGATACCGGTATTCTGGGGATTATGAAGGACTTACCGCGGATTATGGCACGTGAATGGCGTAAATTAACTTACTACTTGCCCCGAGCATTAGTGCTGCTGTTATTGTATTTTGTACCGGGTATCGGTCAAACACTGGCCCCAGTATTATGGTTCCTGTTCAGTGCCTGGATGCTGTCAATTCAATATTGTGACTATCCGTTTGATAATCACAAAGTGAGTTTTCAGCAAATGCGCAGCGCTTTGCGTCAAGATAAGGTAGATAACCTGCAATTTGGCGCACTGGTGAGTGTATTCACTATGATCCCATTCCTTAACTTGGTGATTATGCCAGTGGCAGTCTGCGGTGCGACCGCAATGTGGGTTGATCGCTATCGCGACCAGTTTATTCAACCATCACGATAATTTTGTAGGGGCGTGCCAGTTACGCCCTTGTTATTGGGATTAAAACTTATTTCCTAATAACATATCGATATACCAATTACTTAGATACACCAAAATCCAGCAACCATATGATTAATAAATGGTTATTGGCTTTTTTATTCATTGAAAACATTCAAATATGGGGTTTGTAATCTATTGATTATCAAGTAAAGAAAAATAGTTTTGCAGAAGGACTTTCCAACCGCGATGTAATTTAATACTGTATATATACACAGCAACCAGATAAGGCTAAATCATGGCAAGAAATCCTAAAGACGAGTTTACTGGGATGCGAGAGCTGACTTCTTTTGACACGGATCACAGCGCCTTTGGAGAGTTCATACTCATGCGATCGTCATTCACTGATACTCTCACTGGCTTTAGGCAAATTGAACCAGAGCATTATCCTGACCAGCAAGTCATGATCCGCTTGGATGCCGCCAAGAAGCTTATCCGTGAACTACAGAGGCGTGTGGATTACATCGAATCGGGTATTGAGGACATTAACACCAAAACCCGCTATCACAGTTGAGGAGGGATTAACTGTGCTTGGCGGGATGCCTGACGACAAAGAAGTGATTCAGGATATTTTGCAGGAAACGTGGGAAAGTGCTGATGATTGGTTGCAGGCTTAAGTCACTATTCAAAAACGTAGATAAATAGACCGGGCCATTAAGCCCGGTTTTGTATTTATTATTCTGGCGCCACTGGCCAATCAATCTCCGGTGCCGCGTCAATATCAACACGATTCAACAACACCCGATATTTCTTCCATGATTGAAGCGCCGTAACTTCATCAGCTTTAGCCATATTCAGATCAACTGCATCTTGCAGTGGCGCTATTTCACTATTTGCTTGAGACATCAATTCAGTCTTTTTATATTCAGCCTGCGCGATTAACTCAATTTTGGAGGGCGGTTGGACGTCAACCCAGCGCGGCATACCATCAGCGCCTGCTTTCCTTTCTTTGCCTGCCGGAGCCGTAATAAATTCTTGAAATAATTTATTGCTCACCTCTACAGCATCATCCGGCCAGTTTCCTGCTGCAACATATTGGTCATGTAGTTCATTTGGATAAAAGCTGTTGTCAATTGCACTGTAAAATACTTTCATTTTATTCTCCCTTAGTTAGTAGCCAATAGCCCAGCAAGAGTTTGAAGCCGTGCCCGGATAAGTGCTAGACACTGTCGCACCGGTACGACTTGCTGCCGAAATCGGCCCAATATTTGAGTATTTGCTGTCGCCTGATGAGTTTTCAGTCATGGCAAAATATGAGAGCGCTGCGTTGGGGAATGTGATCGGGAAATTCCATTGCGTACCAATCAAGGCCGCAGTAGTTGTTACGCGGCCCCACTGAAGGATCAATCCACCCGGCAATTTTTGATAACCACTCGCCCCGAATGATGCTCCAAAACTATTCATATCAGGTATCTGATTCGTTCCGGTCCCAACAGCGCGCGTTGCTGCTGTCCCTAGTTCGAGGCTATTTCGAGCTAAAGATTTGTCTGCAAGGTCGCTTAAATTATTTGACTTTTGGGCTGATCCATTAGCTTTGGTCACGACGTCGCTTAGATCAAGATTGGCAAGAGTTGCAGCAACCGCTGTTGCGCCTGCGTTCTTAATTTCAACCAGGTTGTTAGTTGTTTTTAAAAAACCACCGTCAGTGATTAATTTAGCGACGGCGGTTGCGACCTGATTGAACTTCGCGCGGTCTGGCGTGATCCCCGCCAGTGTCAACACACTAATCAATTCACGCTGAATGGTATTAAACCACTCTGCCGGTAATATCGTGGGTGGCACACCACCCGCAACATTGCCATCGGTAAACTCACCATTACTGTCTGCCCGTGTATTAGGAATATCGCCAATTTTTTGCATAGTAAATCCTCGCCAGATAAGGCGCTTAAAAATGAATAAAAGGGTAATGAGTTAGTTCACGTAGCCAAATTTTAGAAGGGTATGAGAGGGGTTTAATGCTGTTAACCGGCATTCAAGCTGTTTGTTGCCCCAAGTACGCAAGGGATCACCGCAATACGTTAAACCACACTGAGCATAATTGATGGTCGTTTCCGGTGCGGTAATCAAACTGGTAAAGGGCCAGTCCTCACCATTCAACGCATCGCCACAAACAGACATGCCTGCACACGCCTGTCGATACTGCGTAATAGAAATGGTGTAGCCCAGCGCCTCAGCAACCCGTATAAAATAAGCGACCGACTGGCCACCAATACCAAATAGCTTGGATACCACCGCCCGTTGCCGTTGAGCAATGCTGTCAATCTCGCCAATGGCGCACAAGTCGGGAAGCCCGAGGGCCGCCTCCCACTCAGGAAGCATGGCGGTGGCGGTGGACGGGAAAGCCGCAGCAAGCAGGTCGCGCGCATCCTCATCACTGCGTTGAAACGATCTTGCCAGTGCGCGTAACGTGCTGGTTTGTACTCCATTAAATCGCTGGGGCCAAACGAGTCCGCCGGGCATCAATGCTTGCAGTGCTGCGGTATATTCATCAACGGAGTATCGGCTCATAGATACGTCACCGTGCCCCGGACAGGCAGTGTACCGGTTTCGAGCTGAATATTGGTTGTTGGCGAATCAAGAATAAAGCCACGGGTGCCATCGACATCACCGATAGCCAGCAGCAGTGATGACAGCAAGATCCGCCCTCCCGGCTCACCCTCAGTGAACAACACTTCATCAATTGCCGCATTGACTGCCTGTAGGGTTGCACTGTCTGCCGCCGCCATTCCGCTAATCACAAAATTCACGGGAGCAGCTACCGGCGCACAGACATAAACTATGGCGATAATGGGCTGTAAGGGGTAGATGTGATCGGCTACCCGTCCTTGATCACCTGTCGCCTTCACCGCCCCCCACGCTTCTAATTGAGAGACCCCATCCGTGCCAACAGGAAAGCCGTCAGAGTCGTTGCCATCACACATGATGTAAACACCTACAGTACCGGCCCCCATCAGACGACGTTTAATCCAGCAGCGGGTTACGCCAGGAACAGCCAGCGCCCATGTTCGATAATCGGTATCGTTGCCACCTTGAGGTGTATTTTGATAAGCCAGCAACATGCGTGAACGAAAAGCATCCTCAGACTCAATATCAGCCCCGCCCGATATTTTCACCATAGCCGTGGAGACAGAAATGACACCATCAATTGCCACATCCAGAGTAAGCGAGGTACCGGCATCCGCATTCCCTGCAATGCCGCCACCAGAGACATCATCAAGAACGCTGGGGAGCACAGCAGTAATTGATCCCGATGCCGTGCCACCTACGGCGATGATGACTTCATCATCAAGGCGGTATTGATACCCATCAGCCCGATTTAAGAGGCTCCCCTCAGCAATGACTCGGTCTGCTGTGCCCGTGAATAACACTGTTGGGCAAGTGGCCGGATTGGCGGATTTTCGAAAGACATCTTTTAATGCTGCCCACGCCGCAAGGTATTCGTCAGTGGCATTGTAGGGCGTGGATTGGAGAGCAATATAATCCAGATAGCCGTAATGCAAATGCGCCATACCTGCGTCCGCATCACTGATAACGCCAATATTGGAAAACCGTAATAAATTTCCACCCGTTTTTAGTTCTGACTGAATATAAGATAAATTGCGCTGACGCAGTTCGCTTAGTGTGGGGCGATTAAATGGCATGAATTATGTCTCCCATACCCATGAATATCGAACAGAAGCCTGTGCCCGACCGGGTTGTTGATAGCTGATAATTAAATTCAGGCGGTTGGGATACACTATTTGCGCATCCGTACTGATGGCAGTAACCACACCATCATCACGTAACCAGTCCAGCGCTTCACTGGCATAGTCTTCAGCCTTTAGCGCAACTTTCGTCGTGAGTTTTTCCCGCCGAAGTAGCCACAAGCGGGAACCTATTGGATACTCTGACCCGGTATCTCCCCACCAACCGCGCCGATCGTCGCCATCGATAACATCATCAACACGGGCCAGCCGATCAGTGAACAGGCTAATTAAAATGGCGGTTTCTAAATCATTGCCATCCACCAGCCCGCCACCGCCGGTTTGCCAGTCACCCAATAACGAGTCCGGTTCCCAAACTGTTTTGATATCGGTTGTCATTTAACCACCTTACCAGTGATTTCACTGGTCAAGGTGGCGCTGCCACCCTGCACATTTTTAAGCTGATGATTGTGCGTGTTATAGGCTTCTCGCAGGGCTTTCAGCGTAGTGCTATTGCTGCCTGCGTTGTCCACAATGTCGCCGCTGATCTCCAGTAGCGGGGTGTTCATCCGCACTTTTTCCGAGGCGTTAATCGTCACCTCAGTCGCATTATTGACCGTCACCGGTTGACCATTAGCCTCAATCACAATGCCCGTCTCAGTGAGTTTGATGTATTGCCCCCACTGGGAGTAAATCACCGTTTCACCGGTATTGAGTCCTGAATGACGGAAAGACTGATGGTTAGTGCCAATAATGACCGCGCTTGACCTGTCGCCCCCCAGAAAACCAATAACCACATCGGTGCCGGCGGGCAGTCCGGATGAAAAGCCAAACTCAGCCAATCGCGGGGTATCATCACGTACCTCAAGCGGGGTCTGATATTGGACGGTTTGAACCGTGCCACCGTCATTGCTGCCAGTAACGCGCCCCACCCCAAGCATCATTTTTATTTGTCGGTATAATTTTGATAGCTGTCCTGATTCACTCATCGCTGGTTCAGCTCCATTACATTGGAATAAAATTCATAAGGTTGGACGGTAAAGGCTTCGGGTGGCATCAGAACCATTTGCGCGGCGGTGCCCTGGTCGTCTTTTAGGTAGGTCACTTCTGACAATAGCCAGAGTTCATCCTTTAAACCGAAGGCAGGTAAATCAATCGGGATCAGCGTGTTGGGTTCCCATAGCTTCCCGTCTTTATCGCGCCAGCTGTCAACCGTCACCAGCAGCTCTCTCGAACG
Source organism: Yersinia canariae (assembly GCF_009831415.1). Taxonomy (NCBI): domain Bacteria; kingdom Pseudomonadati; phylum Pseudomonadota; class Gammaproteobacteria; order Enterobacterales; family Yersiniaceae; genus Yersinia; species Yersinia canariae. The sequence goes on along the minus strand of NZ_CP043727.1, from coordinate 1,415,233 downwards.
GCCATAGCGACGGTTCATTTCCCAGTCAATACATCGCTGGGCCAGCTTTGGGGATTTCATGGTGCTTTCCACAATAATAATTCTATTGCGATAGCGCATGTGTGCCGCTTCGGGGTCACGACTCCGGGCCAACGTAACAGAGCCGTATCCCGCGTCCTGTACTTGCTCCTGAAGTTGGCTAACGGACATCGACACGCCAATGTAGTCAGAGAAGCGCTGATCCATACCGGAGTTATAGGCCGCATCTTCAATATTGACGCCCTGCGCCACACCACTGGCCGCTTTACGAGTGCCGACGCGGGTCAGTATTAAATTGCCATCCGGCAGGTCGTAATACAGCAATGCGGCCCAGCGGGTAATGCGGTCGATGATTTCCTGAGAGGATTCCCCCCAGTTCAAGGTAAATTGAGGAACAATATCCAGCTCAGTAACATCCGTAGACACGGTAATGCCGTAGGGCATCGCCAGCTTTTGGGCTATCTGTAGCGCGGTTGATTGACTGATCACATTGTTCGGCCATTCAGCGGAACAATCGACCAAATCCTGACACTTACTTCTGCCGGTTGCCCTGACTTCGCGGCGATTGCGGCTGATCATCGGTGCCCATCGGTCTATGTATCCCGTCAATACCACATCATCACCGAGATTAACCACGCAAGGGTCGCCCGGATTAACCCACTGTTGGTTATCGCTCCCTGGGTAGAGATCCATCAATGACAGACTAAAGTCACTGGGTAGCCGCTCAATGCTGCGAGTGACCCGAATGTTATCCCAGCCAGTAATAAGCTTATTACCGATGCGCAACGTCAAATCATCACTCATGAATTCAGTGCCTTAAATCGGGTAGGCATAAATGCCGGGTGAACCGGATCCGCCATTTTCACCAGGGCACCGCCGCGTCGGGCATCCTGATAAATACGATTGGCCAGATTCAGTGCGGGCAATGACCGGTTAAAGCTGACAACCCCTACGCGAGACAGGTTCGCTCCCGTCTGCTGCAATAGCGTCACAATAGAGCCGCGCAACGCCATTAATGCCTGGTACACCTCATCATCCCCTTGGTCAGCAGCAGAAAGTGCCGCACCGTCTACCGCATCACAAACCCGCGTCAGTATGTCTACCGCATCGTCATAGCTTTCGGGTTGGTATTGCGACGCTGCAAACACCATCGCGCCGGCGCACAACACAATAATGAGTTGATAACTGGCGGCAGCGGTAAGGCTATCGCTGGCATTAGGTCGAAAGGTATTGTCATTAATAACGGCTAATTCCTGCATCATCCGAATTAAATCCAGCGTGCTGGCACCACTGTCCAAGATGGCATTCACCACCGCAAGGGTGGCATTCGCATGAGATTCTACCGTTGAGGCTTGTTGCAACGTGTCTGTCGCGGCATTGACTGCGGCGCGTCCCTCAACTGATACCGCCATTTTTTGGGCCACTAACTCAGACAGATCAGTAGTGTCATTTTGTGCGCTAACGACGGCAGTGGCACCGGAAACACTCCCCCCCACCTCACCGTGGTTGAAGCGCCCATAACGGTCACGCCCAAGGGTAGAACGCAGAACGTTGCCAAGATTTGTGGCTTCACTGGTTGTCGAATCAACCATGTTGACCCAGAATGCTGCGGTGCTTTTCAGTGTCTTGATCGTCTGCGTGACCGCACGGATCTCGCCTTTTACTGTCGCAATAAAGGTCGCTACGCTTTTTGTGGCCAAACCAAACCATGAGGATTGAATGGATGACACGGCATCCGCTGAACTGGTGACAGAAAATACTCGCAAGCCAGATTCAATGATGGTGAGCGTAAACTCAAAAACACGTCCCGAATCGGCCCCCTCATTCAAACGAAGCCCACTTTCAGGGACACTGACCGTCATCTCTCCCAGCGTGGGGTGTACCAACGTTCCTGCGTCCAGCATTTCACAGGCCGCTATCAGAGAGTCACGCTGCGTCATGACATCCGGCGCGTTATACAGACCACTGCTTTGAATAAGAAAACCACGAAGCGTCAGCCGGCGAGTGGCGCGGCCTAAATCCTCAATCCACGCGGTATCACGGTAAGGGTACTCATGAATAGCCAGGCGGCGACCAAAAACCCCTTCCCCTGTCATAACAGCAAAGGGGACACCACGAAATGATGCCGGGTGAAGGTGTTCAGACCATTGCCAGCTATCACCGCCCGCCCCTAATAAGTCAGAAAGTGCATTACTGATCAGTGACATTTTTTGCCCCCATAAATGAAAAACCCAGCCATTGGCTGGGTCTATGAATCTAGCTATAGAATTATTGGAACTATGCTAAAGATTAAATCTAAGACTAGTTATTTATTTACCCAGTATTTATATCGTGAAATAAAATCATCTCTCACACTACTGGGTAGTTTATTTTTTAACACCTCGACATCCTTATTATACTTAGTTAGTAAGTTCATAGGATGAACGTTAGGGGATGATTTTTTGATATTTATAACCATATCTTTAACCATGCTATCGTTTATATGATAAGTAGCATTGTGTCTAGTGAAAAATGAGTCAGAAGGTAAGTCCAATACGCTGAAGTCCCTATCCAAAATCGCTGACTTCATATCTTTATTAATATCACTACCGCAATACCTGCACTTAATCGCTTCTTTCTTAATTATCTCAGCACAAAACGGACACTTAACCATACCTTGTTCTAGTTTTATTCTTTCAATCTCTTCATCATCTCTACTTATTAAAATAGAATGAATTAGTGCAACGATGAAAATTAAAGCCCCATATAGCCACCACAATCCAAATGATCGCCCTTTACTTTGTGCAATAAAGGCTGGTATTAATCCAAGAATAGCCGCAATAACTATAAAACTCATCATCTAATCTCCAGACGCAATATTTTGTAAACTATAGCATTAATGCCACAAAAAAATGGGCTCGTCCGAAAATCATAACTAATGATGGTTGATAAACACTTTACATCAGCTTGTGTAATTCATAGATGTTGATATTTTAGCCCCTCTTGGCGCTGTGATTTTTTGACGTTCACCTGTCTTATCAGTAATCAGCGTAATTTCAATTTCTGACTTATCCCCACCAATACCTTGAGTGATATCATTAATGTCTTTCCCGCTTTGTTGGGATGAATTAATCGATGCGGGAGGGGGCGTGTTGATATCAGAGAGGCCGTTAGTTAGCTCACTAGGCTGGGGATGAATGGCAGGTAACCCCGGCATAATCTTATTGAGATAATTGCGCGTTTCAGCTGGCGCTTTCCCTAAACCATACTTTTTGACATTCCCTTGCCCCCAGTTATAGGAGGCTACAGTTGCATTGACATCTCCATTAAAATCCTTGAGCAAGTCAGAAAGGTACTGCGCCGCAGCTTCACTGGATTTATTGAAGTCCATACGGTCTTCTGTGGTGTTTAATCCATAATCCCTGCCCGTTGGCGGCATAAATTGAAATGGGCCTTGGGCACCTTTGGGTGACAATAAATGCTTACCTCGCCCCGATTCCGCCTGATATACGCGGTCAAGGATCGTGGCTGGAAGATGATACTTTGTCTCCAACTGGGTTAGCCTGGCTTGCTGTTGATCTTCACCTGGGAGCATATAAGGCGTATTAACGGGCGTTATTGCCTTTTGTTTTTCTGCTTCAAGCCGTTTCTTTTCTTGCTCTTCCCAGGCTGCACCATATTGTTCATTTAGCTTTTGGGTAAAATCTTTATCCGGGTAGCCCAATGTCAGGTAGGTTTTTTCTTTAAACGATAATGTATCTTTAAATTTCTCATCCACCCGTGCGCGGTGAAGAATATCCTTTTCTTTATTACCATGAGCGAATGAATTTTCATCATCACCGACGTACTTCATGCTGTCCTGAAATGCGGCGGTTGCCGGATCTGCACTTAAGAGTTTTTGCGCAGCCCATGTTTTACCTTTCATCATCAGACCATCAAGCGCAGCGCTGGCTTCATTTAACTGCATGTTCAATTCAACTAATTGCGCGTTTGTTTCTGGATCAACCGTCAAGCCAAATGTATCCGACTGGGCCAATAACTCCTTGTACCTGGCACCCTCCCGCATTAATGCCAGCATAGTGGCATCAAACCCTAAAGCATCAGCCAACGTCTTTTGAGTTTGCGGCGAAAGTTTAGGAAATATTTTTGCCACGTTTTCCAGCGTCTTATACACATCTGCCGTGCCATCTTTGAGACGTTCAATGACAATGCCGTTCTGAGCCAGTAGCGCCTGCGTGGTGTCATTACGCGCCCAAAGTGGGTCATTAAACGTCTTATACAAACCCTCTACTGATTGCCGGGCTGAATCACTGTCCGTTCCCAATATCTGCATTGCGCCACTGACACGGCTAAAATTATCAACGGACATACCGGCATTTTTCGCCGCAACATCAAGTGAATAGGCATTGCCTGCTGCCGCTTTTAGGCCACTCGCCAACTGAGTGATGACATAGCCACCAGCAGCGAGTCCACCAAACTGAAGGGATTTGCTCCCTATTTCACCGACCATTTTTAATGGGGGCACCAGATCACCGATAAACTGAACGCCCTCACGCGCAAACTGCCCCATGCCTTTTAGTCGAGCATTCAAGTCATCAATGCCCTCGGCAGATTCTTGCCCACCCAGCTTGAGGCCTTCACGGGTTTTATCCAGATCGGGAACCAGATTTTTAACCGCCTCTTCGATACGCTGAATAGAAGCGGAGGCCTGATCTGTCGCGGTCAGTTCAAAATCAAATGCATTACCCATCTTTGCCCGCCTTAACCTTGTTAATTCTGACCGCCTGCTGATACCACCATTGCAATCGACTGTACGTCAGGGACAGAGCTTCGCCCGGCCCCCACCCGTAGTAATAGGTCACATCGGCAAGTTCGTTACCCCATTCCCCAGTGGCGGGGAGTAAGCTAAAAAACTCATCATATAGACCTCGCAGGCTTTATAGTCGCTGAAGGCCATTTTCTTGATGGCTTCACGCGGCACATTCGACACCAGCGAGATGAGTAACCCCATTGCACTTAGCGCCCCTGACTTAGCCTGCTCATCATAGAACTGCTGAACCTGAAGCAATATCGGCTCACTGAGGTCAATAGATTCATAGGTTGTTTTGGTGGCATCATGAGAAATGGGTTTAACAAGGGTAATGGTTTTGGTGCGTTCTAATTCCGACATTTTAGTTCTCCGTGACTGACACTGAACCACCTTCCCAACGAATGTCAGCCGTAGCTTCGGTACTGTCCACTTCCTGGGTATTCACCGACCACATACCGCTGCCGATAATCGTTTTCCCGTTAGCCAATTCGCAAACAATATTGACATTGGTTTGCTCATTAAAGTCACTGATCGACGTGCCGCCACTGTCGCGGATTTGGCAGGAAATAAACGGGGCGTTAAAGGATTCTTTATATCCGTGCACCCCATCCATGCCCGTGAGCGTTTCACGCTTAACTTTTGAGGGGCTGTATTTGAATTGTCCTGCCACCATGATAGTCAGGCCGTCAACCGTGACATAGGCTGTTCCGGCAAGACGGTTGGATGTATCACCCATGATAATGAGTCCTTATGCTGATGCCTGGAGGCGGAATTGGTTGAGTACTGCAAAGATGCGTAACTGATTAATCAGGACACCCGTCCACAGCACGTCTACACGGTTAGGGTTACTGGTGCTTTTCTCGACTTTTAGCCCCTTGGCAAAACCCTTGGCATCCTGCACATAGCCGTTAAATTCCAGCGCCTGGTACTGCGCTATCAATTCAGCGCGGATCACGTTTGGGGTAATGATGGCTGAACCCGGTGCAAAACGGGTACCGTCAGCCGCCAGCTTCATCCGGGCAAATTTTGACGTGACCTGAGTACGCAAGAAACGAGTGACAAACATCAGCAGAAACAAGGTTTCAATCTGCAAATAGCTGTCATCTTCTGCCCCGTATTTGTTCTTTTGATAGGTGGTAATGATATTTTCCACCTGCACCGTACCGTCATCAGTGACGGTCACCGTGGAGATCCCGCTGTGCAGCAGGTTATTACGTTCAGTCAGCGTAAAGCGGCTGGCCAGTGGGGGAGCCAGTACGCCACTGATAGCCAAAGTTTGTAATGGGCGGCCGGGGTCGTTACGCAGACTTTGCGCAATAGCACCAACATAAGCCGCTGACCAGATATAACTTGGCGTGGGCGAGCCATTGACCCCCAACAGAGAGGCATGCTGATCATTACGTAATTCCCCTGCGGCTGTCAGTTGGCCATAAGTGCCCGCCTGAGAAGCAAAACTGTGACCATACAATTGCTCGGCATAGCTCCAGCGACCGGTACTGTCTGACAGAAATTCTTTGATTTTATTCAGCGAGGCCGTATCTGTGTACGGATTGATAATGAAATCAAAGGTTCGGTCCTGCAAATTAGCCAGCGCATCATCCAGTTCAGGCGCACCCGCACCGCCCGCCATTGGGGTAAATGTCAGCACTAAACTGTCAGGCGTGGTTTCTCCGCCAGCGTTACCCAGGTAATTCAACCGTAAATCAAGGGTGTTTCCGTGTGCGCCTTTGTTTTTTGCCGTAAGTGTGATGACCCCAGCCGCTGCGGCAGCTGTAACGGGTAAGGCGGTTGCCGTATTGATAGCAGCGGTCAGGGCCGTAGCAATAGCCGTCACGTCATCAGTCGCCACCACCGCCACTTGGACACGAATTCCGGCGATATACAAAGAAATAACCCCGGTCGCTGATGCCTGTGTGGTGACGGTGATTTTGCCCGTGGCGGCAACCATCGATTCAACATCGCTTAACGGCAAAATGTAGATTTCACCGGCGGTATCATTCGCCAGATAAGCCGACATCTGGCCATGCAGCATTGAGCCTGCACCGCACTGACCGGCAACCGTGGCCGCAGAAGAAACCAGCACCGGAATATCCGCAGGTAGCGAGCCGGTAGCCAGCATCTGACCTATGATTAAGGTGCGCTGTGTCGTGGTCGCCGTGTTCGCCTGGGAGTTATCAAACTCAGCGAAGAAAAGCGGCGTCCGAAGATTGCTCGGAATGGTAGTGAATGGAATAGTCATTATTTGGTTTTCTCCGCCTTGGTGGTTTCTGGTGCGGGCTTAATCTCTGTAGGTTGTTCGCGCACCACATCACCGTCGCTTAAACGACGACGCCAAAATGAATTATCAGGAACCTCGGTACCGGATTCAGGCAAAAAGGTGCCCTTAACCGGGTCGCGTACAGTGCGACCGGCTACGGGTTTAACAATCATGGGATTTACTCCGAGAGGTTTATTGAAACCAAAGGTTCGGTGACACCATCAGGCATGGCGATAGTGACATCAATTCCCTCCAGCGTATCTGCAATGATGGGGTAGAAATCTTCCGGCCCCTGGTAATACTCGATATCCAGTTCCATCAATAATTGGGCCAGATGGCCTTCGCCACTGGAGTCCAGATCGATGGTTGAGCGCACTTTGGCAAACTGCTGTATCTGACGGGTGAGGTCATAACTGTTAATGACCGCCCGTTCAATTTGCTCCCGCAATCGCTCGAGTGCCAATTCTGCTTTGTCTGCACCATCGTCGGCATGTTCACCGTCCAGTTCCTGTACGCGACCAGTAATACGCACGGTGGTAATGGTGTTGAACTGCGGAGCATTGCGGCCTAATGACTGTTTTTCCTCAATGAGGGTTTGCACCAAAATAACCGGATACATGTCCTCAGTGGTTGGCCAGTCTCGCGGGGAATAGACACGCGTCTCTGCATCGGTATTCCCCTTGATGGCAGAGACAACCAACTGCCTTATTTGCGCTGTATTCATACTTTTACCCGATTAAGAATAAGCTTGCTTCCGCCATGACTGTCAGGCTGGACATCCGCTACCGCAAACAAGGTGTTGACCGCCGTCCCGCTGACGATACCAATAAATACCCGGTCGCCTTGCTTGGGTGGAGAACGAAACTCACTGTCCCTTACCCCTAAAACAGGGTTGGTGGTGTTAATGGTGCTGCCATCATCCAGCGTATCGATGGTCGTATATGCCCGATCAAAAATGCCACTGAGGGTATAGGTTGGTTTCCCCCCAGCAGGCCGGTAATCAACCTGGTCACCAAACACCGAATGCAAGGGCGCGAGAAGATGCTGATCCCAGTTGATACCCATCAGCTACCCCGATTTATCTTCACACCATCATCGACAGTGACGGAGGGGCCAATAGCACTAGCCGCCTGCTGCCGTAACGCTTTCACATCGGCTACCACACCCAGGTTAATCAGTCGCTCGGCATCACCATAAGGCAGAGATAAGAGACGGTCTTCCGTGTACGTTGTTCCGTTATGGCGCAGGGTCTGGCCTTTTTCGACAACAACTTCCAATTCGTCAGAGTCGTCAGAGTCGTCAGAGTCGTCAGAGTCGTCAGAGTCGTCAGAGTCGTCAGCAGGATTATCTCCCCCCCTTAAATTCTCTGTGTTTTTTTTCTGAACATCAGACTCAACAAGCGCTTTTTCCTCGGTTTGTTCCTGTTCGGTATCCGCTGCGAACTCGGGCGGCAAACCGCCCAGTTTATTGATGCTCGTTTGTTGCTTTGTTAGTTTTGCCATATCACACCACCGTCGCACAAAGTGAGGCATTCACTCGGCTTGGAATAACCAGCGGAGCCGATTGCATCAACAGATAACGTTGCGCGGGGTCAGGCATAATCCATGACTTGGGCGCAAAGGCTAAAGGCCCATAATTAAACGCCGGATCAAGAATGACACCAAAGGCACGCGTCCCCATCAGGTCAGCACCTGACATCAATACCGCGCCATCAGGGATCATTGGTTTTTCGATGCCATCAACCGGGTCAACAAACCAGTCGTTATACAGCCACAAATCAAAGTTGCCCCAGCGCCCTTTATAGACCGCACCTTTTGCGGCTCGCGGCCCCGCATCAACTTGATTACCAAACGGACTCAATGCCGGGAAGGTAATAGCATTGTCCTTAATGGTGGTATCGAGACGGAACGCTTTCCATGAGGAGGTTGTAAATACCAAGTCAGTAGCCACAGCCCCAGACTCTTTCAACATCAGCGTTTGCCAGTCTTCAATATCATCTGAAGGCTGGGTGTTTGTTGTGCCTGCGGCTACAGATAAAGGCCATTTATCTGATCCACTCAGCGTAATAGTCAAGTTACTGGAGCGACCAAAATCAATAACAGTTGTCGGGAAGCCTTCCCCCACTACCGTTATCTGTGATTTGGTTAGCGCACTGGCCGCCATCCATTCCAGGCGACGGTTGAGCATGTCGATCTGGTCTTCCATTTCAAACTGGATATTTAACATTTCGCGCTCTGCGGCGGTGTATTCCCCACCAATGCGCTCCCCCATCTGGCGGCGGATAGGTTTACGCAAATCAGGTGCGCGTTTGTCTTTGATATAAGCCGGTTTAAAGGTGTTGGTTTGGTACTTACGGCTCTCTACCAGCTTCCCTTCAACTAACGGAGAAACAAAAGGAGACATACGACGTTTACCAATATCAACGTCAATGGAAACCTCTTCGGTTTCATAGGCCACCACATTGGGAAAGAAGCGATCGAGTAACCAGTTCTGGCTTGTTTTCAGGTTGGGAACCAGACCCACCAGCACATTGGTATCGTAAATATTCATGTAGTATCTCTTTTAATTTGCTGGCAGCCACAGCCACCAGACAAAGATTGAAGACGAGCATGCCCCTACCAGATGAATGGCATTGGGTGCAAATCAGAAAATAAAGGGAGGTGTTAAACGGGTGCTTGAATACTGTCTTCGAGGAAGATTGAGTAAGGACGAAGCGCGGTTTTTAATTCAGCCAGCGTCCATGAATTATCATAAATGATACTATTCTGGTTAAATTGCCCCATCAGGTAAGCACCACCACGTTGAGCTGCTGCGGTCGAGTCCACATTATCAACAAGGATAGCAACAGGCGTCTCGCTGCCGTCCGTCGCGGTTTTAACCGATTTAATGTACTGGCCCGATGCCTTAATTTTCCCCAATACCGTACCGCGCAAAGAGAGAGTTGCGGCTTGTGCAATAACACCGGTATCCGTCACCAACTGCAACGGCCCTGACACTAACTGATCTGGCGTAAACAATGATGAGCGCATGCCCGGCTGGAAAGCATTTTGTCCAAAGTTATCCATTATTTTTTACCTTTTGCTGAGTCATAAAGACTGGCCATTTTCTGTACCACAGACATTCCCTTGGATGTCGTCGCGGCATCTTGTCCTGGTCGTGGGGTATTAGCCGCCTGCATACGTTCATCCAGTGTCCGTTTGCGGGAAGCTGAAGCCGGCGCTGCCGTGGCTGTGGTTGCCAGAATACGGATAGCAGCAGCAGAACTTATGCCTGAGTGAAGGGCCAGTGTTGCCGCCAAATCTATACGTCCAGCCGCATGTTGACTGCCAAAGATACGAGCACAGCGACTACGTTCGGCACTGCGGCCCTTTTTAACGTTACGGTCTTCTTTATCATCATCGCCGTCGTCGTCTTCTCCTTCTTCTGCGTCAGCATCATCGCTGTCATCATTGGCGTCAGGGTCTTTATTATCCTGATCATCAGGGTTATCGTTTTGGTCGTCATCGTTCTCTTCGGCATCAGGATCTTTTTCATCCTCTTCCGCCTGACGCCCCTTGGCTTTTTTGGACTTTTCCTTATCGTCTTCGGTCTCTTCTGATGCTTTGGTCCCACGACCAAACAGGTGTGAAAAACCTTTAATTTTCGCCATTACTTTTCTCCAACCAATGTTAATAAATCGCGGAATGCGACATCAGGCGAGGCCACTTGATCAGCCAGCCCCAGTTGCACACCATCAGCGGCCAGGAAACAGGCCGCCTCGGTGTCTCTGATGGTTCTCTCTGCTATCCCGCGATTGCGGGAAACCGTACTCACAAACAGGCGGCCCATCTCGTCAACGTCCGACTGAATGGCTTTTTTCGCCTCTTCGCTTAATGCTTCATAGGGATTTGATTCCGCCTTTCTGCTACCAAAAGTAATGATGGTGACCTGTACTCCGTCGCTTTTTATGCGTTGTGACCAGTCAACATGCATCACGATGACGCCAATCGAACCGACGCCCCCCGTTCGCGGGACAATAATCCGATCTGCGGCACTGGCCAGTGCATAAGCGGCTGAATACGCATTTTCGGACAAGATTGACCAAATGGGTTTAGCGCCTCGGGCAGCATAAATTTCATCAACCAAATCAAAACAGCCGGCGACTTCACCGCCCGGTGAATCGATATCAAAACAAATGCCCTTAACTGCGTCATCATTGAGCGCGGTTAAGAAGCTGGCCCTAATGCCGTCATAACCTGTCATGCCGCTATAAGGGCGCAGGGTGCCTAACTTTTGCACTAACGTGCCTTGAATCGGAATGACTGCCACACCCTCTATAACGTCATAGCCACAGTCACGCCCCTTACGTGAAAACGTATCGTCATCATCACAATCCCAATCGGAATTAGACTGAATGCGCGTTAAACCGAACCGGTCAGTCAATGCCGCCATAACTACTTCAGCCTTGTGTGGATGAAGTGCCAGCGGGGTGTTAAATAGCCGCTGGGCTAAATGTGGAAGGTTCACTGTGCCTCCGGTTTTTGTTGTTGGTCAGGTGCAAAGGTTTCTGCTTGCAACCAGGTAGGAATAGGCAATCCGCGCTCGATATAAGCCTCTCGTTCTCGCTGGCGCTGATCCAGCAATTCTTCCCAGTCTTCCCCCACGTTCTCAGCGGCTTCCATTTCGAGAGTAGATAACCCCGCCTCCATCCCGAGAATAGCCCCTTTCTTCTCAGCCACGGGATCAACCCAACCACGACCAGGCCCCATCCACTGAGCACGGCAATAGGCAGCTTTCGCCGCGAGAAAATCAGGCGCACCATCCGGCAAGGGAACCTCGCCTAAATCATGCAACTCTTCGATAAAGCACGACAAAATAGGTTGGGCGAAGCCTGTCGCAAAATCATCACGACGGCGGGTAAGGGTTTTCCAAGCTTCCAACATGGCAGAACGTGCTGAACTGTAGTTAACATCTGACCAGTCTTGGGTCAGTTGTTGGGTAGAAATACCCAGCGAAGCGGCAACGTTTCTTAATGCGGCACTTTCGAAGGCCACAAAGTTGCTAGTTGGTCTAACAGCATTTAGCGCAGTCATACTCTCGCCAGGTGCTAATATAGGAATACGGGCACCACTTTGTAATGAAAGGCGTTTTTCGTCGTGATATTCTCGACGCATTTTCTGATACTTAATCACATCATCACTAGTATCGAGAGATTCAGCAACCAGACCGGGGTCATAAGGCGACGTGATAAAAGCGGCAAAAATGGAGTTCAATATTGAAGATTGCAACTCCACTTCATCGTACTTAATCAGCATTTTCAGGCGCTGAACGATCGGGGTGAAAATACTGATACCCCGGTGTTGGGAGGCGCGGTCACTGTCAAAGTCATGAATGACAATCGGACGTCCCCAGTCTGTTTCACGTGGAATACGTTCCCACGTCATGGTTTCTTGCGCCGCCCACCAGTCCCCCATGTGCGCCTTGCGGATGTGGTAGGCTACTGGCACCCCGTCCTCATCAATTTCAACACCGCCGCGCACATTCAACATGTCGAACTTCTGTTGTGGATTACTCAATCTGTCCGGGTCAATAATTTGCATCGCCGTGGCATACTGCGCTTTACCGTAGCCAAGACGGTCAGGGCGATATTGCATGACACAAAGTGCATCACCGTCAGTCAGTTTGTGGCGAAAACCAAGCCGAAGCAGTTGGGCCACGGTTTTCTTTCTTTCCACATCACAATAACGATTGGGGTCATTGGCCCAAATTCGCCAGCCTGATTCAATGGCCCGTCCGTATTCATCAGCCCATTTCGCGTTAAATTTAGGATTGCCGGTCATCAATGCCAGCGTCCGATAATCGACTTTGGCCAGTGGGCGAAAAGACGCACCAACGGCATTATCCAAAATTCTGGTCACACTGCCCGAGGCCCAGCCATCATTACGCACCATGTCCCGAACACGGGCGACAACCTGATCGCGTGACGTATTGATTTCGTTATCTGGCGACCATAGAGATGGTTGCCAGTTAGCCATCGTGTCACTAAATTGATCAGCGGCATCATAGGGAAGGCCACTGGAGCCATTTAGCATCGATGCCCTTGATTGGGATGGCGGTAATGGGCGACCGTCCGGCCCTAAAATTCTCACTTCATTTTTCATCAGTAACGAAACCTTAGCGCCCTGCGCGGATGCTTAACAACGCCTAACTGAGCCTGAAGAAGCTGAATTAACCCCATGAGTGTCCCAATATCTGTTTGCTGATAGGTAACTGATCGGGTGCCATCTCCTTGTGCATAAGAGAACGAAACGCCCTTCGCACCGGACGATAATTCGATATAGGCTTGTTGTGCTCGGTTTAATGCCTCTTCTAATTGGGCGCGACTCATCGCACCGGCCAGCAGGCTGGTGTTTGCATTGAACATAGAAATCCTTATGCCAGCCGACTGGCGATGCTTTTTGTTACGGGAAGTTCAGATTCCTGAATAATGGCACCAGGTAGACGCAGACTGGTTTTCTCTTTCTGTTCAGGAGGAACAGGATGTAAAATTTTATCGGGTTCGGACTCGATCAGTATTGCGCGGGTATTTAATTTCAACCCCATATGAAACAGTCCGGCTAGTGCCGCGTAAGCGTAGACTCGACAGTCCAGCGCCTCGTTAGCCTTACCATGTGGCAGATCCCAAACGCTGTAACGCTGACCAGCCGCCTCTTTCATGATCAACCGCTCAGCCGTTAACTGGCTGAAATACCCCATATCCCGATCAGTTGAGAAGTGCATATATCCGGGACCGGGTTTATCAAGATGAAGACGGGCGCGAATAGAATCTTTTGCCGAGTTAACCCCAATAATGACCGGACGAAACTGCGACCGATTCTTTGATGTTGGCCGCTTGTTAGGCCAAATAGGAGAACGCTTACCGCCGGTGGCTGACTCTCCTTTAATGGCCCATATCCGACGACCTAAGCGTTCTTTGGCAAACTCATAGACCTTTTGCGTGTGGTTACCGCCGGAGTCATGACAAGCGGCCATGATGGTAAAACCACGTCCATCTGCCCGCCGCCATATCTGCTTCAGATAGGCATCAAGCCGAAGCCAAGGTTCTGCTGTTTCAAGATCTCCCTCAATGACATCAAACGCCACAGACCAACTCTCCTCATCCTTTCCCCAGCCAACCACTTCAATTTCTAACCGGTCGGCCTGAGTATCAATACCCGCCGTCAGGACGGCAACACCATCGGGAACCTCAGCATCAAAGACTTCTCTTCGTGATAGCAACTCATCCACTGGGAGGCGCTTACCGTAGTTGGGTCGATGAGGCAGGCCCATTTGAGTATTCCACCAAGCCAACTCTTTATCTGGATCACTCTTGGCTTTAAGGTATTTAGCCGCGATATCAGACGGTTTATCTTTCTGCCACGGGCTAAATAATTTGGATGCCTGGAAACCTGCGTGAATATTCTCTATCCCCAGCGCCCCACAGTCAGGACAAATAGCCAGATGAACAGCGTGGCGCTCAGACTTGGACCATCGCCACACAACACTGACAGCGGCCTGATCATCAACATGCCATGCCTGGTCATAATTATTCAGCGGAACATGACGCTGGCCGCAGCATTCAAACGGTTTGGTTTGGTGCCACTGAATAGTGCACAGCGCTCTTAGCCGGTCGCCCTCTGACCAACCGGAACCACAGCTTTCACAGTGGATCATGGCTAATTTTGTATTGTGCTTATCCCCCTCAGATGGCCAGTGAACATGCTTGAAGAAATCAGGAAATAGGCGATGGCCACAGTGCGGACATTCCATAGATGCCCGACGCTGATCTGATTCCTCGTAGCTTGCCGCAATGCGGCTTTCATCTTCAACGGTCGGAGAACAGGCGCGAACAGATAACCAGTTCAAGCCAAACGTTGCGGTGCGCTCTTCTGCCAGGGTTATTGGGTCTCCTTCACGGGTAATTGGATATTTATCCACCTCATCTGCCAGCAGCACACGGATCGGACGCCGGGCAAGGTTATCGGGGCTACCCGCCCCAGCCAGCGCCATAAATCCCCCCGTAAAGGATTTGTACAGTAGCGTCTCTTTCGAGTTTTTTTGCTTATTGCCACCTATGATCTGACGCAGAACCGGGGTTACTCGCACCATAGGTGTAATTCGTTCTTTAGAGAACTGCTCTGCCGCATCCTCTTTAGGTTGCAATAACAACATAGGACAAGGATCAAGATGGGCGAAGTAACCAAACAGATTTTCAAGTAATGCGGTCTTCATCAACTGGGTACAGCACATCACGGTAATAATATGAACGCCGGATTCCGTCGCCGCCAGCATAGGGCCTCGGGCAATCTCTACGGTTGAGGTGTCCCAGTCACCGGATGTACTGCCAGCTTCTTTTGCCAGTTTACGGTACCTATCAGCCCAATCGGGCACGCTAATACGGGGTGGTGGTGTCCAGCCCTTACGAACGCTGCGGAGTAGTTTGTCATGTTTGCTCTGCGTTAAACTCAGGTTCGCCGAGGCCAGAGATGTGTTTATGGACATATTCTAATAACACCTCGGTCATTCTATCGGCTGGAACATCCAAGTCAGCCGCCATCAAGGGAGCCACCCTCGACGGCCAGTTCATCCAGGCGTCGCGCTGAGCACGAAAAGCATCAAACAAAATACCCTCTGCGACTGTTAGCTCCACCAGCTGCCCGTCTTCTTTTTCAAACTCCAACTTGGTCAGTAACGCTAGGTAATTCTCTTTTACCCTTGCGGCCTCTTCCCGCGTCATTTTAACACCTGTCGCCAACATGATTTCTTTAACAGTCGCATCAGTACTGTCATCCATATCAGCGGCTTTCACTTTGACTGATTTACTTTTGCTGGCGTTTTTAGTCCGGGGATCTTTGCCGTCTCGTAAAGTCGCTACCGCTTTATCACTTTCCTCAACGTTGACAAGATCACCATCAAGAACAATATATTTTCCGGCCTTGATCCAGCGGCTCACCGTCTTCCGATCAACGCCAGCATGTTTGGCGTAGTCAACCTGCGTCATCGTGCTCATGGTGAAAATTGCCTCTGTGGGACATGGGACATTTACGTGGGACATTTTTTTGTGTCCCATCCACAATGTCCCACGCAGAAAAAGAGCTAAAGCCCCACAGCGCAAGGGCTGTGGATTGTGGTTGCATAACTATGCACATGGGGCATGGGACACAAAATGAAAAATTTATAGCTGGTAAAACTGCACGGCGCGCAATGCCCGTACATTAGAAAAGTCGCAGGAAGGACCCATTTTTTCTGGATGATAATGGTTATCATATAACTGATTACTTTGCTGTCTTCAGTGCCTGTCCTATTGCCAGACTCAATGCTCCTGGCATTAAAGCCTGTGCCATTGCGTTTGATCGGTCGAAGTAACCCAGCGTTGGTTTAACCGCCAGAGCCTCACCAAACTGAATTAGCAGCTTAGGTGCCCTTTGCTTCTCTCTGGCGCGATGCACACCATTAGGTGAGCGCTTCTGGCGTTTCTTAGCCTTTTTACTTTTCTTTGATTTCTTTCGTTGGAAGAAACCACTTACACCATTCACCTCACCTACGAAGACATTCTCTTTAGCTTTTAGCTGTTGAGTTTTGTTACGGGCTAAGTTGCCGAACTTATTTAGCTTTATATTTTTAGGGTTGAGTAGCGCTTGGCCATTGAGCTTGTGTTGGCCTCCAAACTCGAACGGTTCGAGATAACTGGCAGCAATATCACGCACAAATACCTTGGCCTGCAGGCGGTCTTTACGGGCACCAAATGAGCCAACAGAATTAACCGTGAATGGTGTTGGGTTATCCAGATTGCGTTGCATCCCAATCTTCTGAGCGGCGGCAATCTGACGAGCAACGCTTGTTAGCGCCTGAGCAGCAGCAAAGGGAATCTGCTTTTTAATCTGCTGAAGCTGATTGGATAAATCCTTAAGAGTTGCCATGATCTATCCCTAAATAGAAAGCCACCGACTTATTAGGCAGTGGCTTAGATTATGGCTCATCAGTGCTACTGATGTTGACGACCTCGTCAGTTTTATCTTACTTTTCAATGTATTGACAATAAACAAATGCAGTATATGCTTACATTTCGCATACAGTAAATGAACTCACTCCCAAGATCATTAATAAAAGGAAAGCATATAAATGAGTACCCAAGAAACTAAAGAATTTTTATTCACGCAGACCTGTAACGTTATTGCTGGCCACTTAGCGTCGGGTAATATACCAGTTACTAACCAGTACATTGCTGAAAGCTTCGAAGGTATTTTTCTTGCCCTTCAGAATGAATACAACAAAAACGTTAAGAGAAAACCAACACCCCTTAAGGAAATTCTCGGGAAATAAAGCGACTTAAAAAACTCTGATCTATGTTAAGAATCTGGTGGGATGGGACGCCTACCATTTTATAACCCCTTATCACTTTCCCGAGCGTTCTGCCGCCAGCTAATGACTTCATCCAACCGCCCTTTGCAGATCCGCAGTTCACGCTTCAATGCCAATGCATATAGCCCGCTATCACCCCATGTAGTGCCGACGAACTCCGGCACCTCGCATTCAGTGAGTGCTGATTTAGGGGGCCACAACTGGATTAATTCAGCTGACTTATGCGCGGGGCTATTCTTGCAAGATGCTAATGCTAGCGTTAGACAGAGGCTTGATAGAACAATCATCACCCTCTGCCGCAGCTTTGAACCGCCTGAGCCGTTCGTCACTTTCATTGCGTAGTCTCCTTTCGTTATCTAGCTGGCGGGTTGTGGCTGCTCGGTTAGCGGCATCATTCGCCTGGTATGCATCGATGATGTTGCCCAGAGCAACGTTAGTAGCCTGTTCGGTCACCAACTCCGCTTCCGTCTTATCCACCTTGTTTGCCAGATGGTTACGATTCAGAAGTAGTAAAAGGGAAGCAGTAGAGACTAATGTCACTAGAGCAGCGCGCCACGTAGTCATAGCTGTAACTCTTGCTTCGCCAGTTCAAACCGCGCCTTGCGGTCATTAATCCCGTTATTACCGCCATTAATAAGCTGAGTGACACGCTGAATATCATCAGCATATTGACCGCAATTACGGGATTGCCAGAACCAGGCAGCAGAACGAACAGCGTTAACATCGCTTTGCAACTGATCGGGGTTGCTGATTAAATCCAGTTTCAGCGCGGTACCACATGCCCGATAGTTATCTAAGCCGGTAATCTGAATCAAACCACGACCACGGTATTTCCAACCATCATCTACAGCTTTATTACCCATACGGCCTGAATAGACTAGATTTGCAATGGCTCGCTGCCGGTTTACGGGTACAGACTTCTCACCCGGCTGGCGACCTAATGCCGAAGCCTGATCCGCAGACAATCTTTTGCCGAATGTCGCTAGCAAACCGTTAATGCTGTAATTGAACGACTCCACCAGCAGCGTGAAACTGGCCGACTCATGGCCTACTTGAGCAATAAACATTGCCTGTTGTACTGGAGTAGTAATGCCAAATTCTTTCATTGCCAGAGTGATAGGCAGAATCCAGCGCGCAGAAAGCTCGGCGCTTATATTAGCCGCCATTCTGAATTGATAAGGGGTCATTGTCTGAGTCTCACCGGTTTAGCAAAGCGCATGACATTCCCACCAGCAGCAACAATTGCCACGGCCATGCTGATATTAATAAGAGTTTCCGACCAGTCGGCGTGGTGGTAATCGCCAGTCAACACTCGGATAGTAACGGAGGCACTGGCGACCATCAGCCCATAAGCAAAAATTGAAGCTATTGGTCGATAAGTCGCACCATGCCGGCGGTAAGCAAATAAACGAACAGCTATCACCGCACAAGCAATAGCATCAAGCGTCAGCAGATAATCATTCATCTGGCCTTCCCCCACCACTTCTAAAGCGGTCGATTATGTTGCCGGGGTTCTTTGACTCTTTGTTTGCCCACATCAATAGGCGTATGACAACAGCACCAGCAACCATTGCGCCCACCGGTTCGGCGGCTTTAACTTCGCTAGGCGTCAGGAAATTAATAAACGATGTAATAAATGGGGCAGATAAAACGCCTGTACCCCATGAAAGACCAAACAAAAATAGTTTCTTAAATAAAGTAAAGTCCGAGGCAGATAGCACGAATACAGCAGCACCTGCAAAAGCGCCCACGACAACACCAGCATCCAGCCCCGATAACAGCCCGATGAAAGTAACGCCAGTTATAGTTGCAGTGGCGGCTCCGGTGCTGGTGATCGGTTCCGACATGATAGTTTCCTTATGTGTGGGAATTTAGCCCACCAGTGCAGCCACTCATCAGTTAAAAGTGTGTGTGGAGTTGATTGGGTGTCTGGTGGGCTAAAACGAAAAAGGCCCACCGAAGTGAGCCTTAAAATTAAAGGGTTTACTGATTATTCAATTGATAACTCTAAACACTTGCCCAGGGCAGCCAAAGCCGCCTCGATTGTATCAATCTTTGTGTTATGCCCTAACGTGACAATCCTCTGAACTTCCTGCGGCTTAAGCCCCATTCGGCGTGCTAATTCAGCGTTAGTTATTCCAGTCTCCAACATTGCATTGAGCAGTAATACTTTCGCCCACACACTGGCTGGTACTGACACAAAGTCATCACCCAGACCGCTCGGAAGTGGAACCGGGCGGTTATCTTCAAAGTAAAATTCAAACGCAGTCACCAGAGCATCACGCGCCATCTCTAACGCTTCTTCTCTGGTATCGCCTTGAGTTAAGGCCTCAGGTATATCAGGGAAACTAACAAAGTACCCATCACCTTCTTTCTGTAATTTTACTGGATATCGCATATTTAACACGATGAACCTTTGCGAGTAACCAGCCCCTAAGGGCCGGTTTATTATTTGATGCCTAACTGTTTGATTATCGCTTTCCTTAGCGTTTCCCCTATCTCTTTACCGGGGTGTCTCGGCATCACTGACTGTCTGCCTTGGTAGTAGAGTTTCAAGTGGTTGGTGCCATTCTTGAACTCTACCCCTTGAGCTTCGAGCCACCTTCGAAACTCGCTCTGCTTCACCGCCTCCTCCTGTTTGTTTAACTTGAAACTATTATAAGCATTTTTGTTTATAACAACAAGCTAAATATAAACATTTTTGTTTATTTTTTCAGGAGGCATTCGGCTGAGCACCAACCATTGCTGCAACAATGTCCTGAATAGATTGGGATATAAACCCGTTATTCAGTGATGCTCAGGCGAATGTAGGAAAATCACCACTTTTCGCAGTGGCCGCGCTCATGCCTTTGAGTCTCGACGCCTCAGCCGCTAATAACCGGTGCGCATCTGGCGTGTGCGCTGCTTTGCCGGAGCTTATTTTGATATAAGACCTTGACCCGTCACTACACAGGCTCGCGCAACTTTGCGACTCAGGGCAGCATCATTACTGCTGCATTGCCTTTCGGCTGCGGTCTAACCGTTTAGCTACAGCATTTTTCAGTCCTCCATAAATGACAAAACCCCGCCGAAGCGAGGTTATAAATTAAATTAGTGACAACTTATCAAATATGCTCTAAATATGGCTTACTTTGTTCACTTTTGCAAGTATCACGTCGCTAAATGTTGCTATCTTCCTGATTTGTGATTTACAACGCAATTCAGAGAATCCGCATCTAATACTTCAGCCAGCCTTAATAGTGATTCCCAATGCGGCGCATAGTGCATTGTCCAGTTATTACGCTGAACCCCCACTAATCCCGCTAGCTCTGAATATGAATACTCTTTCCCATGTAACAAGTGGCCCACACCAGCCGTTTGTTGCACTGCCAGCCATACAAGGCTTTCAACTCTCCTCCGTACTTTTGCTGTTACTGGTTTTTGTGATAAGTGCGGCTGATACTCATTCCATATATAGCGACATATCTCAACCTGATAATCAAATGTCAGATCGAAGGAATAACAATAGCGAATCCATGCAGCCTGATGAGGCTTTAACTTGAATACCGCCCTACGCCATGCACTGGTGCAATACGTTAGCGGATCTATAGGGGTAACCTGGCTTTTACTAGAGCGGGTTTCTGTGCAACGCACTGGCTCCGTTTCTTGACAAACTCTACGACCACCAACCTCAATACTCCTAATCCTCTGACGCTTAAATCGTGTAGTTCTGGCTAACGCCGCACCATCAAACGCCTCTAATTGTCCCTTGCTGCTTCCGCATATATCAGTAAGGGCAACAGACAATACACCTCGAACATACTGGAGATATTGTTGGTTCATTGTTCTACTCCACACATTAAGACCATCAGGCCATTGCCCCGATCGAGATAGACCGATCCATAAAATGAAACCACAACACTATTTGGCTTCCATGCTCCGCTTCCCACGCCCGCATATCCGCATGCAGTGAATCGTGGCAACCACGACAAAGAGGAATAGTGAAAAGGTCGTGGGCCTTGGTACCCATACCGCCCTGCCCGTGACCAATGATGTGATGAGCGTCGCCAGCTGAGCCACCGCAACCAGAGCAAGCCTGAGATTTAACCCATGTCAGCCACTTGCGGCTTTCCCACCGGTACCGCTTTGGGATGCGCATAAAACTGGCGGGTGGCTCATCATCAATTTTCAGCGCCAGCACCCTCTTAACCTGCTCCACCTTGGATTCAATGATTTGTGTCGGATTTGGCTTCCAAGTGATATCACTTTCCTTTGTTGGTCCGGGCTTGCTCACTTCTGGCAGCATCCGCAGACTCGCCCGAGCAATTGAATCAGGCAATAGGTCGGCAACCTCGTTAACAACTGCCCACCAACATAATTCCGGCATGGTTAGCTGGTGGCCCTCTGGAAAACGGAAATGACTGCATACTGTCGATATGAGCCACGTTATCAAGTTATTCGTCGCCAACGCATTTAGGCGGGAGGTTATATGGTCCCTCAATTTATTATCGTGGTGCCAGCACAGGCAAATTGACCGCTGTCCATAACGCAATATTGTGAGATTACGGTCATGAGTATCATCCGGGCTATGCCATTGGCACTCTTTCAACCGTTTAACCCATGCCTCTAATACTCGAGGCCCACCAGCGACATTGAGAACCCTTTCGTGCTCAAAGAATGGCAATAGGCGCGGATCATTGGCTAATAGCTGATCAGTAACCGGCAACAAGCCAGCGGGTAGAGATTTAAACTCTTCTGGCTCAGTGGCCACCAGCAAACGCCCGGACAAATAAGGCAGCAGATCAGCACCTGGCTTCAATATGACAACACCAAGTTCTTGCTGGATGAATGGGGTTAACAATGCCCTCATGCGGCACCTTTCTTTGCAAGATACTCAGACCATAAACCCCCTATCCACTTAACGCCTTTCGGAGTGAATCTGGCTTGGGTGAATGCGTGATTATTTACGCTGTTAGTACCCGTCTTAACTTCAAATCGCCCTAAATCACTGTGCGGCTGGCGTGGCGTTAATGTGCCATTCAAGCGGTACATGACGTGGTTATCTTGTAGGAAACAGATAAATTCATGCTCTTTAGCATTCAGCAGCTTTGCAACCTGACGGAACGTCATTGAACCATTAGCCTTAACGTAGCGATCGACAAACTCAACTTTTGGCGCAGCAATAGAAAGCTGGTTTTCAAGTTGTTGCTTTTCTTCCGCTAGATCGGCAGCAAGGCGTAAAGCTTCGGGGAGGGTTTGAGGGACTGACGTTTTGTTTTCCAACTCACGAAGGCGGCGAATAACCTTCATACGTAATAACGAGCTATACCCAACAAGCAAACACTCTACGTGATCGCGATCTAAGCAAAACTCTCGATATATCTGGCCGTTTTGGGGGTGTGTCCAATTATGG
The DNA here is from genome assembly GCF_009831415.1 of Yersinia canariae. Taxonomy (NCBI): domain Bacteria; kingdom Pseudomonadati; phylum Pseudomonadota; class Gammaproteobacteria; order Enterobacterales; family Yersiniaceae; genus Yersinia; species Yersinia canariae. Next base: position 1,392,397 of record NZ_CP043727.1, on the reverse strand, counting down.
ATATACTGGTCAGCACTTTCATTCAGCTCTTCCAGCATTTTTTCGACATCACGACAAACGTGACCATGTTGCTTTTGGGTTAACTCAGCCACTTCACGGCTGCTCATAGTCACAACAGATTTAGATACGGGGATGCCTACGACAGTTGTCATACGTTTATACTCCACACATTAGCCTTCTCAAGCCTCTCCAATCTAATTTCCGCATAATTAGAGAGGCGATTAACTGCGCAACCACTGTACATTAATACAGAATTAAAGGTGAGCATTTATATTCACCTCGCTGATCTGTATCTCAATCTTTCCTCCCTTGATGATTGGCCCCCATTCAAGCGCCATCTTTTTCACCTGGTTATCATCGACCCAAACACCCGCATGAGTAAGGGCATCCAAGGGCGTTTTCAGATAGTTGTCCATATCCCTGATGCGTTGATCTGGTGGGTAGAAATTAATGGTTACTGCAACATGGCCAGTAATCGATTTTGGTACCCGCCGTAATTGCTCCAGAATGCAGGCTAAAGCCTCAGTTCTGAACTGACGGCCCTTAGCGCTGATAAGATGCTGACCAGCAAGCGGCCCCTTGTTTGGGGCGCGACAGTAGCTGTTTACAGAGGGCGGGAATGGCAGGGTTAGTTTCAAGCCGCCACCTCTTTACGTTCGATACACATTTCAGGCAGATTTGCCCGCACAAGCGCCTCGGCAAACGGTGGTGGTACCGCATTACCACAGCGAGCTACTTGTTTATCTTTCGCGTATTTCGTGCCGGTGTAATCACGGTCGATGATGTACCAGCTCGGGAAGCCCTGCGCGGCGTACAGTTCATGGGGTTGTAGCATACGCATGCCGATATCGACGATTTGATAATCAATCCCTTCAACTGTCACCAGGCCAAAGCGATCATTAGTGGTTACGGTATGTAATGGATCACTGAGGCTTACCCCCTCTTTCTCGTTACCATAATATTTAAGCAAGAAAGCCCGAACCTCTCCGACATGCAGACCACCAGCGGTAATGGTTGGCATCGGCTGAGTTACTGGCTGACCATCTTTGCATGTGCCGCGCAACTTAATCAGATTGGAAGTCACTAGTGCATGATGATCAACCGTTGTCACCGTATGGGCTGGCTGGTCTAGATCTGCGCCGGGGCCGGTATAGTTACCGCCGAAGTGTTTAGCCAGGAACGCAGACACCAACTGAGATTTACCACCACCGCCAGCCGTTACCGTGCCGTTAGGTTTCTCAACACTATGGCCTACGCTGTTCCCAAACTGGCGGGCAATAATCGGGGCGACCAACAGATGTTCAGCCTTGCTTGTGACTGTAGTTAGCGGTTTGCCTGCCTCATATGCCATACGGTCGCCGCCGAAGCCGGTTTGTCCAATGCGGGCAATTACTGGACTAATCAAGGAATATCCGTGGGTTTTAGTGATCGTCTGTAATGGCTGATCCAGAGATTGACCTCGGAAACAGTCGTAAGAAGTCTTATTGCTAGTGTGGTTACACTTCACGATAAATGGCGTGGGGTTATCCATAACAAACCGCTGAATACCGCGCGCAATACGTTTCAGTGTGTTCTCTGCCAGCGGTTTCTTGCGCTCGAAAATACTTGGGCAAGGAATTGACCAGTCAATACACTCGGCTGCTGTTCGCCACGGTTCGCGGTGACCGCTTTGAACATCCAGTGACTTAGGATCACCGTGAGTTGGCTCCGGCCACACCGCCGGTTGCCCGTCACAGCGCATAACCATAAAGAACCGTTTACGAATAGTTGGCGCACCGTAATCACTGGCCCGAAGCTCTCTATGTTCCACAACATAGCCCAAACCAGACTGCAGTCGTTTAGCGTCTATGCTGCTGATATCAAAACCTAATACCTCACAACATTCCAATAGCGCTGGGTGCCCGGCATCAATCCCCGTGGTCAACATGCCAACGAATGCCGCGAATGTCTCACCAGAGCGGGCGGGATCAGGATGTTCGGTACCATCTTCAGCCGTGAGCAGCGGCCCCCACGTTTTAAACTCTTCGACATTTTCCAACATCATTACCCGAGGCTTTTTCGCCAAGGCCCAACGAACAACAATCCACGCTAAACCACGGATCTCTTTTTTAACCGGCTTGCGGCCTTTGGCTTTACTGAAATGACGGCAATCAGGGCTGAACCACGCCAGCCCAACAGGTCGGCCGGCAGTCGCCGCTACAGGATCAATATCGAATACCGATTCACAATAATGCAGCGTATCGGGGTGATTAGTGGTGTGCATGGCGATAGCATTTGGGTCATGGTTAATTGCAATATCAACACTGCGCCCGGTTGCCATTTCGATCCCAGTAGAAGCCCCACCGCCACCGGCAAAATTATCGACAATGATTTCTTTCATGCTGTTGCTCCCATAGCGGCAGTAAGTGTTGTGGCGGCGGCAATAATGGCATCAGACGGTATCCCATCTAATTTCATGCGATTAATGTTGCCTAAGATTTTATGTTGCAGGTCAGTTGGCAATTCGGTGGAACCTGGCACTTGGCTGAAATACAGATTTACTTCAACTGGCCACACTGTGTTGCCGGTTTCCGGTACCGAAATAATTTCAGCAATATTTTGCTGCTGGTTTTGTCGGGCGGTCTGAATGTTGCCGGGGATTAATTCCAGACTATTAATGCACTCGTTACCCCAACTATCCCAGCCCTCAGCCTGTGTTCTGGCAAACAGCTCTATGCGCGGAACATCGCCCAGCAACTGAACCAGCAGATCACGGAAAATATCAGGCTTCGCACTGTGCTCGCCGCGTGGCGCGGTCTGGTGCTGACAAATGGCGGCATTTAGCCGTTCAGGTAACCGACCTTTTACTGCAAATAACATATCTTCACTGTTGGAGCGGGTCATATGGCCCATACCGATCGCGCTATTGCCCTTGTTCTTATTGGTTTTGTGCCAGGTGAAGCCCTTCATGGTCATTAGCCTAAAACCCCAAGCCTCAACAACCTTTAATGCCTCAAGTGGTTGAGTTGGCACCCACCACATTGCCAATAAGCAACTATCACCCGCCAGCTCCCACACAGGCGATCGGCAGATGTCAGCAAGGCTCATGGTCTGATATTTGAAATCAACGCCACGGTTGCCACTCTGGGCTTTATCCCGATATGACCACGGAGGATCAGCGTAAATAATTTGGTAGGTCATGATGCAAGCCTCCGGAGTTCGCTCTCACTGACCAGATCAAGTGCCTTGGCCCAGATTCCGTTCCATTCAATTCGTGCTGAGGTTTCATTCATGCGACCAAGACCGCCAGCCATGGAAAGTGCTGTTTTCTCTACGGTGTTTTGTGCCTTGCCGTGACGTAATATCAGGCGGTCAAACGCTTCTTGTCTGGTCACCGTGTCCATCTTCGGCACTTTTGGCAGGTCGTCTGCTCGCACTTCTTTGACGGCCAGATAGCATTTTTCAGTGATCAGATAATCAAAGTTCTTGCGGCGCCACGTCTTACCCGATGAAGTGTCAGGACGGTCCTCCAGCATCCAACGGCATTTCTTTGAGATGTAGCGCAGATAGGCAGACCATTTTTCCAGATTGAGGTCGTATTTTTTCCAGAGAGTACGGAGCTTTGTTTGACGGTCTTTCGTCATATCCAGCACTCCTGGCATTTCAGGCAGCGTTGCGTGGTAAACCTCCAACACCGCTGAATAATCGATTTGTAAAGAATCAACTGGCTGCGGGTCGGTTGCCGCAGGCGACTGACCAATAGTCTTTTTGATCTGTAAGTAGTGATCTGTGTACTGATCTGTATAGAGATAAGATTCGGCTTCATTGCCGTTTCCGAGTGGCTTTTCTACCGAATCAATTTGGCTGTTCTGCCGTTTTGATTCGTCGATACTGCCGTTTCCATTCGGCAATACTGCCACTTCCACTGCTGGCGGGAATATCTTGGCAATTAATACATCACCATCAAGGCGATAATGTTTCTTTGGGGTACCGTTTACCTTACGAGTTGCAGTTTCGATAACGCCAGGGAGGTAGTTGCTGATGAGTTTGTTTGTTGCCTTACGAACCTGATCAGCAGTAACCCCTCTAATCTCTCCAGCTAATTCGTCATAGCTCTTATAAAACCAACCATCGTTGAGGCTAGATGGTATGCCAGACCAATACACCAACTGGTTCAAAATTGCCCCTAACATGTGGGCCTGCTGATCACCTTTGAAAAAGTCCAAATAAGGTGCAGGAATGACAATGACATTCTTTTGCCCTGAGAGAGCCTGAATAACATCAAATATCCGGCTCATATCACGGCCTTTGGCGCTGGCAGAGCAAGATAACGGAATGTATCCACAACATAATCAGCCGCGCTGTGGGTGACACATATCCAAAGGCCGGGTATTCTCATCACATAACGAAATGACTCTCTCCCAGTAACAGGCAAGCAACGTAGTTGCAGGGATGAGCGTTTAGCCGCTACAATGTTCATGCGTTAATTACTCCACACGTTTAGTTAATGCACCCGACGCCCCGGAACCGCATTCTGGGGCGTCACCCCAAAGCAACTCTGATACCGCAATAATTTCTGCAATAATCGACTGTGCTCTGTAACCTTTCGCTTTTAACCTCTTGCTCTCATCACGATCCAAAACGCCATCAGCAGTAAACTCGTTATGCGCCCTGCCAAATTCACCCAAGGCCACCAGCAATTCGTTAAATTTGATAAGCAATTCTTCATTGCCGATATCATTCACTTCAGGCAACTTCACGAACACGCCACCAGCTCGCTTGCACATAGCTTCGGTAATGTCAGAACGGCCAGAGATTGACTCCATCTCTACCGCCATTCCCAATGGCACCACCTGCCCTGCCAACTGGCGCACCCGGTTACGTAATGCATTCTCGGTACCGGACAGCGGACATAACTGTTTGGCCATGGCGTCATACTTACCCGCCGTTTGGGTGATCAACTGGTGTATCGCATCGCTGATATCCGGTTGAGTTGGAAAGTCTTTGTTATCCACAATGTTTCTCTCTCTTTGGTGGTTTAATTTAGGCTGATGGCAAGATAGGATTTATGTTGTTGGGCTTTTCTGGGTTATCAGGGTTTGCCTCCCCCAAAAGCCAAGCAGCCGTGAATTTTCCACCAGAAGCGCTAGCTAGTTGTTCTGCGTAACTTGTTTTTTTTGTATATTCCGTTCGCGGTAAACACCCATTTTTTACCCACTTATGGATAGCAACAGGAGATTTACCACAGATTTTTGCGGCGACAGTTTGTCCGCCGACTGCCTCCACTGCGAATTCAACAGGGTTCATTAATGTTCCTTAAATTATAAAATTAACCACAAGTTAATATTAATAATTAACTGACAGTAAAGTCAAGTTCTTGGATATTTAACCAATGGTTAAAAGAGATGAATCAAAAGAATCCTTCACGTCCAGATTATTGAAGGCTTGCCAACTGGCGGGTTTAACTGGTCATGGAAAAAATAAGCGGCTCGCAGACGCCCTGAAAAAAATAGGGGTGAGAGTATCTGTACCTGGGGTTTGGAAGTGGTTTAACGCTCAGGCTATTCCAGACACAACCAACATATTGGCATTAAGCAAAGTTCTTGGTGTGCGGGCGGAATGGCTTGAATATGGTGTGGGCGAACCTACCGAAAGTGGTGGGGGGAAAAGCATGGTTTCTTCTGAAATGGATGTTTTCCGTATTGAAGTATTAGATTTATTAGTCAGCGCCGGTCCAGGTAGCTTCATGATCTCCGATTATGTCGAAGTTCTGCATGCAATAGAATTCACCACTGAGCATGCACGGTCACTATTTGGTAACAGAAGCCCTGCTGAAGTCAAAGTTATGACGGTGAATGGAGATAGCATGACTCCTACCTTAGTCTCTGGTGATCGATTGTTTGTAGATATTTCCGTTCGCCACTTCCAAACTGATGGTGTTTACTCCTTCGTATTTGGTAAGACATTTCATGTAAAACGCCTGCAGATGCAAGGTAACAAGCTTGCCGTTCTCTCAGATAATCCAGTTTATGAAAAGTGGTACATCGATCAGGGTACGCAGGATCAGCTTTACATTATGGGTAAGGCTTTGATTCATGAGTCAATTAAATATAATAGACTTTAATGGCGGTAGAGAATGGCTAGTGTTCAAGGCTTTGAAATAATTAGTTTTGATACATTTATTGCATTTCTTGATGCAAAAGGGGCTAGCCTTAAGTGCAACCTCTGTGAAAAAGAACAATTAACAATTCCGCAAGTCTCAGCCTCTTGTTCTATGCCGGTTGGAATGGCGCTAGGGACTTATGTTAATGTTTTCAAAGAAAATAGTATTTATGGTGAGGTTGCTAATAGGTACTATATATCACTTATTTGCAAAAACTGTGGGCACATCATGAAAATTGATGCTCACACTGTTTTGTTGTGGGCTAAAGATTATTACATCTCCATTCAGGAAGGAGAAAAAAATGTCAACTCATGATAGTAATGTTGTACCATTTACCAAAGATGTCCCCCCTCCATCAGCAAGGCATGGTGGAAGTAACGGCGGAGGTGATAATATGCTTGAGGAAAGAGTAAAGCGGATTGAAGAGTCTCTAACTGAAATTCGGACAGATATAGCTGTAATAAAGTCCAATTACGCGACCAAAGAAGATATTGCATCCGTTCGTATCGAAGTCCATCAATCAATCGCCGCTCAAACAAAGTGGCTTGCCGCCACAATGATAGCTATAGCAGGCATCTCCATGGCTGTAGCAAAACTAATTTTCTGACCCGGTCTAGCCCTCCGGGTCTTGCCTTACTTTACATTCCCTATAATATCCTTGCTGCTGACCCCCTTAATATCTTACCCACTAGACCAAAATCTCCTAACACCCAGTAAAAATAAATATCATTTTAATTCAATACATTACGGTACATTAGTAAAATAATTAACCATTGGTTATTTACAAAAATAAATCAATGGTTAATTATATATCCATCAACAACGAAAGGCAGGCCGCCCGAGGCGCAAGAAAATCGGGATGATTCGCTTTATAGGGTTAACAGTGTGGAGTTATAGGCATGAAAGGATACAAATACCAAGGTGACACCATAGGCTTAACAATAGGCAAAATGCGCGTCTTAATGTGCCTAGAAGGTGAAGAGCAAGCAGTACGGGAAGCCGCCGTTAAGTTCGACAAAATCTTCTCGCCAGCTGGTTATGAAGAAAGCCAAAAGCCCGGTGAACTGACCGTATTCTATGTCCCTTTCGTGAAGTATGAAGCTGAATTTATCAAGATGGCACAGGAAATTGATGGCAAACATTGATGGGTTGCAGCGGCGCATCCCTTAACCGGTGACCTAATAATTAGGGCAATCCGCAAAGACCGTGGCCACGGAACTGAGCGCGAGGAATACGGGTGTAACAGTTGGGCCGATGAGAGTCGGGAAAGACCGACACAGTAAGCATCATTTAGCGTCAAGGCTAACTAATGCTGGACTGTTCTGACAAATGAGTAAACAGCATCTATTAAACCTAAGCGATTTGTCTGACGGCCGGGAAAGACCGGCACACAATCGCATGAGCATTACACCGGATATATGGACAGCAGCCGTGTTACCACCGCTGGCGACAAGGTAGTTAGGTCGCAGAGTCTGCGTAACGGCCCACGCGTCGTAAGGTGGTCAAATGTAGTGCTCAGCCGATTGTGGTTTGCCAAAGAGCTGGTCTGCGCAATTGCAGCAGCCGGAGATAAGCGCCGGAAACCACAACCTTGTTCCATTGCTGTGTCTTTAGCGGCTGCGCCAGCCAACACCAGCCGCCCTTTTCACACAGAGAGAAGCACACCGGTCGGGTTATCCCTTTTAACCTGTACAGTATAAAGACCCCGGCTCGGTGTTCTTCTCTGTGTGGAGTAACTAACTAACCTGCAGCGTAAGCTGCATAACAGAGGATCACCCCGATGAGCGAAGAAAGAAAAACCGTGGTGCCGGAATTTCTTGGTGAGCTGGATGCCGGTATTTTCGAAAACAAGTTTTCAGCTGCTTTAAATGCTGCCGCGTTAGGCGTTCTAAATAATGGCGGCAAAGGCAAAGTAACCATTGAATTTGATCTATCTCGCATGAGTAATTCAATGGATGAAAAGCGCGTCATGATCAGCCATAAGCTGAAATTCACTACTCCTACTCCGCGCGGGAAGTCCTCCGAAGAAGATACAACCGAAACGCCTATGTATGTTGGCAAAGGCGGCAAGTTGGCAATTATGCAAGAAGATCAGGGCCAGCTATTTACGATTAAAGGTGAGACGGACGGTAAATTAAAAACCGTTAATTAATTACTCATCACTCGGTAATAATTTATTTATATTCTTAAGGGCTTTATATGTCTCAACAATTAGATTCATCAGCCATCACCGAAATTCGCGACATGGTTTTAACTTCAATAATTGAAAAACAATTAACTGGCATGGCTTGCGATACAATTGCTTTGCCTGCCGGTGTAGTAATTAAAAGCCTAGAACAGTTCCAACTTGAGCGTTATCGCTTTCGTGGTTCTATGGAAACCAGCAGTATTGATGAGTATGTGAAATATTCATCTGGCTATGCTGGTAACGGTGTTCGCTGTTTTATTGATGCTGATGAAATGCGCGCACAAACTATCTTCAATATTGGCACGTTGTCTAGCCCCGGACATGCGGATAACACTGCCAGTCTGTCACTTAAGAAAACAGCTCCATTCCGCGAACTGCTTAATATTGATGGTCGTAAGCAGACTCAAAAAGAACTTGCTGAATGGCTGGAAGATTATCGTGAGTTCTTACTGGTATTTGATGCTGATGGTGTTGTGCTGGATATAAAGAAAGCTGTGGGTGCAGTTCGCCGCATTACTATTGAACAAACCAGCTCTGCCGACCATGAAGACCAGGACTTCAGCGCGAAACGATCTGTAATGGAAAGTGTGGAAGCCAAAAGCAAAGATGTTATGGCAGCGGCATTTGAATTTAAATGTATTCCTTATGAGGGATTAGGCGAGCGTCGCTTTAAATTGCGCTATAGCATTCTCACTGGTGGTAATACCCCCGTATTAGTATTGCGCATTGTCCAACTGGAAGCGGAAGAAGAAAAAATTGCTGTAGAGTTTCTTGAACTGCTTACCGGTAAATTTAAAGACGTCGAAGTTGAAACCTTTATTGGTAAATTCAAAGCGTAATTAATTAAACCTTAACTAATTAGTATCACTTCAAATATCCCAGCAATGGGGTATTTGGCGGGGTATTACCTAAAAACCGTGTGGAGTATATTTATGTCTTATATTACGACTTATTCAGGGCTGGACTTTGATTATTTAAAACCACTGGCCAGCAGTATTTGTATTGAAGATATCGCGCAGGCGTTATCACATGAATGCCGCTTTGCTGGTCACCTACATAATTTTTATAGTGTGGCCCAGCATAGCCTTTTAATGAGCTTCATTGTCGAAGAGCAAAATGCACTTGAAGCATTGCTGCACGACGCATCCGAAGCCTATTGCAAAGATATTCCCTCCCCTCTTAAGCGCTTGCTTCCAGATTACCAGGCAATTGAACGGCGGGTTGATTTGGCTGTTCGTGAGAAATTTGGCTTGCCCGGTGAAATGGGTTTCGTCGTGCATTATGCGGATCTTGTCATGCTGGCCACTGAGCGCCGTGATCTGGATATCGATGATGGACGTGCATGGCCAATGCTCGAAGGTGTGCCGCCATCAGAGATTTCTATTACCCCGTTAACGCCATTGCAGGCCAGAGCAAAGTTTTTGCAGCGCTTCAATGAGCTAACAGGAGTGACAGCATGATGTACGGCCTGTTCTTGCTCGTCTGCTACACCTTCCAGCCGTGCCAGTACGAGCCGCAAGGCTACGTATACCCAGATGATAAAAACTGTATGGCAGACATCCAGCAACAAGCCCTCCCGCCTGATTATGAATGCCTGCCGATTGATGGCGTTATTTATGCGAGGAAACAATGATGAAAAAGACAATTACCGCAGCACCAGTTGAACGTGATTCCTGTGGCTTCTGGACTCATCCCGATTTCTTTGAGCCTGCAAATGGTAATGAGTTTGGTGTTGAAGGTGAATTCGATGCATGGAAAGCATTAAACCGTGTTACTGGCGCGATAGGTTGGATGGATAGCGAAGAAAATGCAGAAGAGATTAAAGCTGCGTTCGACTCTGTTGGCTGTAATCTCAGCATGTGGCAACCCACTCCACCAGCAGGTGACAGTTGGTTTATGGTTTCAATACATGACACTGAAGAGGGGCCGGTTTGTTACTGGTTGCGCCCTATCGAATGCGATCCCGAAGCGTTAGCTAATCACCTAGAACGCAGCCATCTTGAAGCATTAAAGATAGCGCTTCTCGATAAGCATCAGGCAGCAGTGACAGCAGCGCATGAATATTTTGCGGCGTGTGATGTGGGGGAGGAAAGGCTTTTTGCGGCAGCAATCTTTGAACGTCTACGGGTGGCCACTAGAAAACATCAAGGTGACCTATGAGCTTTCAACTGTTGTTCGAACAAAAAGGCGACTTTCAAGCCTGGTATGCATGCCAAGCGTGGCTTAATGATCGTGGCTACAGTTACGGCCAAACATCTGCTCGCGCACCGGGGGCCGGTGTTCTTAAGGGGGATTTCTGTATCGCCAAAATGCACAACCTAACCAAACGGGAAATTAGCCAACTGGACGGAATAGTTGACGGTAATTTCCGAGATGGTCCAGTGTGCCTACGGCTAAAGGTTGAACCAGAAGTTATGGTAAGCAGCGAATCAACGAAGCAACAGCGCCTTGATCATGCCAATCAGTTGATCGGGATTATTGCCGCCTATGGTCGCCGGTTCTTCTTTGACCCGAGAACGGAGAGAGTTGCCAAACTCGAATTGAACAGCACCGGCAGGGTTTTTCTGATTGATGAATATACCGGTAAGCGAATTTATACCCACTTTGAAAACCGCCACTGGAAGGGATTTAACCACGGTGGAACTTTACGGTCGCTGGTTATTATGATGCGGAATTATATCTGCAGGGGTGAGCGTATTGATGCTTACTATCTAGGACCGGAACGCAGCAGCCTATGCAAAGGAAATATATGGGGCTATCCACAAGAAGCGATCGAGGCTGTTCGTAGTGAAGCTGGATTACTGCCAATCATCGCAGGAGAGGCATGATGGATAAGTCAATTCTAGATATGTGCTGCGGCTCCCGCATGTTTTGGTTCGACCGTGCTGATCCCCGCGCTGTGTTCGTCGATATCCGCTCTGAAAGTTATACGCTATGTGATGGCCGGAACTTAGATATCAGGCCGGATATTGTGGCTGATTTTCGCCAGTTACCGTTTGCCGATAACACTTTCCAAATCGTTGTATTCGACCCGCCCCACCTCACACACTGTGGGCCAGAGGGTTGGCAGGGGAAGAAATACGGCATCCTCAGTAAGTCATGGAAAGACGACCTAACCAAAGGCTTTGCTGAGGCGTTTCGTGTATTACGTGCCGGGGGAGTTCTTATATTTAAGTGGAATGAAGTGCATATCCCTACTCGCGACATTATCAAACTGTCGCCGGTACCGCCAATATTTGGACATCCATCAGGCAAACGGGCAAATACCAACTGGGTGTGCTTTCAAAAGCCAGGTAAAAACTTGATGGCCCAACTGGCAGCAGCAGAAGCACAGATAAAAGATATGAAAGAGGTTTTACGCGGGATTCATAACACAGCCATCGATCCCTACGGTTCACGGGCTGGGATAGCAATTGCCGCTAAACGAGCGGTTCTGGGGGTTACATATGCTGAGTAAAGATAAGCTGAAATATCCAACAGAGATAACCGACGAGCAGCTCCGGTACCTGATTACCGCTTTCGAAAATAATATGGCAGAGTTTTACCCTATTGGTCGAGAGGCAGAAATAGCACGACAGCTGCTCTCACTGCGTGAGCAGAATCTAACGTTAAGCCATCAGCTCGATGTCATGACAGCTGCAGCACAAGCATTGCGTGATGAAATGTATAAAGGGGATGCGAAACTAGAGGCGTTGGCGGCGGCTGGTGAAACTTGTTGGTCATGTGGTAAATACTTCACGTATCTACAGCATACAGAGTGTGATGGTTTCTGCCCTCATTGCGATGCAGAAGTTGAACTGACGCCCTCAGCACTCGCAGTCCCTGATATAAAAACCATTCAAGATAATCTGATCGAACAAATTGGATTAATGTGCGACCGATCAACCAATATCCATGAAAAGAATGTCTATGGTGAAGCTTTTTGTGTATTGAAATACGGAATACTCCCTTACCTGCGCAAGCAAGGAAAACAATGAATAACTTAATGATCGACCTGGAAACTATGGGCAATAAACCAAATGCCCCAATTGTGTCTATCGGTGCGGTATTTTTTGAACCAGAAACAGGTGAGCTTGGCCCTGAGTTATATGCAGCAGTTGACCTCAAGTCAGAAGTCGCACTGGGGGCCGTTCCCGATGCTGACACTATCTTGTGGTGGCTAACTCAAAGCAGTGAAGCAAGAGCAGCTATTACTGGTGAAGCAATGCCGATCCGTGATGCTCTGTCAGAACTTAACGCCTTTGCTGCACTTAATAGTGCATCGCCCAAGAGTCTGCATGTTTGGGGGAATGGTGCCTCATTCGATAATGTCATCCTGCGGGCTGCATATGAACGTTGCCAGATACCTCCATGCTGGAGTTGGTTCAACGATCTGGATGTTAGAACCATCGTTAAACTCGGTCGAGCTGTTGGCTTCGATCCCAAGCGAGATATGCCATTTGATGGCGAACGGCACAATGCGCTGGCTGACGCAATTCATCAAGCTAAATATGTTTCAGCGATTTATCAGCGCCTGGTACCGTCCACCAGCAACGATATCGATTAACAATACGGCCCGATTGCGGCGGGCCTTTAAATAAACAGTGTGGAGAATGGCCATGGCGAGAACACAAACATTAACAACGTGGGCAATGGAGGAATTTGAGGAGCCGGTTCCTAGTTATCCTACGTTAATTAAATATGCCAAAAGCGGCATGATATCCCCTCCACCTATGAAGGCGGGTAAATGCTGGCGGGTCGATAAAACGGCAAGATTTATCGGGGTAACAGTCAAACCAGTGATTAAAAAAACCGATGATCCACGCCTAAAAAGGATAATGGAAGATGGGCAGGCCACGTAAGTACAACGTCGATGTACCAGGTCTATCATGCTATACGGACGCCAGAACCAAAAAGGTCTACTGGCGCTATAAACATCCCGTGTCAGGTAAATTCCACGGATTAGGCGACAACGAAGCTGAGGCAAAAAATATAGCAGTAGAAGCAAATGCACGACTCGCTCAACAGCAAATGGGGCAGCTAATTACAGCCAGGGACAAAATCAGCAGAGATATGGGAAAAGGTATTTCTGTTAGCTCTTGGCTAGATATTTATTGGAAAATTCAAGAAGAACGCCTACAGGACGGGGAGTTAAAAGCCTCGTCAGTGAACCAGAAAAAGGCACCAATTAAGGTGATGCGGGCGGTGATTGGCAATAAAATGATTTCTGAGGTTTCGGTCAGAGACATCGCCGACATTCTATCGCCCTATAAAGAGCGTGGGCAGCTTGTCATGGCGCAGGTTGTCCGTAGGGTTATCATTGATGTTTTTAAAGAAGCACAGCACGCTGGCGAGGTTTCTCCGGGCTATAATCCGGCAACCGCGACTAAGCAGCCAAAATCTAAAGTTAAGCGGCAAAGACTTAGCCTGGATGAGTGGAAAATAATATTTAGCACTGCTGAAGGTATGCAGACTTATTTACAACGAGCAATGCTCTTAGCTGTTCTTACGGGACAACGTCTTGGTGACATTGTCGCTATGAAATTTTCAGATGTTTGGGATGATCATCTTCATATAATTCAGGGCAAAACAGGGGCAAGACTAGCGATCCCATTATCACTTAGATGTAACGCCCTCAATGTGACACTGAAAGAAGTTATTTCACGGTGCCGGGATGGAATAGTCAGCCCTTACGTTCTACATCACCACCATACCGTAGCCAGTGCCAAAAGAGGCGGGCCAATAAAAAGTAAAACAGTAACCAGTACATTCAGCAGCGCAAGAGACGCAAGCGGCCTTACTTGGAAAGAAGGAACCCCACCAACATTTCACGAACAGCGATCACTTTCAGAGCGGCTATATCGCGATCAAGGGGTCGATACAAAATCTCTGCTTGGTCACAAAAATCAAATAATGACTGATAAATATAACGACGACAGAGGGAAGGAATGGATCACTATTGCAGTTTAGAATAGAGCGATATTTAACCCGTTTTGCAGGATAGTTTTGCTGGGGTTTTGCAGGGGAATTTTAAGGGCAGATTGTTATTTTTTTAAAAAATGGCTAAGCCAGATAAATTCTTTTAGTTTACAATTAATTATGATTAATAAATTTCTTCCATGTGATTTTATTCTTATTTCCTAATCACATATCGATATACCAATTACTTACTTCCATAGCCATACTGTTAGCGTATGCTTTGAACGTTTCCTACATTTTCATAGAGTTAAAGGACGGGCTATGAGCAAGATATATGAAGACAACTCTTTAACAATCGGCCATACGCCGCTGGTTCGTTTGAACCGTATCGGTAACGGGCGCATTTTGGCGAAGGTTGAGTCGCGTAATCCAAGTTTCAGCGTTAAATGCCGTATCGGCGCGAATATGATTTGGGATGCCGAAAATCGTGGCATTCTGACCGCAGACAAAGAGCTGGTTGAACCTACCAGTGGCAATACTGGTATTGCACTGGCGTTTGTCGCCGCCGCTCGCGGTTATAAATTAACCCTGACCATGCCCGAAACCATGAGTATTGAGCGCCGCAAGTTGCTTAAAGCACTGGGGGCCAATCTGGTGCTGACCGAAGGTGCCAAAGGGATGAAAGGGGCGATTGCCAAAGCGGAAGAAATTCAAGCTACCGACCCAGACCGCTATCTCATTTTGCAGCAATTCAGTAACCCAGCAAACCCTGAAATTCACGAGAAAACCACCGGCCCGGAAATCTGGGAAGATACAGATGGTGAGGTAGATGTCTTTATCGCAGGTGTCGGTACTGGCGGTACTCTGACTGGCGTCAGCCGCTATATCAAAAATACCAAAGGCAAAGCGATTACCACAGTTGCGGTAGAACCCACTGATTCTCCTGTTATTACTCAGGCGTTGGCTGGTCAGGAAATCAAACCTGGCCCACACAAAATTCAGGGTATTGGCGCGGGTTTTATTCCCGGTAACCTCGACCTGAGTCTGGTGGACCGTGTGGCACTGGTCACCAATGATGAAGCCATTTCCATGGCCCGCCGGCTGATGGATGAAGAAGGTATCCTGGCGGGTATTTCTTCCGGCGCAGCCGTTGCGGCTGCGGTCAAGCTTTCTGAAGAAGATGGCTTTACTGACAAAACAATTGTGGTTATTCTTCCGTCATCGGGTGAGCGCTATTTAAGTACGGCGTTGTTCGCAGATTTGTTCACTGAACAAGAGCTGCAACAGTAGTCAGGCCGTCGCACTAAATGCTAAAAAAGCACCCTCATGGGTGCTTTTTTTGTGGCGCGCTTCAAAGTTTTTACTACATAAAGATTGATTTTACCCTCTGGGTTTAGTATTTAACCGGTCAATTATTTTGATACGCGAAATTAATCGAATATTGAACGCCTCTCTGGCTGAATCGATTTATCAATTATGCAACACAACAAAAAATGTCATCACTGAGCGCTGATTGAAGACATAATGCAAAGAGAGCATTATTCTTAGTTGTAGCAGTATCGATTTTAAGCCTGAACTCAGGTTGTATCGGAAACTGTCTTTGTGACTTACCTGCGGTTGAGGCATAGTCATGCGCGAGTTGAAAGATGAGTTATACGCGCACCAATACAGGCTAAAGTTTGGGTTTTACACTAAACTTTAGCTCCACAACATAAATCCAATAAGTTGGGGAAATACAATGTTCCAGCAAGAAGTTACTATTACTGCACCAAACGGTCTGCATACCCGCCCTGCTGCCCAGTTCGTAAAAGAAGCAAAAGGCTTTGCGTCTGAAATTACTGTTATCTCTAACGGTAAAAGCGCTAGCGCCAAAAGCCTGTTCAAACTACAAACTCTGGGCCTGACCCAAGGTACTGTTGTTACGATCTCTGCTGAAGGCGAAGATGAGAAGAAAGCTGTTGAGCATCTGGTAAAACTGATGGCAGAGCTTGAGTAATCACGCGCTCTTTTTTAGTTAACACCAGTCAAGAGTAAGGTAGGGTTATGATTTCAGGCATTTTAGTATCACCGGGTATTGCTTTTGGTAAAGCACTTTTACTGAAAGAAGATGAGATTGTCATCAACCGGAAAAAGATCTCTGCTGACCAAGTGGAGCAAGAAGTCGAGCGTTTCAAAACTGGGCGGACTAAAGCTGCTGAGCAGTTGGAAGCGATTAAGACCAAAGCTGAAGCAAGTCTCGGCGAAGAGAAAGCGGCCATCTTCGAAGGGCATATCATGCTGTTGGAAGACGAAGAGCTTGAGCAGGAAATCATAGCCCTCATCAAAGATGATAAGCAATCTGCTGATGCAGCGGCTTATTCTGTCATTGAAGGCCAGGCGAAAGCACTGGAAGAACTGGATGACGAATATCTGAAAGAACGTGCGGCTGACGTACGTGATATCGGAAAACGTCTGCTGAAGAATATTCTCGGCCTGACTATTGTCGATTTGAGCGCAATCCCGGATGAAGTCATTCTGGTTGCAACCGATCTGACCCCGTCAGAAACCGCACAGCTTAATCTGGATAAAGTGTTAGGGTTCATCACCGATTTAGGTGGCCGGACTTCACATACCTCGATTATGGCACGTTCGCTAGAATTACCGGCTATCGTCGGGACCAGCAATGCGACCAAACAAATCCAGAATGACGACTATTTGATCCTGGATGCGGTCAATAACAAAATCTATCTGAATCCAACTGTTGAAGTCATTGAGCAGTTAAAAGCGGTGAAAACCCAATACATCACCGAAAGAAATGATCTGGCCAAACTGAAAGATCTGCCGGCAATCACTCTTGATGGCCATCAGGTTGAAGTTGTTGCCAACATTGGTACTGTGCGTGATATCGCCGGTGCTGAGCGTAACGGCGCTGAAGGTGTTGGTCTGTATCGTACCGAATTCCTGTTCATGGACCGCGATTCACTGCCCACAGAAGAAGAGCAGTTCCAGGCTTATAAAGCCGTTGCGGAAGCCATGGGCTCTCAGGCAGTTATCGTCCGTACTATGGACATTGGCGGTGATAAAGACCTGCCGTACATGAACTTGCCAAAAGAAGAAAACCCATTCCTGGGCTGGCGCGCCATTCGTATTGCTATGGATCGCAAAGAGATTCTGCACGCACAACTGCGCGCCATCTTGCGTGCCTCGGCGTTTGGTAAATTGCGTATCATGTTCCCGATGATCATTTCGGTTGAAGAAGTGCGCGAACTGAAAGCAGAGCTTGAACTGCTGAAAAGCCAATTACGCGAAGAAAATAAGGCCTTTGATGAAACTATCGAGGTCGGTGTGATGGTTGAAACACCAGCGGCGGCGGTCATCGCTCGCCATTTAGCTAAAGAAGTTGACTTCTTTAGTATTGGGACAAACGATCTAACTCAGTATACTCTGGCAGTAGATCGTGGCAATGAGCTGATTTCTCATCTCTATAATCCAATGTCACCATCGGTATTGGGCCTGATCAAACAGGTAATTGATGCGTCTCACGCTGAAGGTAAGTGGACCGGTATGTGCGGTGAACTTGCTGGCGACGAACGTGCTACACTGTTGCTATTGGGCATGGGGCTGGATGAGTTCAGCATGAGTGCGATTTCGATCCCACGCATCAAGAAAATTATCCGTAATACGAATTTCGAAGATGTGAAGGTGTTGGCAGAGCAGGCATTAGCTCAACCAACAGCGAAGGAATTGATGGATTTGGTTACCACATTCATCGAAGAAAAAACGCTCTGCTAATTCCACGATACTGGAACGCTGCCCAATATAAATACTTAGGAGAAGATCATGGGTTTGTTCGATAAACTGAAATCACTGGTTTCAGATGATAAAAAAGACAGTGGCACTATTGAAATCGTAGCTCCGTTGTCTGGCGAGATCGTCAACATCGAAGATGTTCCTGATGTTGTGTTTGCAGAGAAAATCGTTGGTGATGGTATTGCCATCAAGCCTTCAGGCAATAAAATGGTTGCTCCTGTTGACGGCACCATCGGTAAAATTTTCGAGACTAACCATGCTTTTTCTATCGAATCAGACAGCGGCATTGAGCTGTTTGTCCACTTCGGTATTGATACTGTTGAACTGAAAGGCGAAGGCTTCAAACGCATCGCTGAAGAAGGCCAGCGCGTCAAGAAAGGTGATGTTGTTATTGAGTTCAATCTGGCCCTGCTGGAAGAGAAAGCCAAGTCTACTTTGACTCCGGTTGTTATCTCCAACATGGATGAGATTAAAGAACTGATTAAACTGTCTGGTAGTGTCACCGTGGGTGAGACTCCGATTATTCGTATTAAGAAATAATTTTATACGAATGAAAAACGGCGCCTAAGGGCGCCGTTTTTGTTTTCTAAATCACCATCCAACGTGGAATTCGCAGTGTAATCACTAATCCGCCTTGTTCACCGTTTTTTGCTTCAACCTGTCCTCCATGTGCCAAAATCACCTTACGGGTAATCGCCAGCCCTAAGCCGTAACCTTTACCCGATACGGCCGACATAATGCGCACGAAGGGATCGAAAATGCTGGATAACTTACTCTCATCAACCCCCGGCCCTTGGTCAGAAACTTGAATCTGATAACTCTTATCAATCAACGAAAGTACCACTTTGACCTGTTGGCCATGGGTGGAGAAACGCAGCGCATTACGGACGATATTATCAATCGCCCGCCGCATCAGCTCAGCATTCCCCTTGACGGTATAATCAACTTGCGGCGTGACCTGTAACAGGATTTCAACGCCCGGCACCTGTGCCTCATAGCGAGCATCATTGACTACCGCCGTCACTAACTCATGCAGATCGAAATACTCATCATCATCGGCGATATTGTGGTTTTCGGCACGTGATAATGCTAATAACTCACCAATCATCTTATCGAGGCGTTCCGACTCATGCTCAATGCGCTGCAAGGAAGTTTCGACATTATTGGGGTTCTGGTGGGCTAATCCGATAGCTAATTGCAAACGGGCTAGCGGAGAACGTAACTCATGGGAAACATCGTGCAGCAACTGCTCGCGAGCACTGACCAACTCGTTCAGTCGCTCAGCCATTGAATCAAAATCCCGTGCAACTTCAGTCAGTTCATCATGACGACGGCGCATGACAGGTAACAATCGCACAGATAAATCGCCCTGCGCCACCCGTTCAAAACCGGCACGTAACAGGCGCATAGGCCGAGTCAGATTCCAGGCCAGTAATGTGCTAAAGAACAACCCGCCTAGCACTCCCATCCAAATCATGGGGATAGGAATATTCAGTATTTCACGGCGTTCCGCGCCATTCGGCTGATTAACCGTCCTAAACCCATCAATATCGTAACTAATACGATAGTTTTGACCATCAAGGCCTTTGACCCAGGTCGTCACTTCTCGGCTATAAAACTCGGGTTCTCGCCCTTTTTTTGGGGGTGCCATATCCGATGATTCTGCTGTAACCAGGGGGATTTCTGCTACAGGTAACACCGAAAAATGTCTTTTATCTGTCTGCGACCAGTTGGCAATCATGGAATTTAGCGCAGGTAATCCCCCGCTTTGTAATACTGAGGCCGCAGAGGCGACCTGTAGTTTAGCAATCTGGCGTACCATCTCGCGCTCAGGGGGTTCATGGCGATTACCATAAAAGGAAAACACCACCCATAACATCTGAGTCATTAAAATAAAAGTGACCCAAAACCCCAGCAAAATTTTCCAGAATAACCGTCCACGCATATCTGACTGACTCCACTAATGGCGATTATCTGATGCGGTAGCCAATGCTGCGTACCGTTTCAATATTTAACGTACTCCCCGGCAATGCCGCAAGCTTCTGTCTGATATTACTGATGTGCACATCCACACTGCGGTCATAGGCTTCTCGCGGTCGACCTAACCCCTTGTCGGAAAGCTCATCTTTAGTCACCACGCGGTCTGGCGAGCGCAATAACAGCTCCAGTAAATTAAATTCCGAAGCAGTCAAATCAAAAGGCTTACCTTGCCATTCACTGCTGCGAGTCGACGGGTTAAGCATCAAGTCACCCTGCATAATGATGCTATTATCAGCCGATGACACATCAGGATGCTCATCAAAACGGCGTAATACTGCGCGCAGCCGTGCCACCAATTCACGCGGGTAGCAAGGCTTCGGCATATAGTCATCAGCGCCCATTTCCAGGCCGATGACGCGGTCAATATTATCGCCTTTGGCTGTCAGCATAATAATGGGTAAACGGCTTTTTTTACGCACTTGGCGCAAGACATCAATCCCACTCATATCAGGCAGCATAATATCGAGGATCAAGGCGGTATAGTCCCCGGACAAGGCTGCTGTCACCCCCTCTTTACCCGTTAATACCAATTCGGCATTAAACCCTTCGCCGCTCAGATATTCCCGCAACATGGTGCCCAGTTCAATATCATCATCGACTAACAAAATTTTCATGTATTCACTCTCCGGCCTGATTTCGGCTATTTTCATGCCTATTTGACTCGCATGCAGCCAGTTTTACTCAATCCTTACATATCCTTGAATTTCACTTAACTCACAGTCACCAGCCTTGGCGGTAAATTATCCCCTGGCATTTGGTTTCACTATTTTCTTCATCGTGTTTCAAGGAATTTTGATTGATTATGCAAAAGGTTACTGGGTCGAAAAGACGCCTTATAGGGCTGGCTGTTGTGCTACTGGTTGCCGGCGGAATATTGCTCTTTAGATTCATTTCACCGCCGGAAAAACTTGGATTTATCACCGCCCCGGCAGAAATCCGCACTCTGGAACAAACCGTACTGGCCGATGGCACTATCAAGGCAAAAAAACAGGTGACTGTGGGCGCTCAGGTTTCAGGGCAAATCAAAGCCCTCCATGTCACCCTAGGTCAACAGATTGAAAAAGGCCAATTAGTCGCTGAAATTGATGATCTTACTCAGCAAAATGCGCTTAAAGATGCAGAAGAAGCGCTGAAGAATGTTGTGGCCCAGCGCGCAGCCAAAGTCGCAACACAGAAAAATAACCAATTGACCTACCAACGGCAGCAACAAATTCTGGCCAAGGGCCTGGGTGTGCGGGCTGATTTTGACAGCGCCAAAGCAACATTAGAGAGCACTGGAGCTGAAATTAAGGCCTTGGATGCTCAAATTGCACAGGCAGAAATCGCCGTCAGTACCGCTAAGCTCAATCTCGGTTATACCAAAATCAGTTCGCCAATTACCGGCACAGTTGTTGCTATTCCCGTTGAAGAGGGGCAAACCGTCAATGCGGTGCAAAGCGCCCCCACCATTATAAAGGTCGCACAACTCGACACCATGACCGTCGAGGCGCAGATTTCTGAAGCTGACGTGGTAAAAGTCAAAATCGGCATGCCGGTTTACTTCACCATTTTAGGTGAGCCAGAACAGCGCTTTAGCGCCACACTGCGCGCCATTGAACCCGCACCTGACTCTATCAATGATGAAACCACCACCTCATCAAGCTCGAGTAGCAGTTCCAGCTCGACCACTACCGCCATTTACTATAACGGCTTGTTTGATGTCGCTAACCCAAACGGAGCATTACGTATTTCGATGACGGCGCAGGTGTATATCGTGCTGCATCAGGCTGAAGATGCCGTTGTTATCCCTGCCACCGCATTGGAAAATGATAAAGGGCGCTATCAGGTACAGGTGGTCGATGGTAATGGCAAGGTCAGTGCGCGCGAAGTGACTGTCGGACTTAATAATAATGTCGATGCCCAGATTCTCTCCGGCTTGCAGGCCGGGGAGCCGGTAATTGTCAGTCAGGCGAGTCGCACCGCCAGCAACAGTAAGGCCCCGCGTATGGGGCCGCCAATGGGGATGTAGCCAATGCCCACTCTCAATCAAGGTAATATCCTGCTCCAACTCGATAATGTCAGCCGCTGGTTTGTTACGGGTGAAGAAACAGTTCAGGTGCTGAAAAATATCAATCTGACAATCCACAGCGGTGAAATGGTGGCGATTGTCGGCGCATCTGGCTCAGGTAAATCAACACTTATGAACATTCTCGGCTGTCTGGATAAACCCAGTTCAGGCGAATATCTGGTGGCAGGGCGCATCCCCCAGCATCTGGGCAGCAATGAATTAGCCGAATTACGCCGGGAACATTTTGGCTTTATTTTTCAGCGCTACCATTTACTGAATGATTTGAGCGCACGAGAAAATGTCGAAATTCCAGCTATTTATGCGGGTGTAGATAGCCAAAAGCGCCATCAGCGAGCAACCAGCCTGCTAACCCGCCTCGGATTGGTTGACCGGTTGGATTATCGCCCAAACCAACTTTCCGGCGGGCAACAACAGCGAGTCAGTATCGCCAGAGCGCTGATGAATGGTGGCGAGGTTATTCTAGCCGACGAGCCAACTGGCGCACTGGATACCCGCAGTGGTACTGAAGTCTTAAATATCCTGAAAGACTTACACCGGCAAGGTCATACCGTGGTGATTGTCACCCATGACATGTCGATTGCAGAACATGCTCAGCGGATTATCGAGCTTAAGGACGGCGAGGTCATCGCTGACAGGCAAATGTCACCGCCAGAACCGCCAGCGAAAACCCACGCAATAATAGCGCCGGAGTTAGCCAATAAAGCGCCACTAACCGCGTGGAAAGCGCAATGGGATCGCCTGCAAGAGGCGTTCAAAATGGCACTGATAGCGATGACGGCACAGCGCTTGCGCACCTTGCTGACCATGCTGGGGATTATTATCGGCATTGCTTCTGTGGTCTCTGTTGTGGCATTGGGTAAGGGGTCACAACAGCAGGTTTTGGCGAACATCAATTCAATGGGCACCAGCACCTTGGAGATTTTCCCCGGTAAAGATTTCGGGGATATGCGCTCAGCCGCAATTCACACGCTACGGGCCTCTGATGCTGATGCTTTAGCACAACAAGGCTATATCCACAGTGTGACGCCGACGGTATCCACCAGTACCACTTTGCGTTATGGCAATAAATCAGTCACTGGCACGGTCAATGGTGTCGGTGAGCAATATTTTCTGGTGCGCGGTTATACCCTCGACCAAGGAATGGCGTTTAACCGCAGCAGTGTCAATAATCTGATGCAAGAAGCCGTGATTGATGAAAACACCCGCGATAAGCTGTTTCCCAATGGCGAAACGCCTATTGGAAAAGTCATTTTGCTCGGCTCACTGCCCTGCCGGGTGATTGGTGTCGCGGCCAAAAAACAGAGTGGATTTGGCAGTGATGAGAATCTCAACGTGTGGATCCCCTACACCACCGCAATGAAACGTATGCTCGGGCAGTCCTATTTGAAAAGTATCACTGTGCGCGTTAACGATGATATTGATCTGGCGAATGCCGAGCAGGGGGTGACCAAACTATTGGCTCAACGCCACGGGACACAGGATTTTTTCGTCATGAACACCGACAGCATCCGCCAAACCATTGAGAAAACCACGTCGACCATGACATTGTTAGTGTCGATGATTGCGGTTATCTCATTAATTGTCGGCGGGATTGGGGTGATGAATATCATGCTGGTTTCTGTCACAGAGCGCACCAAAGAGATTGGGGTGCGCATGGCGGTTGGCGCGCGCGCGAGCGATATTATGCAGCAATTCTTGATTGAAGCCGTACTGGTATGCTTGCTCGGTGGTGGCCTCGGGGTGCTGCTGTCACTGGGTATTGGCCTGGTATTCAGTCAATTTAGCAGTAGCTTTTCAATGATTTACTCCGCGACATCAATTATCACGGCGTTTATCTGCTCCAGTTTAATTGGGGTGATTTTTGGCTTTTTCCCCGCCCGGCGGGCAGCAGAAATGGATCCAATCAGGGCTTTAGAGCGGGAATAAGTTTGATTAGGTTGATATTGAATAGATGGATTCGGCTATTAGCACTTCACAGCTTACCTCGCCTGTTATGCTTCAATCGCCAAAGAGTACTCAAATATGCTTTTAATATTAAAGCCAAAAAATAGGGTTTGGACTTTATCTTGTGATGTTGAGTGCAATCAGAGATATTGCCGCCAGGGACGGCGGCGGTCTTATTTCGCGCCTGAGCGCAGGGCTGCAAAGGGCTATGACCCTTATTCAAATACTCCAGTCGATAAATAGCGGTCACCGCGATCACATATAATCGCCACAATCACTGCTCCCGGGTTTTCGGCTGCCACTCTTAATGCTCCCGCTACCGCGCCACCGGAACTGACACCACAGAAAATCCCCTCTTCTGTTGCCAGCCGGCGCATGGTCTGTTCGGCTGAAATCTGCGTGACATCCAACACCTGATCCACCAACTCAGGGCGAAAAATTCCCGGCATATATTCCGCAGACCAGCGGCGAATCCCTGGAATACTGCTACCTTCTGCTGGTTGCAAGCCAATAATAGTGACATCTGGATTCTGACTTTTCAGATATTGGCTAACACCGGTAATGGTACCGGTAGTGCCCATGCTGGAGACAAAATGGCTGACTCTCCCGGCAGTTTGTTGCCAAATCTCCGGCCCTGTACCAGTGAAATGCGCATACGGATTATCGGTATTATTGAACTGATCCAGCACCTTGCCCTGGCCATTGGCCTGCATCTGCAATGCTTGATCGCGTGCGCCCTCCATTCCCTGCTCACGGCTGACCAAAATTAACTCGGCACCGTAAGCGCGCATGGCGGCCTGACGCTCCAGACTCATGTTTTCGGGCATCAGTAATTTCAGCTGATAACCTTTCAAGGCGGCAATCATCGCCAGCGCAATGCCAGTATTACCGCTAGTTGCCTCGATCAATTCATCACCCGGAGCTATTTCCCCGCGTAACTCTGCGCGTTGGATCATCGCCAGTGCTGCCCTGTCTTTCACCGAACCGGCAGGGTTATTGCCTTCCAATTTGACCCAAATCTCCGCATTTAGCCCTTGACTCAAGCGTTGCAGTTTTACCAGTGGGGTGTTGCCAATGCAGTGTTCAAGGGTCGTCACGTTAATTACCTAACTTGAATTGATTTCAATAAAAGAAAAAGGCGGCTATTAGGCCACCTTTGTTCGCCGTATAAAGAAAAACTTATCAGGCGCTTTGGGCTAAAGCAATGGGTTGCAATAATTGATCGCCAGAATATAAGCGAGCATTTAATCCGCCAACATAATAACGATTGCCACGCACCGGCGCGTCGATGTTACCTTCCGGCAATACCACACTAATAGGATCCTGATGCCAACCAATAGGTTGCACCGTCAGTTGCCAGAAATGGCCACGCGGGCTAACTTCAAGCACCTGAACCGGCAACGGGCAACGTGAGCTTGATTGTGTGCTGACCTCCATCTCCCAAGGGCGCAGGAAGAGATCCACACTGCCTTGGTGCATTGGCGCTAAATCCAGCGGCCAGTGATGAGCGCCGATAAATAATTGTGAACCGCGAATTTCGCCACTCAGACGATTAACTTCACCCAGGAATTCCAACACAAAACGTGTTGCTGGGTCCCGCCACACTTCATCTGGCGTCCCGACCTGCTCAATATTGCCCTGACTCATCACCACCACGCGATCCGCCACTTCCATTGCTTCTTCCTGGTCGTGTGTGACAAAAACACTGGTGAATTTCAATTCTTCGTGCAGCTGGCGCAGCCAACGGCGCAGCTCTTTACGAACCTGTGCATCCAGCGCGCCAAAAGGCTCATCCAGCAGCAGAATTTGCGGCTCAACCGCCAGCGCACGCGCAAGAGCTACGCGCTGTTTTTGACCGCCAGAAAGTTGTGATGGATAGCGGCTAGCCAGATGGCCCAATTGCACCATTTCCAGCAACTGCGCGACTTTCTGTTTGATAGCCGCCGCATTGGGCCGCTCACGGCGAGGTAACACCGTCAAACCAAAAGCAATGTTATCGAACACCGTCATATGACGAAATAGCGCGTAATGCTGGAAAACAAAGCCAACACGCCGGTCGCGGGCATGCAAACGGCTGACATCAGTGCCGTGGAAACTTAAACGCCCAGCGTTTTGGTTCTCCAACCCGGCAATAATGCGCAATAAGGTGGTTTTTCCCGAACCAGAAGGGCCAAGCAAAGCCACCATTTGGCCAGAAGGAATATCAAGTGTGATGTCATTTAGTACTTTGGTGCGACCAAAATACTTGCTGATATTATCAATCTCAATGCTCATGCTTTTGCTCCTGTTCGAGACGAACAACTTGACGCGCTAAGCGCCATTGCAGGCCACTTTTCAGAAAAAGGGTCACTATTGCCATCAGGGTCAGTAACGCGGCGGCGGTAAATGCCCCGGCGGTATTGTAATCCTGATGCAACAACTCAACTTGCAGCGGCAAGGTGTAAGTCTCGCCACGAATAGAACCGGATACCACCGAAACCGCGCCAAATTCACCAATCGCGCGGGCATTGGTTAACACCACGCCATACAGCAATGCCCAGCGGATGTTGGGCAAGGTCACGCGGCGGAACATTTGCCAGCCGGAGGCCCCCAGCAATACGGCAGCCTCATCTTCCTGACTGCCTTGGCTCATCATGACCGGCACCAATTCGCGCACCACAAATGGGCAGGTCACGAAGATAGTCACCAGCACCATTCCGGGCCAGGAGAACATCAATTGGATGTCGTGAGAATCCAGCCAGCCCCCCACCACACCGTTTGAGCCGTAAAACAGCAGATACATCAGGCCAGCAACCACGGGGGAAACAGCAAAAGGAATATCAATTAATGTCATCAATAACTGACGGCCCGGGAACACAAACCGCGTCACCAACCATGCCAGTACCACACCAAACACCAAATTCACTGGCACAGTAATCAGTGCCACCAATACCGTCAGCCAAATGGCGTGTAGCATGTCCGGGTCAAATAAATTCTGCCCAACCACCGCAATCCCTTTCGAGAAAGCAGTGATGAAAATCCACACCATCGGAATGACCAGCAGTAAAAATGAGAACAATGCGCCAATGGCGATCAGCGTCCATTTACCCCAGTTGATTGGAGGGCGGGCCACACCATTAAACTCTGTAATATCAGCCATCAATGCCCCCCTATCCGCCGACCAAAGCGACTTTGTAACGTGTTAATGCCGAACAGCAGTACCAGTGAGACCATCAGAATGACGGAGGCAATGGCGCTGGCCGCCGGATAATCAAATTCTTGCAGGCGGATGAAAATCATCAGCGAAGTCACTTCGGTTTTCCAGGCGATGTTACCGGCGATAAAAATAACCGCCCCGAACTCACCCAGACTGCGGGTAAAGGACAATGCGGTCCCCGCCAATAATGCCGGAGCCAGTTCGGGCATCACCACCAGACGGAAACTCTGCCAACGGCTGGCACCTAAGGTTTCAGCCGCTTCTTCATATTCCGGCCCCAACTCTTCCAATACTGGCTGCACCGTGCGCACCACAAATGGCAAGCTGGTAAACGCCATGGCGACCGCAATTCCTAACCAAGTGAAAGATACTTTGATACCGAATTCATTTAACCAGGCCCCATACCAGCCCGTGGTAGAGAACAAGGTTGCCAGTGTCAGGCCCGCCACCGCAGTCGGTAAGGCAAATGGCAAATCCATCAAACCATCAAGCAAACTGCGGCCGGGGAATTGATAGCGTGTCAGAATCCAAGCCATCAACATGCCAAATACCGCATTGAATACACTTGCAACGCCGGCTGCCAGCAAGGTCACTTTATAAGCAGCGACGACCTGAGGGTTGGTAATCACCTCCCAGTACTGTGCCCAAGTCATTTGGGCAACTTGCATCACTAATGCGCTGAGCGGTAATAACAAGATCAGGCAGGTGTAAAGCAGGCTGCTCCCAAGACTGAGGGTGAATCCGGGCAAAACCCGTTTACTGGATGCCGACAACATTACTGATGACCTTCTGCTAACAATTTATCCAGCACGCCACCAGTGGCGAAGTGAGTACTCATCACTTGTGGCCAGCTACCGAACTGCTCTTCAACCCGGAATAATTTGGTCTCAGGGAATTGAGATTTAGCGGCTTCCATCGCCGCTTTATCATAAACACGGTAGTTAAAGCTGGTAATGACCTGCTGTGCCGGTGGGCTATAAAGGTAAGTGAGGTAAGCTTTGGCCGCTTTCTCAGTGCCATTCTTCTCGACATTTTTATCCACCCAAGCTACTGGGAATTCCGCTAAAATATCGACTGGCGGGACAATGACTTCATATTTGTCACTGCCATACTCTTTGCGGATATTATTCACTTCAGATTCGAAACTGATCAGCACATCACCTAAGCCGCGTTCAACGAAAGTGGTGGTCGCGCCCCGGCCGCCAGTGTCAAAAACCACCACATTTTTCACAAAGCGTTTCATCCAATCGCGGGTTTTCGCATCGTCCTTACCATTGGCTTGTTCTGTTGCCCCCCAAGCAGCCAGATAGGTATAGCGGCCATTGCCGGAGGTTTTGGGATTCGGAAATACCAGTTTGACGTCTTCACGTACCAAATCATCCCAATTATGGATATTCTTTGGATTGTCCTTGCGCACCAGGAAAGCCATGGTGGAGTAGAACGGCGAGCTGTTGTTGGGTAAGCGGGCTTGCCAATCAGCCGGGATAAAATTGCCGCGGTCATGCAAGATTTGCACATCGGTGACCTGGTTATAAGTCACCACATCGGCTTTCAGCCCTTGTAAGATAGCCAACGCCTGTTTGGAAGAACCGGCATGGGATTGTTTGATAGTGAGCTTGTCACCGGGGTTTTGCTGCTCCCACTGTTTCTCAAAGCCGGGATTCAATGCAGTGAACAACTCGCGGGAAACATCATAAGAACTATTGAGTAGTTCGGTAGCTGACACAGTTGCACTACCGAAGATTAACGCGCTAAATAAGGCAACACGGGTCCATCCATTTTTCTTTATTAAAGTCTGTTTCATTTTGCACCTTATTCACTGAGTTTCTCTGGCAGACCTATCATTCATTAAGAATGCTGTGCCTTTAAATTCCATTCAGTGTATTTATAACTAGGTGCATACCTATAACGCTTTTATATACCGTTTAGTGATGTGCAAGTATCAAATGCTCTAAGCCAGTCACAACGCTGGCCGCCAGCCCCCTGTTTCACTGATATCGCGTCACTAAAAAGCCCGGCCAACCTGCACCGGGCAATAAAAAAGGCTTATTCGGTAAAAATGTTACTTCTGCGTGACAACACTGGCACGGATTGGGCCTACAGCACCACTGAATGGCTTGCCATCAATCGCGTCCACCATCCGTAGGCCAGATGGGCGAACCCAGCGCTGCACACGGGATGGCATATCAAAACCAATCAACAAAATGACCACAAATGTCAGGCTAAATGAAAGTGAACCCAATGCAGTACCAAGGCTAAGATGCTGAGCAATTGATGCCCCCAAAATAGGTGCTAATGCTCCTCCCAATGCGCCGACGTTATAGGTAAAGCCCAAGCCCGCCGCGCGCTGTTCAGTATCAAAGTAGCCCCCCAGCAGTTTTGGCAGCAACCCGGCAATCCCTTGGCCTAACATCTGTTGCAGGAACAATAATCCCCCAAGGAACAGGATGCTGTTGCCCTGAATCGCGAACAACGGAATTATCAGTAATTGTGAAATCAGCAAACTGGTGACATAGGCTTTACGTGTCCCCAGCCAATCACCCAAGAAGCCCCCAACGCAGCAGCCCACTGCGGCACCAAACCCGCTGAAGAACAATATGTTACCTACGGTATGCGGGTCATAACCCAAATCCATTTTTAAATAAGTGGGCAGTAATGCTTGAATCGGCCATGAGTAAAGGAAAGCGCAAAACACCACGACCATCAGCATCACGCCAGTTGGCCAGCGCTCACCACTGGTTTGAACCATAAAGTAGATGAATATCGCGGCACAAAGAATACCGAGAATAACGACCAAAGGCGTTGATACCATGCCGGTGAAACACGCATAGAGTGCTGCCGCAGCAAAGATTGTTAATGCAATATTCAGGTAGCTCAAGTGACTGCGATACAGAATATCCACCATATTGCGGTCTTTATTTTGTTTAGACTGCTGTTGTTTACTTTGCGCTTTTTCCCAATCCTCTGCTTCGGGCAGGTTTTTACGCAACCACAAAGCAAAGATAATTGGCAGTAAACCAATATAGAAAAGCATACGCCAGCCGAATGCCGGAACCACGTAACTATAAGCTTGTGCGGCTAATACAGCGCCGATTGAGAAGCCAGAAATCAGGAAACCACTGGCTTTATTACGCATATTCTTAGGCCAACTCTCCATCACATAAGTGGAACTGGAGCCATACTCCCCTGCCATTCCGATGCCAATAATCAGTCGAGCAATAAATAGCGTGGTATAACCCGGTGCTAAGCCGCAGGCCAGCGTACCAAAGGAGAACAGTACAATACTGGTGATCATCGCCAATTTGCGGCCATAACGGTCACCCATCGCCCCCAGCACTAACCCACCGAACCAGCGAGAAATAAAGGCAGCTGAAATCAGACTTGTTGCTTGAATCAGCGTCAGACCAAATTCTTGTTTAATATCAGTCAGAACCAGGGTAATAAGAACAAAATCAAAGCCATCCAGGGCATAACCGATCCAGGCGGCAATAAATGCCTTCCATTGCGCCGGGGTGAGCTGCTTGTACCAGCGCAATGTTTTATCTGCACGAGGTGGTTTGTCCGTATGGGGTTGTACTGAAGTGCTCATATCGTCGCTCTCTCTCCACCACCAGCTAAGTTCACTGGCAGAAACTGTTTTCCTCGCGGCAGGTAAACCATAGCAACTGATTGTTTAACATCACTTAATCTGTCGCCGGCCGACGTTTTTCGCCACATTTATATTTATGTGGTTTTACTCCAAATAAAACAACACAAAGGAGCAAAACTCCATTTGAGTGTATAAGATCAGCCCGCTATTTCAATCACAATGTGTCTAAAACGTGACAAAGATGGCGAAATGCTAGAGGGAGTGAGATAAGCAAGAGGATAAGGGGGGTTTACCACCGCTGGCGGGAGATTTCCGCAGCAGCGGCCAAATATAGCAGCAGAAATGGATTACCGGTCATCCATTTTGGCTAACGGCTTGTGTCGTTTTGCGTTTAATGCTTTCAGCTTGAGCCGGATCAGATTTGACCAGCAAAGCATAAATCAGATCCAAGACAAACAATTGAGCAATTTTGGTGCCTATGGAATCCCCTTGCAATTGCCCCTGCCGATTACCATTGATCAGCACGAAATCCGCCAACTCCGTAATGGTGGAACCCATATTGTGTGTCAGCGCGACAGTAGTTGCCCCGGCCTGTTTCGCCAGTTTTAATGCATGCACAGTTTCAGCCGAGGTGCCCGAATGGCTGATACCAATTGCCACATCACCGGGGCCCATCAAAGAGGCCTGCATATACATAAAGTGGTTATTTGTGGCCGCATCGACCCGTAACCCAATACGCATCAATTTGCCTTTGGCATCTTCCGCAGTGATACCGGATGAGCCGACACCAAAAATGCAGATACGATCAGCCGGGCGCAGTAGCTTAACCACCTGCTCGACACTCTCGATAGAGAGTAAATTCAGGGTTTCAGACAACACATTATTAATGGCTGACTGCAATTTATTGCCAATCGCCAACGCATCATCGCCCTCTTGCACATCGGCATCTAACAGGCTGTTCTCACTGTGATGGCGGGTGGCCACTTCAATGGCCAGGTCCATTTTGAAATCCTGAAAACCCTTATAACCCAGCGTCCGGCAAAAACGGATAATAGTGGCTTCACCGGCCTGTGTAAGCGCAGAAAGATCAGCAATAGAAAGCTGGGTCACTTTGGCCGGTTCCGTCAGGATATACGCGGCAATACGCTGCGCTGAGCGGGTCAGGCTGTTTTGCATTGCACCCAAGGCATCAAGAATTTTACCGGGCTTAAAACGGGGAGCACCAGTTTTCACGCGCACACCTCAAGGGAAAGAGAATTAACAGACAGGGACGTTTCTGAGGCGCATCATTACATAATTGGCCCATTTGGTGAAGAAAAATGGCTGTATTGTGCGGGATGAGATCAATAAAAAAACCCCGGGGGGCCGGGGAAGATGTCAAAGATAGCGTGCATTTTTATTATTTAAAAATCATGTAGATAGTTTCTTTACAATAAAGAGTGATGAACTTTCACCACTGCTTTCTTGATAGTGCCAGAACCCGCAATCTGACACCCCGGCTTATGAGGTTCGCCCGGTAAAAACACGGCGAACATCCCCGGTAACATACGTAATTGGCTTTTATCTGGAATGTCAGCGATAAGTTGGTAGTCATCATCAGCATGATAAGGTTCAAGATGCTCGGTCGGTGTCAGCACCGAATACTCAATACCCTCAATGCCACTTATCAGCAATTGAACATCGGCATAGGTTTGGTGCATTTCGGCTTTCTTGCTCTCAGCCAGTTGAGTGTCGAACTCCATCACATTCATGAAAACAAGTTCGCCATCAATTTCATGACGCCCGCAACTTAATTCAGCCAATGGCGTCTTGGCCAAATAAGCTAAAACCCATTGCAAACGCTCCGGTAACCCACTGAAAAATTTAGTTTGTGTTAATGATCCGCTGATCATATTGGCCTCAATAGTGTTGGTCTGATGTTATAACTACAGGGATGATTTGGCCCACAATGCGGCCCCCAACAGCCCACTATCCTGCCGGTGATAAGCAGCTTGAACGGGCACCCGATAGATTTCTGGCAATGTCTTTTGTGCGCCGATGACACGCTCCAAATACCCAACCGCTAATCCGACACTGCCCCCCAGAATGACCACTTCCAGATCCAGTGCCATTTTCATATCTGCCAGCATCTGAGCAATCGCCGTCGCGGAGCGGTTAATAATGTTTTCCGCATGAATATTGCCCTGCTGGGCTAATTCAAATACCTTGGCGGCGGCCACTGGCTGTTTCCAACCCAGTGTTTCTGCACCAATTGCCGTGCCGGAGGCCACACTTTCGACACATCCTCGGCGACCACAACCACAGAGCAAACCATGAGGATCGGACAACGTGTGACCAATGTGCCCGGCCAGCCCGTGATGGCCGACCAGCAACTTTTTATTCAACACGATACCGCCGCCCACACCGGTGGAAACCGTCACGAACATCATGTTATTTAACGAAATTATATTGTCGCAATCACGACTCAATGCCTGATACTCAGCCCAGGCCGCGGCTTGCCCATCATTGAGCAGCACACAAGGCAAGTCAGCAATAGATTGGAGACAATCTTGTAAGGGAAAATCCGCCAGCCCCCCCAGATTGGCGGGATTGAGTGCCGTCAAACGGCCGCCGCTGATAATGCCGGTTGAAGCAACAGCAATAAAATCAACCAGATGACGATAAGGTTTAATTAATGTTTCCAGCGCGATAGCCAGTTGTGCTGCCCCTCCGCGTGGTGTAGCCACCTGCTGACGACCAACCAACATGCCGCTTTCAGTCACAACTGCCGCAGCAATTTTTGTTCCACCGATATCCAATGCCAACACTTTTCCCATCTGGCCTAACCTCTTGCACCTATAGTGAATGTCATGACGATGATGGGATGACTATGGCAACTTTTCCGCTAAAACTCCATTAATATTTTATTCGTGGAGTAATACTCCTTAAGATTCACTTACTGGTGAACAGCTGCGCGCAGCAACTCCTGCCGCTTCAAACTCGCAAGGTATGCTTCACATTTTAGCTTTCTCGCCATTGCACCTTGGGAATAAAAGATCTAACATAATGGAGTAAAACTTCATTTAAAATTAAAGATCGGAGCTAAAAACCGTGCGCAACCTGACTGCGAGTGACCAGACGATGAGTAACACAAGTAATCTTCGCCACAAGCTCCAAAATGGGCTTATTGCCTCTTGCCAGCCGGTACCGGGCAGCGCCATGGATACGCCAGAAATCGTGGCCGCAATGGCGCAGGCGGCACTGACCGGTGGCGCAGTTGGCTTGCGTATTGAAGGAATTAGCAATATTGAAGCAGTGCGCCGGGTTACTGATGCCCCCATCATTGGCATTATTAAACGCGACCTGCCTGACTCCGAGGTCAGAATTACGCCGTGGCTGGAAGATGTTGATGCCCTGAGTGCCGCTGGCGCCGATATTATTGCATTTGACGTCACCTGCCGCCCTCGGCCAGTATCCGTGGAAGCTTTATATCAGCGGGTGCGGGCAACCGGCTGCCTGGCGATGGCTGACGCCTCCAATCTTGAAGATGGCCTGTTGGCATACCGGCTAGGCATCGATTTTATTGGCACCACATTATCCGGTTACACCCAAAACCCTATTCCTGATGAGCCGGATCTGGCACTGGTTAAACAGCTATCCCAGGCGGGCTGTAGAGTCATTGCTGAAGGCCGTTATAACTCGCCAGCACTGGCGGCGGCGGCGATATCTGCGGGGGCTTATGCCGTCACAGTCGGCTCGGCTATTACTCGTATTGAACATATTTGCGGTTGGTTCTGTGATGCCATTCAACAACATATTCCACAAGAACACCAAACTGCAAAACTGACTGAATGTTGATTGCACTGAATATTAGCCAGTGCAATTGATGGAAAACTCAAGATTGATAGCCCTAAAAACTCGCGTGACCAACCGGGTCACCCACTTTCTCTGATTTATAAAGGATGCGTATGAAAAAGTTAACTGGCCTGATCGCAGCTCCGCACACTCCCTTTGATGAGCAGGGTGAGGTTAATTATCCCGTCATCGACCAAATTGCAGAGCATCTGATAAATGATGGCGTGAAAGGCGTTTATGTTTGCGGCACCACCGGTGAAGGCATTCATTGCTCAGTAGAAGAACGCAAAAAAATAGCAGAACGCTGGGTAAAAGCAGCACAAGGTCAACTGAGTATTACCTTACATACTGGTGCGCTGAGCATTAAAGATGCCGTCGACCTTTCTCGTCATGCTGAAACACTGGATATCTTCGCGACTTCCGCCATCGGCCCTTGCTTCTTTAAGCCGGGTAATATTGACGATCTGATCGCCTATTGTCAGGCCATCGCAGCCGCAGCTCCGTCAAAAGGTTTCTATTACTACCATTCCGGAATGTCCGGTGTGAATTTGGATATGGAGCAATTCTTGATTAAAGCCGAATCAAAAATCCCAAATTTGTCAGGAATTAAATTCAATAATTCGGATTTGTATGAATTCCAGCGCTGTCTGCGGGTGAGTGGCGGGAAATTTGATATTCCATTTGGGGTAGATGAACATTTACCGGGCGGTCTGGCGGTAGGTGCTATTGGTGCTGTCGGCAGCACTTATAATTATGCGGCTCCCCTGTTCCATAAAATTATTGCTGATTTCAATGCCGGTAATCAGGCCGCCGTTCAGCGTAGTATGGATCAAGTTATTGCGCTTATTCGCGTATTGGTCGAATTTGGTGGGGTTGCAGCCGGAAAAGCGGCGATGCAATTACATGGTATTGATGCCGGTAATCCACGTTTGCCACTGCGCGCATTAACCAAAGAACAGAAACAAACTGTACTGAATAGAATGCGAGATGCGGTCGCTATTTAGAACACGTCCAAAAAAATAAAGGCCGGATATCCGGCCTTTTGTTATTTACAGAGACAGTAATTTAGTCAATGACGGCGCAAAATAATAGCTGCCAGTCACCGGTTTGCTAAAACCGAGTAATAAGTCGTGCTTGCCATCTAATGAGCCAAACATACTCAATAATTGCTGTTCGATATTGTGTAAACGCGCACAATAGGCAATGAAATATAAACCATGTTTGCCGCTGGCTTTACCGTAAGGCAAGCTTTGGCGCAGAATTTTCAGCCCCTTACCATTCTCTTTAAGATCAACCCGGCTAACATGGGAAGTATCAGGGCGTTGGTCTGATGCTAATTCCTGACTATCATGCTTGGTACGGCCCACAATTTGCTCTTGCTTGTGTTCAGGAATGCGTTGCCATTTTTTCAGGTCATGCTCATAGCGCTGTACCAATACATAACTACCACCCGCATCCTCTTCGCCCTCAGCAATGACCGCGACTTCTGGCCGGCTTTCACCTTGTGGATTTTCGGTGCCATCAATAAAGCCAGTAAAATCACGCTCTTCAACCCAGCGGAAACCGTGAGTCTCTTCCTCAACCGCAATAGCCTCGCCAAAAGCGGCAATAGCAGCTTGCGCTAGGGTAAAGTTAATATCCTGGCGTAATGACTGAATATGAATCAATAAATCGCGTTGTGTGGCTGGTGCAATCATGGGCGCTTTGCCCAAAGCAACAAAAGGCTTTAGTTCTTGTGCGCCCTGACCATTGGACAAGTCATGCCAAATATCTGAACCAAAAGCAATAACAGCGCCTAAATGCTCATTAGGATATTTTTGTTGTAACTCTTGTAGTGTCTGGCAGAATTTTTTACACCCTTGGCGAATGACATCAAATTCGCCCTGTATTTTTGCTTCCATAAAAATGGCAAAACGGCAATGTTCCAGCAAAATGCCACTCTGAACTTGAGTCATTTTTCTTCCTCACTAAAAACCCATATCAATTATGTCGAATATCATAACTGAAGCGATTAAAATAACCTTGCGTCAACGCAAAATAAAATTGAGCAGGAATTGAGGGCTTTGAGTGGGATGAAATTGTTATTAAGGCGCCAGACATAAGCCGCGCCTTAATAGAGTGACAATAAAATGATAATAATATTTATTCGCTTTTAGCGCGCCATATAATCTTACTGACTTTCCAGCTTTGCAAAGCATCGTCAGATGGCATTAAGCCTTCCGGGCCATGCCAGTCGCCCGCAAATAAATAGCTGACATGCTGACTATCTGGCGCAGCACATTCTATTTGTTCACTATCATCGCCAGAGCCTTTATGGCAAACGCCAAAGGCTTTTTTATAGAGCTGACTAAATGGCGTGCCAATGCCCACACCCCATTGGCTCGGAATATCTTTATCCATGACATCAATGCGCTCTACCGTGCCTTTTGGTTGACCGGAGATAACCAGTTTAATTTGGTCTGCTTTCATTGCCTGGAAGAAAGAGACTAATTTGCCATCATTGGTTGCCATACCGCTGCGCAGCCGATAATCACCTTTCAGCCCTTCTTTGATGTCATTTTCGCTTAAAGGCGTACTGGCCGTGATTCCACCGACACCTTTATCAGTAACTTGCATGCTACTGCTGCCGCCAAACCAATTAAGCGGGGACAAACTTGACCAAGAAAAACCGGACGTGGCTGAACAACCGGCCAGCAACAAAGGGGCTCCCAGTAATAACAAGCGCACCCCAGACAACCGTGGGCGAATATTCATCTAAAGCTCCTTAAAAAACCACTGCATCCAATGAGCTTTTCTGCAAAAACCTTTTCTTGCAAAGAACCTTATTTTGCAAAGAACAATGCACAGAAGCAAAAGCATGGCAGTTGAAAAATGATAACCAGAGATTGGAGTCCAACACGTGGAAAAAGTGCCATAACACTGTAGTCTTTAATTATTCTTTCCCATAATCGGCCTATCCAAACGAATGCAACCTGTGGTGGAAAAGCCCCCAATCAGATTGATAAAATAGACTTTATCCCCATATATACTCTTCCGGCAGCCATTTTCAGCTTAGTTGAAGATATTAATAGGCCAATTCTAATGTAATTTTGGTCTAGTATTGGGTAACGAGACCGACAAGGTCTCTGGTTTCAAATGTAATAATTCATTCATTGAAGGAGCAATAAAATGAAGAAACTGACCTTAGCTGCAACCTTGGTTATGTTATGCAGCACACCATTCTTGGCGCAAAGTGCGACAAACACCGCGCAGGGTGGTTTTGATGGTCCGGCAACAACACAGACTCAATCTGTAGCACAGGGCGGGTTCTCTGGCCCGAGCGCCACCAATACCACAGTAGATAAAGTGAAAAGCATGCGTGATGATGCCCGCGTCACTCTGGAAGGGAATATCGTCGAACGCCTGGGTCATGATACCTACACTTTCCGCGATAGCACCGGCACCATCACTGTTGATATCGACAGCAAGCGCTGGAAAGGCCAAACCATCACACCACAAGATAAAGTCCAAATTGAAGGGAAAGTTGATAAAGACTGGAACTCTGTGGAAGTTGATGTGAAAAATATTACTAAGATTAAATAATTCGACTTAACCTCGGGTACTGTATTGACATAAATTCAGTACCCGATATTTATGTTTCCTCTTAATTCCCGCCCCGCAAAATTAAATATCACTTAACAATGCATTATGTAAATATATTTAATTATATTACTGTGAGAATATGTTTATTGTTTGTTTATTTTAACTGAATAAAAAAGTGATTAGAGTACAACTTGTCAGGCGCACCAAGACAAGTCGCTTGCAATGATGAACTCAACTAATAAATCAGGAAAAACAATGACAGATAATAACCATGCAGCAGAAGATTCAGCAACCAAAGCAAGAATATTAAAAGGCGAGTCAGGAGATGATAATTTTAATGTAGACTTAGGATCGAGAAATTATGTTATTAGAGATACTGGTGGCTCTGATACCTTAACATTTAAAAATACCAAAATAGATAACTTAGAATATTCAAATAAAGAAGGCCGTGCCTATATACGCGACAAAAAAACTCAAAATGTAGTGACATTTGATGATAGCGGTTACGCCGAACGCAAGAGAAATGTAGATAAAACCTATGATTCTTTTAAGTCGATCTATCAAAGCATTGATATGAATAAGACCCTCGAAATGGAGACTGATACCGGTGTCAGTATCCATAGTGAACAATCTGAATTCCACAAAATATACGACTTTTATCAAAAAGGAATGGTTCCAGCAGCTCTACTTTCAAGATCTGTTGAGAGTGTTAATAGTAAACTTAGCGAGATGATTAGTATTGCTGACTCGCGCAATGACAAAAAGAGTTCGAATCTATACACCACGATAAAAACATCATTCAGTGATTACACTTCTCAACTTCTTAAGTTAGATATTAATCATGCAACTGTTATTGAAAAGATAAATATTGACGGAAAGATATATGATGTAAATAGTCTTTTAGTTTCCGCAGCATTCAATAACTCAAATGCCACACACCCCAAAGATATTTCCGATCTTGCCGATATCACTGACATTAGAATACTTAAAGATAATATATCTGATTATACAGAACAAGAAGTAGAAGATCTTCATACTGAAATATACTCTGCCGACACTATGATTGAATATATGGCAGGGTTCAAAGATCTAGGCCAACAACTAGGAATACAAAATTTGCCTCATTATTATGATTTCAGCCCTATGCCCGATATTGTCCCGGTGCATTAATCACACACCACGTTAGAAATAAACTTCCCCTCCTTCTGGAGGGGAAGTTTATTTCTAACGTGGCCTGAGTGTGACAAAAAAGATTTTATCAATGCGTGTGGCTAAATTATGGCAAACAAGGTCTTTTTGAGGAGAAAAAAACAATAGAAAACAGAAAAATTGGCGGCTAAAAATCTTGCGATAAAGGCCGAAATCACCTTATCTGTTGCTCGGTCATTTCGGCCAGTGCCGCTATTGAGTTAGAAATAAATTTAAATTAAATATCTTTTAAATTCAATTTACTAAACCCTCAATACTCCTGATCCACAATCAGCCGTTTGCCCAGCATAATTGAATCTTGCGTTTCATAATCAAGCTTTTCATACATGCCAATGACCGCGTCATTGTCTTCGCGCACCATGATATTGAGCTTCGGGCAGCCACGGGCAATTAATTTCTTTTCTAACCGACTGATCAGCGCATTGGCAAAGCCAATTTAAACTCTGGTGCAAACTAGGATTA
Source organism: Yersinia canariae (assembly GCF_009831415.1). NCBI lineage: Bacteria > Pseudomonadati > Pseudomonadota > Gammaproteobacteria > Enterobacterales > Yersiniaceae > Yersinia > Yersinia canariae. Next base: position 1,352,456 of record NZ_CP043727.1, on the reverse strand, counting down.
AGAGTATATTTTCAATAAAAATCAAAATATTATGTAAACAAAGAATTGCAGAACACGAGGTTGAATTGCAGTATTGTGCGTTGTAAGTGTGGCAAGATTGTGGCGTAGTAACATTAAGATTTAGTGTAAGATTTTCCCTGTTCCTCTACCGCGATGTCTTTTAATCACTCTGCAAATATTGCACTCATCTGAAACCCGATGCGATCCAATGCAAGAAGCATGGTCGCAAGATGGAGTGCTTATGCAAGACTTAATGACCGCCGAACAACTTTCTAAAATCATCCATAAAACCGTGGCCAGTATCCGCAGCGATGCCACACGCAATCCAATGTCATTACCACCTATCTGCCGCTTACCCAATACTAAGCGCTTATTATGGCGCTTGGAAGATGTAGAACAATGGTTGGCTGGCCATGTGTGTACTCCACAACAACCTCCCCTACCCAGCTCGATAAACCTTGTTGTTCCTGCCAAACGTGGCCGCCCAACAAAAGTGGAGCAAATAGCCCGCAACAAAAAAAGATCGGTATTAGCAACAGCTCTGAACACTAAACGGTAGTCTTGTGAGCCATATCAACGCTAAGCCTATAGCCGATTCTTATCTTATTCATAAAGATAAAATCGCACTGTTAGATAAAAATAATATAAAACAGAATGATAGAACGCTATCTCTACCAAATACCGACGAGTCATATCGAATAATGCCGAATCATATCGCTCGTTCAAGCCTGTTCGCGCCAGTTAATTCAAAAAAAAATCCAGTGTATGTGGGTACCACTCTTGTCAGCCGCGTTGATGCTGTTATTAAATTTTGGGGAGAGCAACTTGATGAGTCCCAAGCTGATGTCTGGATGCAAGCTATGTATGAAGCCTCAAAGCACTCATTAGGTGAACCCATTGTAATCAGTCGCTCAAAATTCCTACGCGCTATAGGCCGCAATACCAGCGGTGCAAACTATGAATGGTTACACCGAAGCATGCTATGTCTTGAACAAGCAATGTTTTCTATCGAAACCAATAGGTTCGCGACGGGTTCACAATCTCCTTTACATATGATTGATAAATTTGAATACGACAATGAGATTAAATCTTATATATTTCAAATAGATCCACGCTGGGTAAGAATGTACTACAACAACGAATTCTCATTAATTGATTGGAACCAACGCCTTAACTTTTTCCACAATCAAGATATAGCGAAGGCTTTGCAACGACTCATTTCAACCTCAAATGAAGCGCAGCAAAAACACTCACTTGAATGGTTGAAAAGCAAACTAATCTATACTGGGCGGCTCAGAGACTTTAAAAATTCAATTGAGAGGGCTGGTGCTGAACTAAAACGTGTCGGCATCATCTCAGACTTCTGTATTGAAGCTAGTAGCAAGGGAAAACTTCAGGTAAACATGACTAGATTAAAGCAATCATAACCATCTGAGGCTGTTATCGTAGTCATATCGCTTTTTTATCGTAGTCATATCGCTTTTTTCGTAGTCATATCGCGTTTTCTCGTAGTCATATCGCGCTTTTTCGTAGTCATATCGCGCCGAATTCTCCGCAACCCGCATGTAGCGTGCTTTCCAGAGCAGCGAAGTGTCCTCTACCTTATTTCTACCAATAACTACGCTGACTTAGAGACAAATCAGGGATAACAAACGTAGGTTTGAAAGTAAGAGTCGCGACTCAAATCCCGTTTCAAGACGTTTTACGCCAGAGAAAGGCGCTATGATGGAGCTAACGCGAATACCCACAGTAGGTTGATCAAGATGAAACAAACGCTATCAGTAAAAATCGCCCCAGAAATGAAAGACAGGCTGGCGCAGCTTGCTCTCACGAAAGACCGCTCAATACACTGGTTATTGACGCAGGCTATTACGCGCTATATAGAACAAGAGGAAAGACAGGAATCGATCAAGGCTGCATCACTAGATGCCTGGGTAAGCTTTCAAATGACAGGGGTTGGAGTTCCATCAAAGGATGTTTGTGATTGGTTGTCCGATTTAGCACAAGGGAAATATCGAAACCCACCGCTCTGTGATGATAAATAAAGGTGTCCTCTCTAGTTTAGTTATCAACATACTTCGCCGGAAGAAACCAAATTTCGAGAGGACAGGCAGGTATTAACCCACTAACAATTATAGTGCTGAATTTTTTTCAAAGCAATTTCCGTGGTCAAAAACGCAATCCACTTTTTAAAATTTAATTTAAAGACGCATTATTAAGAATATTGCTTCGCTATCATAATGCTAAATTTTAGCGGCTAAAATTTAAGTTTTGCTGGCAAAATGAATCAATATTAAAAGATGAGTTATATTTATCATCTTTTCTGCTCTCTAATTCTAATTTATCAATTTCGTTCGTTATAGTGGATAAAAGGTCTAACTCAATAAGTTCTGGAGTTAATAATTCATTGCTTAAGATATTACGAACATTTTTAAAATAGATATCACAGATATAAATGCCTACGCCTTCAAGTTGAGTTTTTCTGTCTGTTATTAAGTGAAATCTATAAGCCGCTACAGCTCTGGCTAAATCTGCAATGGTCAATGTCTCTGTATAACCTAAATTTGCCGATATGGTTATTGCCGTTGAAAACTCTTTTAGTGGTGATGACGCCGATATCATTGGATGCGTTCGCATACAGGCGACCAATTGGCTGGTATGTCCCCACAGAGCCGCCCACAGCCCTCCGGGGCCATATTGATACACTATCTCTATGTCATCAAAGAACATTTTTAGATCAGCTAAGGTCTTCTTTGTTATGGATTGATCGCCTTTAGCTATCGGATACCACTTCTTCGATGTTGTTGTTTCAGGAATCTCTTTTCCATCGATTCTCATACTCTCGGTACGCAGATCAAACCATTTGGCGAATTGATTTGGATTGGTTGTATTAGTTCTTCGCATTAACTCTTGCATCAGAAAAGTAGTACGAACCTTATCCCTTTCGATTAACTCTTTTTTCGAAAACATATAGTGAGTTCACTCATAAGGTGTAGGAATTTTAAATAATATTACCATGCAAACTAACCAAGTCCAGATAATAATAAATCATCCAATGTTAATTGAGCCAAGTTTATGAAAAGTAATTTCGATATATTGATTGAAACACATGGAGCAGTGATAACACTGGAACAACTCGCGGCCATTTTAAGTAGAAAGCCGGAGGGTCTAAGAATGGCTTTATTGCAACCCAAAGAGCCTTGGGCCAAGAAGTTAAATGACAAGAAATTTTATGTCGGCAGAAGAATGTATTTTCCAACGGAAACAGTTTCAGAGGTAATTTCAGGCGATTTTCTATCACCTTGAAAAGTTAAATTACGATATATCGTTTGCTCATATTTATATCTTATTTAATTTTCTTGGATATATCTTGGATTAATCTTGATTTCATCTTGGTTCTATCTCGGTTTTATCTTGCTTGAATCTTGGTTTTATCTTGATTGAGAAATATGTCTTGAAAACAAACTGGCAGATACGAGGGCAAGATAGGTGAAGTTAGCTAACCAGCAAGCTGGTTATCAATCTTCACTCTCCCTTATTCGCACCTTCGGCGCTCAACGGGGATCTTGCTCTGCGAGGCAAAAGTATTGGGCCTGTTATCTCGCGACACATGCCCTCATAACAGCGGAGAAAAATATGCATTGCACTAAGTTAGCGATAGCAACCAAGTTCACATTAGTCATCTTCATGGCGTCAACTGCCGTTTTCCCTATTTCAGAAATTCAAGCGGCGGGGGCGGGTATCCCAGTGATGGATGCCACCAACCTCTCGCAAAACATCATGACTGCGATGGAAAGCGTGGCTCAAACGCTAAAACAAATTGAGCAATATAAAACCCAATTACAGCAGTACGAAAACATGCTGCAAAACACCGCTGCACCTGCGGCGTATATCTGGGATCAAGCCAACAGCACCATCAACCAGTTGATGGGCGCAATTGATACTCTGAGTTACTACAAACAGCAGGTCGGCAACATTGATGCTTATCTAGCTAAATACCAGAACATCAATTTTTACCGAACATCCCCCTGCTTCAGCAGCAATAGCTGCACCCCCGAACAGATGCAAATCATGTTGGATTCGCAAGCCTATGGCTCAGAGGCACAGAAGAGAGCCAATGATGCGGTGCTCCGTGGTGTAGATCAGCAGCAAACCGCCTTACAAAATGATGCACGCCAATTAGTCCACTTACAGCAACAAGTACAAGGCGCGACTGGGCAGATGGCCGCAATCCAGTACGCCAATCAATTAGCCAGCGCCCAAACTAATCAGTTATTGCAAATCAGGGGGCTGTTAGTCGCCCAACAAAATGCTGACGCCACCCGTTCCGCAGTTATTACAGATAGGGAAGCCCAGCAAGCAGCAGCTTCCCTTCATCTACGCAGAGGCTCATTTAAGAAAAGCCCCCCTGGAAGCTGGTGAGGACAACACTATGATCATAAAAATCAGTTTTGCCGTTGCGGTATTAGTCCTTAGCGGATGCGATAACTCAAAAAACAATCAGTCATGCAGTGATGTACGCCACATGGAGGATTCCCCCCAACGTCGGGAGCTAGCTTCCAAATGTCTTCGTAAGGGCGAGTTCAAGAAAAGCCCTTCCCAAAGTTGGTAATGGAGCAAATAAAATGAAAGTGAAAATATGTTCTAAATGGATGTTAGCGTTAGCCAGTTTCCTCATGTGGTATTCCGTTAACGCCACAGCAGCAATTGATAACTCAGGGATAATGAATACGGTATTAGACCGCTTTCAGAGCGCCGCCAGTGGTTGGGGGGCTGTCATGGTTCAATACGCTTCATGGTTATTCTGGGGAATGGCTTTATTAAGTATGGTTTGGACTTTTGGCATGATGGCATTAAGAAAAGCAGATATTCAGGAGTTCTTCGCAGAAGCATTACGTTTTCTGTCCGCCACTGGCTTCTTTTTCTGGATATTGATTAATGCCCCTGCGATAGCAATGTCGATCATTAAAACTACTCAAATGATCGGAGCTGAAGCCGCTGGCTTAGGTAGCCAACTACAGCCCTACGATATTGTTGATATGGGGTTTGATATTCTCTTTCGTGCGTTTGATCAGTCAACTTTTTGGGCACCAGTCGATGCAACCTGCGCCATTCTTTTCTCGCTAGCCACATTACTGATTTTAACGCTGATAGGGGTGCAAATGCTGCTACTGCTCGTGACCAGTTGGATACTTGCATACGCCGGTATTTTTCTACTGGGTTTCGGTGGTAGTCGGTGGACATCAGATATCGCCATTAACTACTACAAAACAGTAGTGGGAGTGGGGATACAGCTAATGATGATGATTTTACTGGTTGGTATTGGCAAAACATTTCTGGATGAATATTACGTCAAGTTGAGTGATACCATCAGTTTAAAAGAAATGGCCGTAATGCTAGTTGTCACGGTCATTTTATATGCGCTCATCAACAAAATCCCAACGCTACTGGCTGGGATTGCCGGCGCAGGTGCAATACAAAGTGGTATCGGCACTTTTGGGGCCGGGGCTGTAATGGGAGCCGCAAGCATGGCCGGTGCCGCAGTTTCTTCAGTTGCATCAGGTGCAATGTCGGCGGCCACCAGTGCCGCAGGTGGCACATCAGCGCTTCAGGCAGCATTTGAATCAGCGCAACAAAGCATTGACGCTGGCGGCAGCCCTAGTGGTGAAGGGCGTCGCTCTTCAGGTGGAAGTCTTTCAGAAGCAATGGGAAGAACAGGGAGTTTTGCTAAATTGATGGGATCAAGCCTTGCTGATGCTGCCCGTGATGTTGCTCAAGAAAAAGCTGGAGCAATAAAAGACTCTATTCAAGAAAGAGTCTCTGAAACCACTGGTGGAAAAATGGCTGACTCTATCCGTGAAAGTAGCGGAATGAATAATGGAAATTATAGCAGTCAATTTGATGGTGATGGTCTAGGGGCTGGGAACAATGCGGGACATCGCACTTCTGCGCTAGAAACCGACGAAGAAATGATCGATAACTTCATTAATAAAAAGCCAAGGAATGATAGCTAATGGACAATTCACAACCAATCAAACAGGTTGAAAATTTCATACCCTTTTTAAATGAGTTAATAGCAATTATATCTACACCAGCTGAAAACACTCAGCCACAAAGCCAAGCCATAGCTTTTGCAGACCTACTGGTTGATATCAGTGTTATGTTGCACTGCCATCTTAGCGGTGGCCCTGTGATATCAGCACTACAAATTGATGAACTAAGAGCTGATGCCAGGCAAATTATAAGATAATCGAGTAAAAAGATTATTCAGCAAATCCAGTGTAGTAATCAGACGCTGGATTTTTTATTTCGTAATACCCACCGCTCATGGTTATCTTGGACGTTAAACCAAAACTCTGGATTGGTATCGAAGAATGCTGCTAGCAGAGATATTTCCTTAGCATTTATCCGATCAGTTCCCTCACAGATCGCGCTAACCCGCTCAATAGAAAGTCCAAGCCCTTCAGCAAGCATAGGCTGACTAATATTGGTTGGGTTCATAAACTCCTCAACCAGCATGATAGCCAAAGTTGTCGGTTCTCTCGAAATAGTATCCATATCGCTCCTATTGGGTTGTAATTATACTAAACAGTGCTAGGTTAGTATCTATTAACCTTTAAGGGAGAACAATATGGCAAAGTCTATTATCGACCTAATTGGCAGAGAAGAAGCCAACAGGCTGATGGCCGCAGCAGTAGCCAAAGCAGCTCAAGAGAATAGAGATCTTGGATTGCCGGAACCAGTGAAGGTTAATGGGGTATGGGTTAAAAAATATCCAGATGGAAGCATACAGAAAATATAAAACTCGGCTCGGGCTCTATCTACTTATTTGGATTAAAAAAATAAAGAAATGAATAATATTCAAACATCAGATAGCTTGGTTGTTGGCCAGGTCTATACAAGAAATGATCTCAAAAAGCTTTTTAATATTACAGATGCGACAATCAATACTGGGATTTTTCAACCCAAAAATCATGCATCTATATGGTTGTTTATCACAGAAGACAAGACAACCGATCGCACTCAATATCATGATTTATTGGAAGAAGATACTCTTTCCATGCAAGGACAAACTAGTGGGCGTAAAGATGATCTCATCATATCCCATATGAAGAATGGGCTCGAAATCATCCTATTCTATCGAAAAAGAAAATATGAGTTCGATAAAGCAGGCTTTCGCTATGAAGGTAATTTCTCCTATAAATCACATTCAGGTGAAAAACCTACTACATTTTTGCTTAATCGTATTAACAATAAAAAATTTAAGCATGGAAAAAAACGCACCTGGGAACTAGCCATTGATGCAATAACTTCCCTAGGTGGAAGTGCTACTCAGCAAGATATACTAAAACATATTACAACTCGACATTCAGATTATATCCCATCTAATCTAGCACCTGATTTAACTATGCTATCAGTCAATAAAAATTCTAGAGTAAATTTATCTCAAAATATTAATCCTAGGCGAACCGATAGCGATAACCAATTTGATAGATTATTTAAATTAGGCTCTGGGGTAAATGCTAAATATGAGTTTTACGACCCCACTGCACATGGTGTCTGGGAGATTTATCTAGAATCTGAAAACAATAAACTCGCTGTTCGTTCACTAAATGATGCAATTACAGCAAAAGCATTAGAACACGCGCAGAAAGAAGCAGAAGCGAGTCATGCATTTGATGCAACAAGTGTTGAAGATCAAAGAAAAAAAGTCCTCAGCAATATCGTGCGCAGACAAGGGCAACCCGCATTTAGAAAGGCTCTACTAGAAGCATATGAAGGGAAATGCGCCATTACTGGCTGTGCCTTGACCGAACTTCTTGAAGCAGCCCATATTCATCCCTATAAAGGAGCACATACGAACGTTGTGTCAAACGGTTTACTGCTTCGAGCAGATATACATACTCTTTTTGATTTGGGGTTAATTAATATTGATCCAGATAGTTTTAATGTGTATATATCTGAAAAACTAGTCGGAACAGATTATGAGTATTTACAAAATGTTCGAATTAGGTCGCCGAATAAAAAGATAGATGCCCCTAGTTATGATGCATTGATATGGCGTTTATATTTATAAAATCAAATAAGATAATTATAATAATGCACATGACGTTATAATTCCTTGAGTAAACAAAGCCTTCAATAATACATTGTATTCTATTGAAAATTAATATTAAATTTAACATTTTAAGTTATCCACCCTAAGTAGAACAGATATGGAGTCCCTATAAAACATCAACAAAAGCAATGTAATTTCTAATTAACACTCTAGAAGAAAACTAAAAAATCACCAATGGTACTAAATAAATAGGAGGGTTAAAGTATAGAAAATAGTTAAAAAAATTAATAGACTGCGGCCTTTTTCTTTCAAAGAATACCTATACTAATTAACTCTAACAATAAAGTTTTTAACTTTACCTAAAAGTAAAGAAATAAAATTTAGAATTCCCATTACAATAGAAGTTTCTGCAAGATTAACATCTTCCTTAATTTCTTTATCTTTTAGTAAAGGAATCCAATATTTATCCATAAAACCATTTTCAAAAAATGAACTATGTCCACCAACAAAAAACCTATTCATGATTTTATTATGATGTAAACCTTTGAAACCTAGCCTCCCTCCCATACCCGCCCCTGGAACTAAAGCTTCACTGAATAATAAAGGTATATCATTTACAGCACAGTCATTAATGATTTTCACATTAATACTGTTCTGTAAAGAACAAAAATCATTATCTCTGCGAAGAACACTACCAGCAAGAACTATCAGATCTAAATTTTTTAACTTAGTTTTATCTTCGATACTCTCAATGCCTTTAATTAGTACATATGTACCAAAACTATGAGCAAAACAAACTATACGCCTGGTTCTATTCTTATCTAACCATTGTTCAAAATCAAGTTTGAACTTCTCAACTACTTTACGTCGCAAATATGGAACAAAAAATCTAGCTGTATTTGTAAATGCCACTTTAAAACATAAATGGGAAACCTTTTTATCGACATTAATAGTTCTAATCTCATTAGCTAAAGTTTCCTGCCAATTGCCAAAAGTTCTAATTCCATGAACTGTAACAATAGCAATATCTATACTATTCCTTTCAAAATTATCTCCATACTCAGAATAATATTCAATAATACCACTTATTCCACCTAGCCAAGAATAATCAGAATTAGTAGCATAACAAAACTTAAAACCACGATTATCAAACTCTTCTTCTAACTCTTTAACATTCTCTTCCAGAGCAGTAAAACCAACTACATAGCTTGGTTTTCTATATCGATTACCTCTCAATGTAGTAAGTAGATCAACCCCAGAATTATGTTTTGGTTTTTCATCTTTATTTTCTGGCAGAGACATATCAATAAAGGCAATGGAATAATTTGTATTTCTAAAAAGAGTTCTAGCCTCTTTGGTACAACAAGCTAGATCTATATTATCTTCAGGTATTTTATATTTTGAAATTAAAATTTCTTTAATTTTACTTCTGCGAAAATAATCATCATCAACGATTAGATACATATTCATAATGCTTCAATCACCATTCGTAGTTCATCTTTCCATGAATAACCAGCGTGCTCGTAATAAATACATCCAGCATATGTTTCCGGGTACTTATCTCGTACAGATTGATCAACATCTTTTAAATCAATGCTCTTATTATCATATGAAAATGAGGTGTATTGAGTTAAGAATATAAACTTCAAAGAAATATTTCTCCTTTTAATTTTTCTGGCGATATCTATTCCGCCATACACTCTAAACTCCCCTCGTAAGGAACCTGAATCATCATCGAATGTTGGTAAACTCATATCGAGAATAGCTAAATTATAGAAGCCGTCAACAATAGCCTTTAATCCAGAAGAATATGATCTAAATATATCGATAGTAACATTATTGTTTATACTTAGTAAAAACTCTTTAACCCGATCACTTTTATATTCGTTATCTTCTACAATGATTATTTTCATTATTTAATCCGGAGTAAAACCTATTGATTGCACAAATGAAAGGTTTTCTTGAGCGATACTAAATTCGGCAACGCCAAACCCATCCTTAATATTTCTATAAACTTTATATAGACCGGTCCCACCTTCAGTTATAAGTTTTTCGGTATAGTGCTCGCTATCATAATTTTCAACCTCTTTAATAATGCCATTATCAACTATTCTTTTCTTTGTTTCCTCATTAATTTCATTTTTTATGATAATACTATAACAATAATCATCCTCGATAACCTTTAAAAAAACATCTGTTTTTGCTCTATTAGCCCCATGTTTAAAGCAATTTATATAAGATGTAACTAATGCCCTAGTTAAATATAAAGACTGCTTATTACTCAACTCATTGTTATTTACAATTTCATCAATAGATAAATGCATAGTTAATACCTGCGGATCATATATCCCTTTAACACAATCAATTGATGCATTTACCACATCGATAACTCGGTATTTTTCATCCATTATTCCTTGTGGTCTTTTAAACCAACCTTCAATGTTAGCTACCTTTTCAATAATTTCATACTGTGCGGTTTTTATATTATCAATTAAATTTTGTGGGTTTGAACTTATAGGTAAAACAGCCAACCTCTCTATAAAGTCAGTACATAGTTTGTTAAAACCATCCTTGAGATTTAAATTAAACCTCTCTTTTATATTTTCAAAACATTGATCTAATTGTATCCATATGAAATTTTCGCAAGCATTAAACATTCTATTTATATCATCATCTGAAGTTGCCTCATGGCTTTTGTAGTCTATTGTTTCTTTAATAGCCAAATAAAACTCATACGTTTTATCATCATCAATAATGAAGTAAAAAGATGATTTGTCATCTTTATTACCTAGGGCTACTTCACTCCAAACAGTTACTGGTTTAGTCCAAGAGTTTGCTTTGTTTATTAATTCATCAACTCCACCACAGAACCAATCTAATTGGTTCTGTATATACTCAACATCAAGAGTTGGAAGTTTATCTAAATATGTCTTAGCCCAATATTCATTTGGTGAATATTTTCCTGATATACCTTTTTCGGTAACTAAACTCAACGATTCGAAAACACTACGCATCTGATTAGGCATGACACCATGTCTAATTTCAGAGCTTAGGTATCTAATTAAACCATAGTCATGATCCATTATAAAATCATTAATAACCTTAGAATAAAAATTACCATAAAAATATAAAATAGATACTTCAGAATTTATATCTTCATCTTCTATTAAGATAGAATTATTTATTTCCTGATCAATAGTCGAACTATCATTAATTTCTTCCTCATCATTTTCCTCATCAGGAAAATACTTGGTTAATAGATTTGTATTAAATAATGTCACCTCAGATAAATTTTCATAAAATGATTTATACTCTAAATATTTAGCTCCCTTAAGCCCCTCAGAATCAATCATTATCTTATTACTTTCATGATGCTCTTTTATATTATTAACAAGAAGGAAATTGAATATTTCTTTTTCCTCACTTTCGAGTAATTCGGATGTATAGTCAAACTTTTCATGAAGTAATGAAATTATCTTAAGTCTTTCCAACATAGTCAGCTTTGATGAATTCAACTCCAAAATACTACCTAAAATTTGTTGATTACATACTTTGTCAAAAAACATCTCATGTTCATAAATATTAGGAAGATTTGCAATTAACTCGCTAGGAACTTTAACATTATTTACTAGTAAATAATCCTCTAAGTAGTCAGCAGTCGTTTCTTTATAGCTTTTATCAAAATTTATGTAATACAAATATGAAAATATTGCCGCATTTAATTTATTTGATATATTCTCAGACTGAGAATTTATTACTTCTGCAATATAATGCGCCGGAAATAACATCATATCATTGATGTTTTTATTACATACTTTATTTATTTCTTTGATTAAAAGATCAAATTGACATAATTTAATATAAGCTATAGATTTTATTTGATTTAATTCAGCTATGGTCACGTCATGCATACTTTCAAGTTTACTCAATAAGTTATCTATTTTTATACTATCAGGTGAGTCTGACTTTATTTCACTCTCTATATATAGTCTAATTTTTCTACTATCTGACAATTCAATTGCATCAGTATTATCATGTTCAAAAGAGCTCAACTCTCTATCACTGAGCATTAGTTTCGCATTATACTTTGGAGTTATAAATGTGTAACCGCAACTCAGTAATCTACAGTATCGTCTTAATTCAATCTCATTGATAAATGGATACGCTGCATAAAACATCGCACATATACTATGTGTAAAATTTAAATTTGAGAATTTAAAGGACAATAAATCTATATTCTCTTTAACTTTTTCATAATTATTTGTACTAACATATAGCATAAATTGGCTATGAATCAATGTTTCAACTAACGTTTTTCTTTCCTTTTTATTTACTTTATCAACCGCTGAGTTAGACAGATAAAACAATGCCTTAGAGTATATATCTATCACTGACAATTCTGTAGGATATCTATTTATAAAAGCATCGCATAAATTAACAGTAGTTAAGTAATCACCTTTGGAATAAACATTAATTATACTTTTTATGTCTTCATTAATTCTTACAGTTGGCTCTGAGTTAATCAGTTTTTTTATATTAATCCATGATTGATCTTTTGAAACTTTAGACATAGAATGAATAAAATCATGATAAACACTGTCATTTAGATCACTTTTTCTACTGGATGAGATATAAGATGATATCGCTTTTTTTATTATAAATAACTTATCTATCGGATATAACTTTTGAGAAAAAATAATTACATCATCTATTTTAACTCGATTGTTTAAATTATAAGGTAACAAAATCAACAATAAAAACTCAGAAAATGAACTAAAGTTTTTGCTTTTTAATTCACTAACTGTATGATTTAATATCTGTTGCTGAAATGCTAGTGCGCCTCTGGATAAATGCTTCTGCTGTAATAATGATGATATATGGGCTAATCTATGTTTTCCTTTTATATTTATTTTTTTAACATCCTCACTAGTTTTATATTTTCCTGTAATAGCCATCCTAGCATCTAGTGACCAGATACTTCCACCATACTTTAGATCTATGAAGTCCAATAGTTTTATAGCATCATCAAATTTTTCTAGAATGACTAATTTTTCTAGTTCCTCCATATTTTTTTCAATAACATTGAAAATGTCGATATTACTTGAATAAAATCCATAAAATGAAGATAGAATAAAGTCTATTGGTACTTTTCTTTCAGGTAAAAGATCTATAAATATATCTCTTTTAAAGAAACCAAGATTTATTATCTCTCTTATCTGAACGTTTTTACTGCATGCGATAGAGAAACCTCGAACATACCGTGGTTCTATATTATCTAATGCTCGCCTCAATCGAATAAAAGCATTCCTTTTATTTTTATATTTAGGGTAGTTCCCAACAATTTTTTTAATATCTGTTAGATATTTGATTTGATTAAACATACTTCACCTAATGAGAGTGATAATTATTATCATGAATACGTATATTGTAAATTCAAAATTTTCCTTTTAACTAAAAATAGCTACCGCACAATCTTGTATGAATTGCAACAAGAAGGATCTAAATATAATTGTTTGATTACTAGTCATTTAACTTATTTTTATGTTTTTAGTCTTTTCTATTCAATCTAAAAAATTAGCAGAATACCACTATAACCAATACAATTATGTCCGCTAAACCAACTTCTTAGCCAAATCCTCTGCCCTAGGATGATAGTATCTCATCAGCATTCTAGGGTCTTTGTGGCCAGTTATTTTTGTGAGTTCGTGCATGGGAAAGATTTCAGCCAAGCGTGATGTGGCTTCATGGCGTAAATCGTGGAATCGCAAATCCAGTAAATAATTTGAGTTGGCTTTCTTTCCTGAAACAGAACATTCTTGCTCATACAGTTTACGAGCACGCTTTCTGGCTCTATCAAATGCACAGCTTATTGCGTCAACTCGGGCTTTAAATACACGATCATCAGTTGAATTCTCGTCCTCTTCCCTGGCTTCCGCGATAACCTTTAGTTTTTCTAATGCTGCCACCGCCTTTGAAGAAAGCGGTACATCACGCGAATCGCCATTTTTCGTCTTGGGCAAGTGAGCGACACGCAGCTTTAAATCCACATATTTCCAGCGTAAGCCAACAATTTCACCACGTCGCATAGCCGTTTCCAACGCTAAGCAAACCGCTGATGGCAATATCGGAGATTGAGTATTGGTAATAATCCGCTCGATTTCGTCCTGAGCGCTGTTTCTTAGCGTTTTAACCTCATTATCTGATTCGTCTATGGCTGGTACAGCCTCAACCGCTATACGCCGTGTACGGGCATTATCCGGCTGGGGTTTGCGGATCAGGTCAACAGGATTAATCAGGCTTTCCATTCCCCACTCTTTGCGGGAAATATTAAATAAGTGGGAAAGCAGAGATAAGCGGCGTAACACCGTGGCCGGCGCATAGTCTTTTAGCCATTCGTCTCTTAATTTGGCGACATCGGCACTACGAATACTGGCCATATAACATCTGGCTAATGGTTGCCGTTTAAAGATACGGATAATAGACCTATCTTGCACCGCTCCCTTTTTGTTGGCGACAATTTCATTTTCATAACGCGCAAGCGAGTCATATAGTGTTGTCGATTCCGATTCGCTACGACTAAGCCACACGCCGCGAGCCATTTCCGACTCAACCATTTTTGCCCAAGCATCAGCCTCGGCTTTGGTATTAAACGTTTTAGTTTGTGACGGGAAGCCACGTTTACGGATTTGAGTTTCCCATTGATAGGCACCACGCTTGCGGATCGTCGCCATTCTGCACTCTTTTATTTCTAACTGTGGCAAGAGTGTGGCAAAAAAGAATTTATTTATCTATGCGCATGGATAAGTTATGGCAAATAAGGTCGATTTGAGGAGAGAAAAACAGCAGAAAACAAAAAATTGGCGGCTAAAAATTTTTGAGATAACGGCCAAAATCACCTTATCTGTTGCTCGGTCATTTCGGCCAGTGGCGCTATTGAATCAGAAGTGAATTAAAAATTAAATATCTTTTAAATTCAACAAACTAAACCCTCAATACTCCTGATCCACAATCAGCCGCTTGCCCAGCATGATGCTGTCTTGCGTCTCGTAATCCAGCTTTTCATACATGCCGATGACTGCGTCATTGTCTTCGCGCACCATGATATTCAGCTTTGGGCAGCCACGAGCAATTAATTTCTTTTCTAACCGGCTGATCAGCGCATTGGCAAAGCCACGGCCGCGAAAATCGGGATGAACCCCCAGATAATATGCAGATCCACGGTGGCCGTCATAACCGCCCATTACTGAGCCGACAATCGCACCGCTGACTTCTGCCACTAAAAATAATTCGGGGTCATGATTCAACTTACGTTCAATATCCATTTCCGGATCATTCCAAGGTCGCAGCAAGTCGCAATGCTCCCACAGCAGAATCACTTCTTCAAAATCGCCTTGCTGAAATACGCGGATTTCCATCGATATTCGCACCCTTGAGTAAAATGGATATGCTGATCATTGTGCAATATTATATCACGCAATAATAAAGTGATATTTCCCATAGCGATAGTGCGTAATGATATTTGATAAGAAGCAGATAAATCTTGCACAGCGCTCTGCTGAATAAGCACTAATCCACACCGAGAGTACAACAATGACGGCAAATCGGGGTATACTTAGCCCCTGAAAATTGCCAGGTAACAAGAACCCTTCTGATGAATTTACTCGATATAGCCCAAATCAAAACCTATCTGCTCGATTTGCAGGATAGAATATGCTCTGCATTGGCTCAAGCTGATGGCAGTGCCGAGTTCACAGAAGAAAACTGGGTTCGTGAAGAAGGCGGCGGTGGCCGTAGTCGGGTATTAGTCAAAGGGGCGATATTCGAGCAGGCGGGTGTAAACTTTTCGCATGTATCAGGCGCGACACTACCTGCATCCGCCACCGCACATCGTCCTGAACTGGCTGGCCGCAGTTTTCAAGCGCTGGGCGTGTCGCTCGTTATTCATCCGCTCAGCCCTTATCTGCCCACCAGCCATGCTAATGTGCGTTTTTTTATTGCTGAAAAACCCGGCGAAGATCCCGTGTGGTGGTTTGGTGGTGGCTTTGATTTAACACCCTTTTATGGTTTTGAAGAAGATGCGATTCACTGGCATCAAACCGCCCATAAGTTGTGCCAGCCATTTGGTGAGCAAATCTACCCTCGTTATAAGAAATGGTGCGATGACTATTTCTACATTAAGCACCGCAATGAAGCTCGTGGTATTGGCGGCCTATTTTTCGATGATTTGAACAGCCCAGATTTTGATACCTGTTTTAACTTTACTCAGGCGGTTGGCAATGGTTTTCTTGATGCTTATATGCCGATTGTTGCGCGGCGCAAAACCCTGAGTTGGGGGGAGCGCGAGCGCGAATTCCAACTTTATCGTCGGGGCCGTTATGTCGAATTTAATCTGGTTTGGGATCGTGGCACATTATTCGGTCTGCAAACCGGCGGCCGCACAGAATCTATTTTAATGTCTCTGCCACCACTGGTTCGCTGGGAATATAATTATCAACCGGCGACAGACAGCGCTGAAGCGGCACTGTACCGCGATTTTCTGCCAGTAAAAGACTGGCTGGCCGCAGGAGAACACGACTGATGCAAATTTGGGTTGATGCGGACGCCTGTCCGAATGTCATTAAGGAAGTGTTATTTCGTGCCGCAGACCGCACCGGTGTGATGGTTACACTGGTGGCAAATCAGCCACTAAAAACACCGCCCTCAAAGTTTATCCGTACATTACAGGTAGCATCCGGCTTTGATGTTGCCGATAACGAAATCGTGCAGCGCGTCGAAAAAAATGACCTGGTCATTACCGCCGATATTCCGCTGGCGGCTGAGGTAATTGAGAAAGGGGGAATTGCGCTAAACCCTCGTGGCGAGCGCTATACCCCAGACACTATTCGTGAGCGGCTGAATATGCGTGACTTTATGGACACCATGCGCGCCAGTGGTATTCAAACCGGTGGCCCCAATACCTTGAATCAGCGCGACCGCCAGCAATTTGCCAATGAGCTGGATAAGTGGCTACAACAAGCCAGTAAAAACCGCCGCAATCCCCTTAGCACTTAAAGCTGCGGGGTTGTTAGCTGCGCACACTCACCCGAATCATATACAAATGTAAGTGATTCGGGGTTTGCTTGCTGACTGCCCAAGCGCAAGAGTATTTACAGTGGCTGGGTTTGCGCCTCGACCACTGCTAATGCCACCATATTCACGATACGACGCACAGAAGCAATTGGCGTCAGAATATGTACCGGTTTCGCCACCCCCATCAGCACTGGCCCTACCGTCACGCCCTCAGAAGAAGTCACGCGCAGCAAGTTATAACTGATTCGTGCGGCTTCCATATTCGGCATAATCAGTACGTTTGCGGCTCCTTTCAGTGGGCTGTCTGGCATCAGGTTATGGCGGATACTTTCCACCAGCGCTGCATCGCCGTGCATTTCGCCGTCAATCTCCAGCTCAGGTGCCATCTGATTCACCAGCTCAAGTGTACGGCGCATTTTACGGGCAGCCGGGCAATTCGATGTCCCGAAACTCGAATGAGATAGCAACGCCACTTTGGGTTCGATACCAAAACGGCGCACAGTTTCAGCGGCCATCAACGTAATCTCGGCCAGTTGCTCCGGCGTTGGATCGTCATTGACATAAGTATCGGCAATGAAAGTGTTACCGGTTGGCAGCAACAGCGCATTCATTGCACCAGCCACATGCGCGCCGTCACGGAAACCAAAGACTTTTTCGACGACATCATAATGCTCATGATAGGTGCCAATCGTGCCACAAATCATGGCATCAGCCTCTCCCCGATGGACCATAATGGAGCCAATCAGTGTTGGGTTACCAATGACGGCACGGCGCGCTTGTTCCTGTGAGACGCCACGGCGTTTCATTATTTGATAGTATTCGTGCCAATATTCATTAAAACGCGGGTCAGATTCATTATTGACCACTTCGAAATCTTTTCCGGCCGTAATTTGCAGACCCAATTTTTTCAGTCGAGTCTCAATGACACTTGGGCGACCAATCAAGATTGGATATGCCAGCCCCTGAGAAACAAGCTCCTGAGTTGCATGTAATACTCGCTCCTCTTCCCCTTCCGCCAAGACTACCCGCTTCATCTCTTTTTTCGCCTGCGAGAAAATCGGCTTCATAAACAGGTTGGTTTTGTAGACAAATTCCGTCAGTTTCTCTACGTAGGCACTAAAGTCGGTGATTGGGCGAGTTGCCACACCGGAGTCCATCGCCGCTTTCGCCACCGCCGGTGCAATTTTCACAATCAACCGTGGGTCGAATGGTTTAGGAATGATGTATTCAGGGCCAAAGGAAAGGTCTTGTTCACCATAGGCAGATGCCACCACATCACTCTGCTCAGCCAGTGCCAAATCTGCAATCGCATGCACACAAGCCAGTTTCATTTCTTCGTTAATGGTGGTCGCGCCCACGTCTAATGCGCCCCGGAAGATAAACGGGAAGCACAGCACGTTGTTGACCTGATTCGGGTAATCCGAGCGGCCAGTACAGATAATCGCATCTGGGCGCGCCGCTTTTGCCAATGGCGGTAAAATTTCAGGTTCCGGGTTCGCCAGCGCCAAAATGAGTGGGCTAGGGGCCATAGTTTTCACCATGTCTGGTGTGAGAACGCCAGGGCCGGAGCAGCCGAGGAAAATATCCGCACCTGGCATTGCATCGCCTAACGTGCGCTGGCCGTTGTCTTCAATCGCATAAGCCGCTTTGGTTTCGGCCATATTGGCTTCACGACCCTGATAAATCACTCCCTTGGAATCACACACCGTAATATTGTGATGTTTTAATCCCAGAGCAACTAATAAGTTCAGGCAAGCAATGGAAGCAGCACCCGCCCCTGAGACCACCAACTTCACATCGCTAATATCTTTCTTCACGACCCGCAAGCCATTGAGCACCGCAGCGGTGCAGATAATCGCCGTACCATGTTGATCATCATGGAATACCGGGATCTTCATGCGCTCACGTAATTTCTGCTCAATATAGAAGCACTCAGGTGCTTTGATATCTTCCAGGTTGATGCCGCCGAATGTGGGTTCCAGCGAAGCAATAATATCAATCAGTTTATCGGGGTCGTGTTCATCGATTTCAATATCAAATACATCAATACCGGAAAACTTCTTAAACAAAACTCCCTTCCCTTCCATTACCGGCTTACCCGCTAATGCTCCAATATTACCCAGCCCCAGTACCGCAGTGCCGTTCGAAATAACCGCAACCAGGTTGCCGCGTGCCGTATATTTATAAGCCGCCAATGGATCAGCAGCAATCTCCAGACACGGAGCAGCAACACCAGGAGAATAAGCCAGCGCCAAGTCCCGTTGGGTGGCTAGCGGTTTGGTTGGCGATACCTGAATTTTCCCTGGAGTAGGATATTGGTGAAAATCAAGTGCGCTCTGTTTCAATTGTTCGTCCATTGTAGGTTCCCTTTGCTTTTATGCTTTGAGGTGGTATGACCAATAACAGAACCAGTATAGTGAGAGAATTATCACAATCTATGAAGCAGGGCATACTCTGCGTAACATTTTTGCATCAACAGAAGAATTTACTTATCAATCAGAAGGGATTATCAACATTCAGGGGATCAATGCCGCGAGATCACGGCAACAGAAGAGTGCAGCGCACTGGATAAGAAGAATATTAATTTAATAAGCCGTGGATTTGGGCGTATTGCAGCAGCATGATGGTTTTGCCATCTTTAATTCGGCCATCGGCCATCATGGCAATAGTTTCAGTGAATGGTAATTCAACCACCTCAATCACCTCGTCTTCTACCCCGACGTTATCAGTGATTTTCTGATCCGAATGATATTCAGCCGCAAAGAAATGGATAATTTCAGTGACGCCACCCGGTGACATATAGGCTTCAAACAATTTTTGTACACTATCAACCTGATAACCGGTCTCTTCCATGGCTTCACGGCGAATACATTCTTCGGGGGAGTCGTTATCCAGTAATCCGGCGCAAGCTTCCAGTAACATACCGTCAGGATTGCCATTGACGTATGTTGGCATGCGAAATTGATTAGTCAGCACCACAGTGCCATTGGAGCGGTTATATAACAGAATAGTCGCGCCATTGCCGCGATCATACACTTCGCGAATCTGTTGTACTGGAGTTCCATTATCGGTGACTAAATCAAAGGTATATTTATGTAGTTTGAACCAGTTTTTAGATAACAATTCACTCTGAATATTTTCAATTTTGACTGACATAACACCTTCTTTAATCCCAAAAACACCCTAAAACTTTATTTGCTAAGCTAACGCTAGTCCCGATGCATTTGCAATAGAAATAAGTGTCATAAAAATGCCCCGATAACGGGGCATTTAAGATGAAATATTGGAAACGTTGCTATCAGAAACCGGTCGGTACATCCTTCATATCTGGCAACTTATGGGCGATGCCTTTGTGGCAATCGATACAAGTTTTCCCCGCCTCAATGGCTTTACTGTGCATTTTTGCTGCTACCGTTTTCTGCGCGGTAAAGTCCATATTGTCGAAGTTATGGCAGTTGCGGCACTCTTGCGAGTTATTGGCTTTCATCCGCGCCCACTCATTTTCGGCCATGGTCAGGCGGTGGGCCTCAAACTTCTGCGGCGTATCAATCAAACCAAAGGCCTTGGCATACAACTCCTTACTGGCTTTGATTTTACGCACCATTTTCGGCCCCCATTCATGGGGCACATGGCAATCCGGACAGGTTGCCTTCACACCACTGCGGTTGCTGTAGTGGATGGTTCCCATATATTCCTGATAAACGTTGTCTTTCATTTCATGGCAGCTAATACAGAATTTCTCAGTATTCGCCATTTCCATGCCGGTATTAAAACCGCCCCAGAAAATGATGCCACTGACAAAGCCAATCAGCAGTAACGTCCCGAGCGCCAGTCGGCTAGGCCGACGCCACCACTGCCATAATCGTTTGATAATGCCGGGCTTTTTAGTCTCATTCATTGTTTGATCTCACAATAGCCATCTCGCTTATTGACCAAAACCAGGGGCTGGCTGGAAGCTATTACCGACAATCGGCGCTGCATCAGTTTGTGGCACATGGCATTGCAAGCAGAAGTAGCGGCGTGGCGAAACTTCACTCGATACTTTGCCATCGCGGTCAATAAAGTGAGTCGGACTAACACGCGGCGCACCTGTCGTCCGATAATGTTCAACGCCATGACATTGCAAGCAGCGGTTAGTATTTTTGCTGATTTGATAACCATCCACACTGTGTGGAACCATGGGTGGCTGGTTAACATAGTTCAGTGCCATCCGCTGTTGCTGTTTTGGCATTTTCACCGTCCCTTCAGCCGTCGCAGAGACTTCCGGTGATTGGCTTAAATCCATCTCGACATTGCTGGCGGCATTAACGCCCCCCGCCATCACCAATACCGCCAGTAGCGATATCACAGATATTACCCGGCGATTGAATACGTGAAACATCGTGTTATTCATTATTTTCTCCTGAGAACACCGTACTTCCTGAACTACGCGACGACCCGAGCCAATTTCACTGCACATTTCTTAAAGTCAGTTTCTTTGGATAACGGGTCAGTGGCATCCAGCGTCAGGTTATTCACCAACTGGGCGGCATCAAAGAACGGCATATACACCAGCCCTTGTGGCGGACGGTTACGGCCGCGGGTTTCGACCAGCGAAATCACTTCACCACGGCGTGAAATCACTTTCACTTTGTCACCGCGCCGTAAGTCACGGGCTTTAGCATCCAGCGGGTGAATAAATAGCACCGCTTCTGGGAAAGCACGATGTAACTCAGGCACCCGACGGGTCATTGAGCCGGTATGCCAATGCTCCAGCACACGGCCAGTGGAGAGCCACAGGTCATACTCTTGGTCCGGGCTTTCAGCCGCAGGTTCGTAAGGCAGTGCGAATATCACAGCTTTACCATCCGGTTTGCCGTAAAAACGGACGTCGTCGCCTTTCGGGACGAAGGGATCAAAGCCTTCGCGGTAACGCCAGAGGGTTTCTTTGCCATTGACTACCGGCCAGCGCAGCCCGCGTTCCTGATGGTAGCGGTCAAACGGGGCTAAATCGTGACCATGACCACGGCCAAAATCGGCATATTCTTCAAACAGCCCTTTTTGCAGATAGAAACCAAAATCACGCGCTTCATCATTCAATTGGTCAGCAGGGATTTCACTCAGCGGGTATTTATTCACAACATTGTTGGCAAACAGCACGTCATACAGCGTTTTACCGCGATACTCCGGTTTCTTGTTAATCAGCTCATCAGGCCACACTTCTTCAACTTTGAAGCGCTTGGCGAACTCGACCATCTGCCATAAGTCAGATTTTGCCTCGCCCGGTGCAGGCACTTGTTGACGCCAGAATTGGGTACGGCGCTCAGCATTCCCGTAAGCCCCCTCTTTCTCAACCCACATCGCGGTCGGCAAGATAAGGTCAGCGGCCAGAGCACTCACTGTTGGGTAAGGGTCTGAAACAACAATAAAATTACGCGGATCACGCCAACCCGGCATGCGCTCTTCATTGATATTTGGCCCGGCCTGCATGTTGTTATTACACATCACCCAGTAGGCGTTGAGAGTGCCATCTTTCAATGCGCGGTCTTGTGCTACTGCATGTAAACCGACTTTTTCCGGAATAGTGCCCGCAGGTAACTGCCATTTGGTTTCAGCAATCTGGCGATGTTTTTCGTTGGTCACCACCATGTCTGCTGGCAGGCGGTGGGAGAAAGTCCCGACTTCACGCGCAGTGCCGCAAGCGGAAGGCTGGCCGGTCAAGGAGAAAGGCCCAGAACCCGGTTTAGAAATCTTGCCGGTTAACAGGTGCAGGTTGTAGCACATGTTATTGGCCCAAACGCCACGAGTATGCTGGTTAAAGCCCATCGTCCAGTAAGACACCAGTTTCACTTTCGGGTCAGCATACAACTGCGCCAGTGATTCTAATTGATCTTCCGGCACGCCACTCATCTTGGCGGCTTTTTCCAGTGTGTATTCAGCAACAAAGGTTTTAAAATCATCAAAGCTCATCGGCTCAGATGCATCACTACCTGGGTTTTTGGCCGCTTTTTCCAAGGGGTGTGTTGGCCGTAAACCATAGCCGATGTCGGTAGCACCGCGACGGAAATTCACATGACGGTCGAGGAAGCCCTGATCAACAGCATTATTTTGAATAATATAATTGGCGATATAATTCATAATCACCAGATCGGTCTGAGGGGTAAAGACCATCGGGTTATCGGCCAGTTCAAAGCTGCGATGTTCAAAAGTAGACAGTACGGCGATCCTGACATTGTCATTTGTCAGACGTCGGCTGGTCATACGCGACCATAACACTGGGTGCATTTCCGCCATATTGGAGCCCCAGAGCACGAAAGCATCTGCCTCTTCAATATCATCGTAGCAACCCATTGGCTCATCCATACCAAAGGTACGCATAAAGCCCACTACGGAAGACGCCATACAGTGACGGGCATTGGGGTCAAGGTTGTTGGAGCGGAAGCCGGCTTTCAGCAATTTCGATGCAGCATAACCTTCCCACACGGTCCATTGGCCGGAGCCGAACATGCCCACAGCCGTCGGGCCTTTTTCTTTTAGTGCATTTTTAAATTTCAGCTCCATGATATCAAAGGCTTTTTCCCAAGTTACCGGGGTGAAATCGCCTTCTTTATCATATTGACCATCTTTCATGCGCAGCAATGGCTGAGTCAGGCGGTCTTTCCCATACATGATTTTAGGCAGGAAATAGCCTTTCACGCAGTTCAGCCCACGGTTGACCGGTGAATCCGGGTCACCTTGAGATGCCACGATACGGCCATTTTGCGTGCCGACCAAGACACCGCAGCCAGTACCACAGAATCGGCAAGGTGCTTTATCCCATTTGATTGCATTTGTTGTCTCACCTGTAACCGCCTTGGCGACTGTAGGTATGGTCAATCCGGCTGCGGCAGCCGCTGCAACTGCGGCATTGGCCTTCATAAAATCCCGGCGACTGAGTTTCATGGTATTTCCTCACCTTGCTGATCCTGCTGGTGATAAACCAGCGATACAGCCAGCACGCCATCCAGATTTCGTGCTGACTCAATATAATTCAGGAGTACGTCTGAGCGCGCTGCCTGCATAACCACCACCAATTTTCCCAGAGCGACATCACTGGTAGGTATTTCTGTCCCCGGAATCGCCAGCAGACTGTCGGTTAGCTGCGCTATTCGCGCGGGCTTGGCTTGTAATACCAATCCACAGACATGCCATTCTTTATCGTCCATCTTGACTCCGGGTAAGGGTGACTGCCTGGACTGGGCAACTGGGTACGCAGGCACCACAGCCGGTACAGGCAGGAAGGTCTAATTCAGGTTGAGCAATGCCATTCAGCCGTGGACGGAATTTAATCGCCCGCGTTTCACAACTATCCTGACAACTGCGGCATTCAATATTGTGAAAAGATAAACAGCGGTCTGATATGTTGACTTTAAGCGACCATGCCGGCAGCGCCGTTGAAATGAAAACGCCTGCTTTACATGCTTGCACACAGGCTTGGCAGAAACTGCACTCGGCGCGCTGAAAATCTATTTCGGGGAATCCGCCAGCACCGGCAACCAACACGCCAGTTTCACAAGCGGCAATACAATCATGACAACGGGTACAGCCCGTAATAAAATCATTTTCAATTACCGACCAAGGCGGCCGGGTAACCGAGGATTGCTGTTTACCCGCTTGCCAAAAACCAGTCAGCAATTTACGCCGTGATAAATCAGTCATGCTGATATCCTTAACATCTACTGGCGCGCCCGCGTGTACGTTAGAAATTGTTTATTTAAAGCTCAGTGGGTTACATTAAACTATTTGATAATAATTCTTATTTGTATTAATAGAAGAATTCCCCAGTGTTTGGGTATTAAATACAGAATAATGAGTAATAAAATAATTACTCTTTAGGGTTAATCGCTAGTAGATATTGAGCAAGATCAATTAATTTAGTGGTTATTTGCGCAATTTGTCACTGTTAAATCTATTTGCGTTATTACATTTTTTATATAACGATTTGTTTAATGAGAATGGCTATCAATGAGAAATGATAATTTGGCCATTATTCTTCAGATAAACTACCGCTGTTAAATGAATTTGATCGGGGTTTTAAGGTACACTTAAAGCGTGGTTCAACTAACTATGATGGATAACATGGTCGGCCAAATCAGCGACCCTAAATAATCCACGATCAACAGCCAGTCATTTAATGCTACCGGTTACAGGGACAATACTTATTATGACCAAAAGTCACACCATTATGATCGTTGACGATCATCCCCTCATGCGCCGTGGGATCAAGCAGTTACTTGAGCTGGATAGCAACTTTGATGTGGTTGCTGAAGCCAGCTGCGGAAACGACGCCATTACCGAAGCGGCTAAATGTCAACCGGATGTCATTCTGCTCGACCTGAATATGAAAGGAATGTCTGGGCTGGATACCTTGAAAGCATTACGCCATGAAGGTATTGATGCACGGATTATTGTTTTGACCGTCTCTGATGCACGCAGTGATGTATACGCAATGATTGATGCCGGTGCGGATGGTTATCTGCTTAAAGACAGCGAACCTGAAATATTGCTGGAAAATATCCGCCTTGCTTCAAAGGGTGAGAAAGTATTCAGTGATGCAGTTACACAGTATTTATCGTCCCGAGATGAACAGGTTAATCCATTCTCTGAATTAACCGAGCGTGAATTAGACGTTCTGCAAGAAGTAGCGCGGGGCATGTCCAATAAACAAGTCGCGTTTGAGTTACACATTTCAGAAGAAACCGTGAAAGTGCATATCCGTAATTTATTACGCAAACTAAATGTTCGCTCACGTGTCGCGGCAACTATCATGTTTTTAGAAAATAAAAAATATTAACGACTGCTTTATTATTTAATAGCAGCCAAGTTATTACATTATTCAATGGCTGCTAAAATAAAATCATGGTTATCATCTATCCACTGTTTATTCAGTGGCCCCCAGCTATCTAGCCGGTAATATCCTGCATTATTGCGCACACCATCTTGCACAAATGTCATTGTGATGCCCAAACCGGGCAAGGCTTTCAAGACATCCTGTAATGTTCGCCGCGGCCAGCCTGTCAATTCCATCAAACGCGGCACATTCATTGGCTCACCTCGGCTGATCAGCCAGCAAAGGTAGAGACGACGAGCAAACACGGGATTAAGTTCCATACAAAGTCCTATTTTGAGTCACTGCTAATGAGTCTACCTGATACTAGAAAAAACACCTGTTTATACCCGCCATACTTCACGTTATATGTCCGTTGGCAGCCGTCGGGCAACTCGAACTATTTAGGATATATGACTTTTATCGCCATCAAGGAAAATTAACTCGATTTTATCGAGGTTTTTTACAGCTTCTCCTTATTTTCTTCACGTTTTCTTCAGCATTCCCACGTAAAGTGCACAGTAGATTCTGCTACATTTAACTTTAGAGGCTGGCACTGCATGGCTAATTTTTTCATCGACCGCCCAATATTTGCTTGGGTATTGGCGATAATTTTGTGTCTGACTGGCGCATTGGCAATCTCAACACTGCCGGTTGAGCAATACCCCAATTTGGCACCGCCAAATGTGCGCATCAGTGCCTCATACCCCGGAGCCTCAGCACAAACACTGGAAAATACTGTCACGCAAGTTATAGAACAAAGTATGACTGGCCTGGATAACCTGCTGTATATGTCATCACAAAGCAGTAACTCCGGCAGTGCATCAATAACACTGACATTCCAGGCGGGGACTAACCCTAATGAAGCTATGCAACAGGTGCAAAATCAGTTGCAATCGGCGATTAAAAAGCTGCCGCAAGATGTGCAACAGCAAGGTGTTTCGGTCTCTAAATCTGGTGATAACACCTTGATGATGGTGGCATTTGTCTCCACCGATGGCAGTATGGATAAACAAGATATTGCCGACTATGTCGCCAGTAATCTGCAAGACCCTCTGAGCCGCATTGAAGGTGTTGGCAGTATTGATGCCTTTGGCTCCCAATATGCTATGCGCATTTGGCTTGATCCCAATAAACTCAATAATTATCAACTCACAACCCAAGATATTGTCACCGCCATTACGTCGCAAAATAGCCAGATAGCCGTGGGCCAATTGGGCGGAACGCCCTCTGTTGATAACCAGGCGCTGAATGCCACGATTAATGCCCAATCCCAATTACAAACCCCGGAGCAATTCAGAGAAATCACCCTGAGAGTCAATCAGGATGGGTCACTGGTGACACTGGGAGATGTGGCAAAAATTGAAATGGGCGCTGAAAAATATGATTACTTGAGCCGCTTTAACGGGCAGGCAGCATCGGGGATGAGTGTCAAATTGGCATCAGGTGCGAATGAACTGCAAACCGATGAATTAGTCAAAGCCCGTATCGCTGAGCTGGCCCCATTTTTCCCACACGGCCTTGAAGCAAAAATTGCTTATGAAACAACGCCGTTTGTTAAAGCTTCAATTAAGGATGTGGTGAAAACGCTGCTGGAAGCCATTTTGCTGGTTTTCCTGGTAATGTATTTGTTCTTACAAAACTTCCGCGCCACCCTTATTCCAACGATTGCCGTCCCGGTGGTGCTATTGGGCACTTTCGCAATATTGTCAGTATTTGGGTTCAGTATTAATACCTTAACTATGTTTGCCATTGTGTTAGCCATCGGGTTATTAGTCGATGATGCTATCGTGGTGGTGGAAAACGTGGAGCGGGTCATGAGCGAGGAAGGGCTTGACCCGCGCGAAGCCACCCGTAAATCAATGGGCCAAATTCAGGGCGCACTCGTGGGGATTGCCCTGGTGCTGTCAGCCGTATTTATCCCGATGGCTTTCTTTGGCGGCACCACCGGGGCCATTTACCGTCAATTCTCCATTACCATTGTATCTGCCATGGTGCTGTCAGTTCTGGTGGCATTGATTTTGACTCCCGCACTTTGCGCCACCATGCTCAAGCCCATCAAACCGGGACATCATCACGCCAAACGCGGCTTCTTCGGCTGGTTTAACCGCATGTTTGACAGCAATGCCCATCGTTACGAGCGGGGCGTGGCGCGCGTGTTACACCACAGCGTGCGATATATGTTGTTGTATTTACTGCTTCTCGGTGGGCTGGCGCTGCTGTTTATCAAGTTACCGACGTCATTCTTGCCGTTGGAAGACCGTGGCGTGTTTATGGCGCAAGTCCAGCTTCCCGTCGGCTCCACTCAGCAACAGACATTGAAAGTGGTTGAGAAAGTCGAAAATTACTTTCTGACAGCAGAGAAGAATAACGTGCTGTCGGTGTTCTCCACCGTGGGGTCTGGCCCCGGCGGTAATGGTCAGAACGTCGCGCGTTTGTTCATTCGATTGTCTGACTGGGAACAGCGCAAAGGCAGCCATGACTCCTCTTTTGCCATTATTGAACGCGCGACCAAAGTGTTTAATAAAATCGGCGAAGCCAAAGTCTCTGTCAGTAGCCCTCCGGCCATTTCAGGTTTGGGTGGCTCATCCGGTTTTGATATGGAATTGCAAGATCACGGTGGATTAGGCCATGACAAACTGATGGCCGCCCGTGACCAATTATTACAGATGGCCTCGCAAGACCCGGCGCTAACGCGAGTGCGGCACAATGGGTTGGATGATAGCCCACAATTGCAGATAGATATTGATCAGCGCAAAGCGCAAGCGCTGGGAGTGTCATTAGATGATATTAACAACACACTAAAAACCGCCTGGGGCTCAACTTACGTTAATGACTTTGTCGACCGGGGCCGAGTGAAGAAAGTTTATGTCCAATCTGAAGCCACGGCGCGTATGTTGCCCGAAGACATCAACAAGTGGTATGTGCGCAATAAAAATGGCGGCATGGTGCCTTTCTCCGCTTTTTCTACCACTCGCTGGGAATACGGCTCACCGCGGTTAGAGCGCTATAACGGCTATTCGGCATTAGAAATCGTCGGTGAAGCCGCTCCGGGGGTCAGTACCGGTACTGCCATGGATGTGATGGAGGGGTTGGTTAAACAACTGCCCAATGGGTTCGGCCTGGAATGGACTGGAATGTCCTATCAAGAACGGCTATCTGGCTCACAAGCCCCTGCCCTTTATGCTATCTCACTGTTAGTGGTGTTCTTGTGTCTGGCGGCGCTCTATGAAAGTTGGTCAATCCCCTTCTCCGTGATGCTGGTTGTGCCGCTCGGGGTGATTGGGGCCGTTGCGGCAACTTGGATGCGGGGCTTGGAAAATGACGTCTATTTCCAAGTCGGCTTGCTGACCATCATTGGGTTATCCGCCAAAAATGCCATCTTAATTGTCGAGTTTGCCAGTGAATTGAACAATAAAGGCAAAGATTTGGTGGCGGCGACACTTGAAGCTTCCCGCCAGCGTTTGCGGCCCATTCTGATGACTTCATTGGCGTTTATCTTTGGTGTATTGCCTATGGCTATCAGCCAAGGGGCTGGTTCTGGCAGCCAACATGCAGTGGGTACTGGCGTTATGGGCGGGATGATTTCTGCGACCGTGCTGGCTATTTTCTTCGTGCCACTGTTCTTTGTCTTAGTTCGCCGCCGCTTCCCCGGCCGGCCGCCGCGCGCGAAAGAGTAATAAGCCCCGACGACGTGAAAGATGACGGATATAAAAAAGGCAGAAACTCTACAGTTTCTGCCTTTCTGCGAGCGAATCCTCGCCCCTGGGTATGTCATTAAGTCAATCGATAAAACAACAAAAGATATGAACTCTTACTGCCGGTTTATTCGCTTATGCCTGACGCAGCATAGCATCGATAAACTCTTTCCATGTGCTTAACTCAAAATCAACCATAACTTCCTCTCTAATTATCGCGGTCAATTATACGCCTGTTTTTTGAACAGTCAAAATGGGAATTCATCTGAGTTATTGTTGAAATGAGATCTGCTTCAGAGATATTGAATTTGGCTTTTTTACTGTGCTTCTCTGGTAAGCCCCACTTTACTTGCCTGTTGAGTGATTCCGGAGTAGCGTGCTCAGATAGATAGGGGCAAATGCCGTTTTTGACAAAAACCATTATTGGCAAAATACAGAGTAAAACCATGAAACACTCTATTGATTCGCTGAAAGAGTTGGGCCGTTATGATGATGCGGTGGCAATGGCGCAAAACTTACTGCGCAGCGCCCCCAATAACCCCAGCCTGCTGTATAAGATTGCCTCCCTTTATGATGTGCAAGGGTTAGAGTTGCAAGCAATCCCCTTTTACCGCGCGGCTATCGAGCATAATCTGGCGGGTAAAGAGTTACAGGAAGCTTACTTGGGGTTGGGTAGCACTTACCGGGCGCTGGGGTTATATCAAGAATCATTAGATACATTCGACGCCGCTTTGGCCCGTTTTCCGCAGGCAAAAGAGATAACATTGTTTCGGGCCATGACACTGTACAATCTCGGTGAAACCAAAGAAGCCGTTGCCGCATTATTGATATTGCTGGCTGAAACCTCAAACCATCAGGATATCAGCCTCTACCAAAAAGCGATTCGCCAATATGCCGCAGACCTTGACCGTATTGGCTAAATTCCCCGGTAGCACGCGCGCCTTTACGCGCTAATCATCCCATCGCCGTCTGGATTCAAACCCCATTTTCACGCATTATGGACAAAATAGAGCCGGGCAGTCGCATAAATGACTGGCCTTGAATTTATCCTGCATAATCGTGC
Source organism: Yersinia canariae (assembly GCF_009831415.1). Classification (NCBI taxonomy): domain Bacteria; kingdom Pseudomonadati; phylum Pseudomonadota; class Gammaproteobacteria; order Enterobacterales; family Yersiniaceae; genus Yersinia; species Yersinia canariae. The sequence goes on along the minus strand of NZ_CP043727.1, from coordinate 1,321,722 downwards.
CATTCTAGCCGAGGTATTATTTTTCCATGTCAGATAACCCAGCAATCCCATTATTGCGCCTTTATGGCATTAAAAACTGTGACACCATAAAAAAGGCCCGCCGCTGGCTGGAAGAACAAGGTATTGCCTATCAGTTTCATGATTATCGCGTGGATGGATTGAGTGACGAACAGTTGCAAGGCTTTATCGATAAACTGGGTTGGGAGCCATTACTAAATACCCGTGGCACCACCTGGCGTAAAGTGCCGCAAGCCCAGCGCGATGCGATTATTGATGCGCAGTCGGCTAAATTGCTGATGCTTGAACAACCCGCCATCATCAAACGCCCACTGTTGGAAGCCGCTGATGGCGAGATGCTGTTGGGCTTTAAAATTGAACACTATCAACTATTTATTCAGCAACACCTTCCCCATAATCCAACCGCTATTGAGGTGCAATAACATGATCTGTCCGGTAATCGACCTGGCCCAACAATTGATTAAACGCCCGTCGCTCAGCCCTAATGATGCGGGTTGCCAGGAGATCATGATTCAGCGCTTGGAAGCCATCGGCTTTACTGTCGAACCCATAAATTTCGGTGATACCCTCAACTTCTGGGCATGGCGTGGTGAAGGCGAAACGCTGGCATTTGCCGGTCATACTGATGTGGTTCCTACCGGTGAGGAAAGTCACTGGAACAGTCCGCCTTTTGAGCCAACTATTCGCGATGGCATGCTGTATGGCCGTGGTGCCGCCGACATGAAAGGCTCGCTGGCGGCCATGGTGGTTGCGGCAGAGCGTTTTGTTGCCGCCCATCCGGATCATAAAGGTCGGTTGGCATTTATGATTACCTCCGATGAAGAAGCCAAAGCCATTAATGGCACAGTCAAAGTGGTTAACACTCTGATGGCACGCCATGAACGGCTGGATTATTGTTTGGTGGGTGAACCATCCAGTACTGATCGCGTCGGCGATGTCGTGAAAAATGGCCGGCGCGGCTCTATCACCGCCAACTTGCGCATCCACGGCGTTCAAGGCCATGTGGCTTATCCGCATCTGGCTGACAACCCGGTTCACCGCGCCATGCCCGCCCTGAATGAACTGGTGGCCACCCAATGGGATGAAGGTAATGAGTTCTTCCCCGCTACCAGTATGCAGATAGCCAACTTGCATGCCGGTACAGGTAGCAATAACGTCATCCCAGGTGAGTTTTATGTGCAGTTCAACTTCCGCTTCAGCACTGAACTGACCGACAGTATGATTAAGCAACGGGTTGAAGCCCTGCTGGAGCGCCATCAACTCAGTTACACTCTGGAATGGGTGTTGTCCGGTCAGCCATTCCTCACCGCCCGTGGCGCACTGGTTGATGCGGTCGTGAATGCTGTTGAGCATTACGCGGAAATCACACCACAATTATTAACTACCGGCGGCACCTCTGATGGCCGTTTTATTGCATTAATGGGCGCACAGGTCGTTGAGTTGGGGCCGGTTAATGCCACTATCCATAAAGTGAATGAATGCGTTCACGCGGCTGATTTACAACTCCTCAGCCGGATGTATCAAAGAATCATGGAGCAACTCATCGCATGACAGCTAATACATTAACACCACAGATGCTTACCGGGCGTTCAACGGAACATTTAGTGATGTTAACGGGCCATCACCGCATGCAGCCACAGGCCGTTGATGCCTTTCGGGCCATGCAACAGGCGGCTAAAGTGGCGGGTTTTGATTTGCAGCCGGCCAGCACTTTTCGTGATTTTGACCGCCAATTGGCTATCTGGAATGGTAAATTTCGCGGCGAGCGACCAGTATTAGATAAAGACAGTCAGCCGATAGATATTCTTCAGCTTGATGCTGCTGCGCGCTGTGAAGCTATTTTGCGCTGGTCTGCCCTGCCGGGGGCCAGCCGTCATCACTGGGGCAGTGATTTGGATATTTACGATCCGTCACTATTACCTACGGGGACAAAATTGCAACTGGAACCATGGGAATATCTGGCTGGCGGGTATTTTTATCCACTGACTCAATGGCTTGATACACATATGGGCGAATTTGGCTTTTATCGGCCTTTTAGCGAAGACACTGGCGGTGTTGCCGCAGAGCCTTGGCACCTGAGTTACCGCCCTCTGGCGGCAACGGCGCAACATTTACTGACACCAGCCATCTTGCTGGAAGCCTGGCAATCACAGGATGTGGCGGGTAGTGAGTGGCTAACAAGCCATTTATCTATGATTTTTTCACGATTTATAACCATACCCAATGGATTTCAAGATACAAATTCTTGAAAAACCACGGATATAAGGAAGTTAACCATGCATTGGCTCGCAGATTATTGGTGGGTAGTTCTTATCCTACTGGCAGGTATTATCTTAAACGGTATTAAAGAGTTACGCCGTCTTGATCATAAAAAATTCTTGAACAATAAGCCGGAAATCCCACCACACCGCGATAATAATGCACAGTGGGATGAAGATGACGATTGGCCGGATAAAGGTAAGAAAAAGTAAACAGGTGGGAGCACCGCTCCCCCCGATTTAATGCTTTGCCAAGTCTTGGCGCAGATGGGCAATAGCCCTCGCCAACATCAGCTCATTAATGCCATGCCCGGTATGAGCAGCCAAATCCAATGTCACAGTGTTACCCAGTGCCGTTAAGCTACTCGCCGCCGCTTTGGCCTGTTCCACCGATATAACCCCATCCTGCTCACCATGAATCAGATGCACCACGACGTCAGTAATGGGTTTCTGCGGCAAAGTAGCAAAACGTCCACTGAATCCGATAACTTGCCCAGCCAACTGTGGCTGCCCTTTTACTCCCTCTAATGACATGATAGTGCCCTGAGAGAAGCCCACTAACGTCGTCTGTGGTGCGCCCAGCCCACTTTGCTGCTGCCAGTGATGCACAGTGGCAATAAACTCGGGCATCACTTCGTCAATACGCCCCTGACGGCCCTGTTCAGTTATCCCTTGGACGGAAAACCACTGCCGCCCATTGCCCATGTCACTGGCAAAAGGCCCATCAATACTGACGACCAGCGCCTGAGGAAATGCCTGTGCAAAATGGCTGCCGACCGGTGCCATGCCCGCTGCGCTGTCGCCAACACCATGAAATAACAAAATTAATTGATTAGGTTTTGCCGGTTGCTGCACCACAATGTGTTTCTGACTCATCGCGAGACCTTTAGTATCCAAATAATGATAGGGTTAACTATACGCCGCCAGTTTGAGAGGGATATTAGGTTTTATTGATGAAGTTGGTGGGAATTATTGAAGATGATAGCAAGACACCACTGTAATTGGGTGCAGTGATAATTATACCATCATAACCCCGCCATCCCTTCGGCAGCTTCTTGCCGCCATTTCGCCACCAATGCTTTGCGCCCTGAAAGCCCCAGATTCTTAACAATCTCTGCTTGTGAAATGCTCTGCTGCAAATATTGGCGCAAGGCGGGAAGAGGTAATTCTGTCTGCAATAACAGCCGCTGTAAGGCGGGTAAACTGGCTTCTAATGGACGCAAAGCAAAAGCAAAACCGGCCAATTCGCGCCCATCGTCGTCATTTAAGGCGATATCGGGTTGTTCTGGCAACGATAACGAAAATGGCACTGGAATATCAATCCATTGCTGTAACCAATACCAATCGCGCTCTAATTGCTGCCGTGCCGCCTCACAGAGCATTTTCCCTGCCGAGCTCAGGGGCAATATGGCCATTGCCGCATAACAACCGCTGCTGGCTTCTTTGTGGCTACCAACACGCACCAGTTGAAAACCACAAGCACGCCAAAAACACTCTAATTCTGCGGTATAACCAAAACTGACTGAAAGAAAATCCAGCCCTTCGCGCTGTGCACGCGCCTGCTCAGCGGCAATCATCTGCCGCGCAATCCCCTGCTGTCGCCAGGAGGGGGCAACCGCGACCCGACTAATTCGCCTGGATAATAAGATTGGTGCTTGCCATTGCCCACTGTGGGCAGCCAGTGATTGCGCCACCAGACTGCCCTTTGGCCGACGTTTACCCGCCCATACAGCATGGGCTAATGCGCTCTCCAGACCGCCCTCGTCCACCAGCCACAAAGCCCCTACGACTGAATCTGCAACCTTTGCCGCAGAAAAATGCATACCGGGAGCATCCATCAAACGCCGTAAATCCAATGGTGTGGTTCGGTAATGGGCACTGGAAAGCAAACCGTAAAAGCGCCGCAATAATTCGGGATTATCCAACCAATCAGGCTGTTCACAGGTTGTGATATCGACAAGCACAGCGGCAGATGCGGTCAATGGTAATTTGTCATTCCCCCATTCATCATTGAACAACATGATGTTATCGATAATCCGCTCCAGCGGATCATTACTGGCCCAGCGAATGGGGGTCGTGAGCGTCAAATGATGCCAATCATTCAGAGTGGCGCAAAACTTCAATAAAAATCCGCGTCCAGTGCCTTCATAACCCTGCACAGTAGTGGTGAGTAATACCCGAGGAAAGTAGGCCAAAAGTGCTGACAATAGCGCCGTGGGGATAGCCGCAGCTTCATCAATCAATAGCCAGTCGACATCACTAACATCATGGTGCTGACAGTAATCTAACAGTGCGTCTGGGGCCCAAAAACATACCCGTTCCCCTGCCCGTTGGCTTAATACTTGAGTCGCCGCCTTACCCGGCCCGGTAACCCAACAATTGCCCGGACACCGCGCCACCAACATACCGGCAAGTGTTGATTTGCCTCTTCCTCGAGCCGCCGTCAGCACCCAAACTCCCTGTTTTGCTCGTATCAAGCGCTGAAGAATACTCTGCTGCTCTGCGGTGGGAGTGCCATCTGGTTGTTGCCATTTTGGGCGGGAATCAAACACTGGCGTTGGCGCTAACTGACCCTGCCGCCACACAATGACATCGGGATCAGCCAGAAGCTGGCGCTGTAGATGGTCAATAAAATTCGACGTGGCAATAGGTGAATCCTGCTCACTCCAGCGCAAGCTGTCAGTATCAGGTAAAAGTGGCCAACTGCCCCACTCCGGCACTAACATCACCAGCCAACTTCCTGCTTGCAATGTCCCGGCCAACACAGCCAGCGCTTCCGTATTCAGGCCTACAGTGGCATCAAATACACCGTGCAGCCCCTCTTGCCCCAATAAAGTTTTAGCCGCCGCCGGTCCAATACCCTTGATGTTTGGCGGCAAAGACTCCCCTATCCACAGCCAATCTCCGGACAATTGCTCAGTCAGATTTAACGCCTGCTGCCGTGACCAATCTGCGCTGCCGCTGAGCACCAATAAACGTCGATTTCCCTGCTGTGCCATCAGCATCTGACCGGCGATAATTCCTTGAATCACTTTAAGATTTACCAATAACCAATGAGAGCAAACCTGCGGCAATGAGTGGCCCAACCGGCACGCCCCGGAACAATGCAACACCCAACACGGTTCCCACTAACAACCCGGCCACCACTGAAGGTTGATGTGTCATCAGTGAGACTCCGCGACCGCCTAACCAGGACACGGCGACGCCAACCACAATGGCTAGAATCGATTTCCACTGAACGAAGGAGTGTAATACTTCACTGGCACTGATTCTCCCGCTGGCAATCGGCGTCATTACACCAATGGTCAGAATCAATATACCGATAGTTAGGCCGTATTTTTCTATCCAGGGGAAAAACTGATTCAGGGGGGTAATGCGAACGGCGATTAATGTCAGAATGGCGAGTGTGACAGTCATATTGTGGCTAATGATGCCGAGTCCAGCCAGCACTAATAAGATTAATAAAGTTGGATCAAGAGCGGCCATAGTTATTCTGCCTTATCATAATAGTAATCCCTACTATGTAATAAAATGCCGGCGGCCAATGCGCCGGCAAAAAGTCGCCTTATGATAGTCTCTGCTTGCTTGAGGTTCTAGCGCTATTAGCGGCTGGCAAATGTGTTGCAGCTATTGGGATCACCACTGTCAAAACCTCGTTTAAACCAGGTATAACGCTGCGCTGAGGTGCCATGAGTGAAGCTATCCGGTACCACGCGCCCCTGATGTTGTTGCTGTAACCTGTCATCACCAATGGCCTGCGCAGCATTCAGGGCTTCTTGTAAATCACCAACATCCAGCACTTGTTGCTCCTCCATAGCTTTACCCCATACACCGGCAAAACAGTCCGCCTGCAATTCCATTTTGACCGACAAGCGATTGGCTTGCGCCTCTGAGGCCCCTTGCTGCTGCTGACGCACTTTAGTGTCAATACCCATCAAATGTTGCACATGATGCCCAACTTCATGAGCAATTACATAGGCTTGAGCAAAGTCACCGCCCGCACCCAGTTTATTCTTCATATCTTCATAGAAAGATAAATCAATATAAACCGTGCTGTCTGCCGGGCAATAAAACGGCCCCATTACCGACTGCCCCGTGCCACAACCGGTTCGCGTTGCACCCCGGTACATCACCAGTTTCGGTTCTTTGTAAGTGCGCCCCATTTTCTCGAAAATAGGTTTCCAGGTATCTTCTGTGTCAGCCAGCACCACAGAGGTAAATTTAGCGTATTGGTCATCTTGGGCGCTAACAGGGCTTTGTGAACGCGGCGGTGATTGAGTTTGAGACACAGGATCACTGCCATTTAACAACGGCGTCAAATCAACCCCGTAGTAACCCGCCACCAGCACCACAATCAAGATGACAAGGCCACCTTTGCCACCAATAGGCGGCCGAAATCCGCCACCGCCGCCCGATGAACTACCCCGTCTGTCTTCTACATTGTCACTTTCTCGACGACCTTGCCAACGCATAGCTTTGCTCCCAGATATATTCCTTACGTATTATCGTAGGAAATCTGTAAAGCTAATACCATTAAAAGTACAAATGATTAATGCAACAGTGGGGGAAATTAAGAAAGGTATTAAGGGAAGATAAAGCTTATCTCCCCTTAGAACGGTTACGCCAAAGAAAACGTAATCGATTGCGCGGTTAGTCTAATTTAACGCCAATACGGTGTGCAACTTCCTCGTAAGCTTCAATCAAACCACCCAGACTTTGACGATAGCGGTCTTTGTCCATTTTATTCAGGGTTTTCTTATCCCACAAACGGCTGCCATCGGGAGAGAACTCATCGCCCAATACCACTTCACCGTTAAACAGGCCGAATTCCAACTTGAAGTCCACCAGGATTAAACCCGCATCATCAAACAGTTTACTCAACACGTCATTGGCCAAATAGCTCAGTTCTTTCATCCGTGCTAATTGTGCTTGTGTTGCCCAACCAAATGTTTTGCAGTAGGACTCATTAACCATCGGGTCATGCATTGCATCATTTTTCAAGAACAGATCAAACAGCGGAGGACTCAGCTCTAAACCTTCTTCGATACCCAGACGTTTTACCAACGAACCCGCAGCACGGTTACGGATAACACACTCAACTGGGATCATTTCCAGTTTTTTCACCAGCACTTCGGTGTCTGACAGCAAGCGTTCCATCTGGGTAGGAATGCCAGCCTCTTCCAATTTAGCCATAATAAAATGGTTAAATTTGTTGTTTACCATGCCTTTACGATCGAACTGTTCAATGCGCTGACCATCCAGTGCTGACGTATCGTTACGGAACTCCAATACCAACAGGTCAGGATTTTCGGTGGTATAGACGGTTTTCGCCTTGCCACGATACAACTCAGCTAGCTTTTGCATCTTATTACTCCAGTAATGTGAAAATGTAACTCGCCATAAAATGAATAAGCCCTAAATAATTCGAGTTGCAGGAAGGCGGCAAGAGAGAGCCCCGATGCGCCTACTGTAGTCAGTGATTCGGGTGACTGAATGTAGTCAACGCTCATGCAGCTTGAAGTATGACGGGTTTAAAGGGGCCGAAGCCCCTTTGGTTTTATTTGGTACTTGTAGCACTAGTCTGGCTAAGCGCTGCCTGGAACACCGCAACCAGCGCATCATTCTGCGCCTGAGTCAGGGTATGCCCTTTAGGGCCGATGAATTGTAAGCTACTGCGGTTATCAAGGTCACCGACTTGCAACTTATAATCACCCTCTGGCAATTCAGGGTCTTTGGCACCCAACGCATCCCAACTACTGCTGCTCATTGATTTAACAGTAACGTTAATCGAGCCTTGTGGGCGGCTGCGGTCAGTGACTTTCATGCCAATCTTCTCGAGTGCAGCAGGTAGGCGTTCCCACAACACAGCATAAGGCGCGCGAACAATCAGTTGCGGTAAGCCGGTATCATCGCTGCCACTTTGGACATCAAGAGTGCCGACTTTGCGTGCTGCCTGGCTGCTTTCGCTATCAGAACGAACCTTATCCAAGCCTTCGATAATGGCATTCAGCATCGCACCGTTATAGCGCTGGACTTCGGTATAGCTGGTGATAGGTTTTCCACCTTGTTGTAACTCAAGGGATTTCACCACCAAGGCCAGCTGATAACCTTGCTCTTGCACACTTATCTGATAACGGCCTTCAAACTGGACGTCTTCATCTGCACGATTCCATTTAACCCAATCAGTTGTCAACGTTTGGTTGGCATCCTGACGGCTGGCTATCGTCCAGTTTTTGTCCTGTAGAACACGGGTGACCTGCGCCCACAGATTACGATTTTGCGGGCTATTTTCTAACAATAGCTTGCTGGTATCGTTAGCATTTTCAGCGCGGGAGCCGCTTAACAATGCCAATGATTGTACCGGAGGACGGATGTCCAACTGCTTGCCCACAGCGCCTTGAGAGTTGACGGAACGGACATCATACTCACCATTTTGAATAGGCAGGATCATCCCGGCAGGTGAGTTCAGCGGCTTCAGCCCCGGAGCTTCAAGATAAGACTCGTCACCGCCAACCTGGCGTTTGTAGCGTTGGTCAGTAGTGCAGCCTGCCAGCAGCATTGCCAGCGAAACTCCCACAACCGTTACCACCGTCGACTTTTGCAATGATATTGCCATCAAATTTCCCTAAGAGTTACAGCAAACCTGCGCTTTTCAGCGCGTCTTCCACAACCCGTTTAGCCGGGTCAGTCAGTGGAGTCATTGGCAGACGCAAAGTATCATTCGCCATTAACCCCAGTTTCTTTGCGGCCCATTTCACCGGAATTGGGTTTGCTTCTACAAATAAATGCTGATGCAATGGCATCAAGCGCTGATTCAAACGGCGAGCTTCTGCAAAGTTACCCTGTGCCGCTAGTGCACAAAGTTCAGCCATTTCACGCGCAGCAATGTTTGCTGTCACTGAAATAACACCTTTACCGCCCAGTTGCATAAAGTCCAGACCGCTCGCATCGTCACCACTGAGCAGGATGAAATCTTCATCATCAACCAGCACTTGGATCTGACTTACACGACTTAAGTTCCCTGTTGCCTCTTTAACAGCAACAATATTTTTAATCTTGGCTAAGCGGGCAATGGTTGGCGGTAACATATCGCAACCGGTACGCGATGGCACATTATAGAGAATTTGTGGTAAATCGGTACTTTCTGCGATCGCTTTAAAATGCTGATATAACCCTTCCTGCATAGGACGGTTATAATATGGCGTTACCGTCAGGCAACCCACCACACCGGTATCATTAAACCGCTGCGTAAGTGAAATTGCTTCGGAGGTGGCATTAGCACCGGTTCCGGCAATGACAGGAATCCGGCCGTCGGCCAGTTCGAGCGTCTGCATGACCACATCAACATGTTCGTCATGGTTTAATGTTGCAGACTCACCAGTTGTGCCTACGGAGACAATCGCCGCAGTTCCACTGGCTACATGATAATCAACAAGTTTCTTAAGGCTGGCACGATCGACAGCACCTTTGTCGTCCATCGGCGTTATCAGTGCAACTATGCTTCCTGTAAACATTCGATTTTCTGTAAATTCTGGACTTCCCATAAACATTGCCCACCCCCTCCTTAAACAAGTTCCTCATGGTACTTTTGACCTCTATCCAAAAGCAAGCAAACAACTGTGTTGTAAGCGCTTGGCAGCAGGTTTTTTTTATGTTTACCATGGTAACCCCAAAGAGCATCACAGGAAGAGCGATTTTGCCGCAGCTTGATGAACATTATCTGGTCATTACCGCACTCGGTGCTGACCGCCCTGGGATCGTAAATACTATCACCCGCCATGTCAGTAGCTGCGGTTGTAATATTGAAGATAGCCGGCTGGCCATGTTTGGTGAAGAGTTCACATTTATTATGCTGCTTTCAGGCAGTTGGAACGCCATCACCCTTCTGGAATCAACCTTGCCGCAAAAAGGCGCAGAGCTTGATTTGCTGATTGTAATGAAACGAACCAATGCTCAACATCAGAAAGCCATGCCTGCTACGGTATGGGTTAAAGTTGAAGTGAATGACTCCCCTCATATTATTGAACGGTTTACCAATCTGTTCCATTGCCACAATATGAATATTGCGGAGTTGGTTTCCAAAACTCAACCGGCTGAAGGTGACATTCCTCCTCGGTTACATATCCAGATGAGTGCGCACAGTCCCGCTAGCCAAGACAGTTCAATAATCGAACACGCTTTTTATCAGCTATGTACAGAACTCAACGCACAAGGCAGTATTAGCGTTGTGAACTATCCACAGCATGACTCACGAATGGAGAGTTAGTAATGAGCCCATTGAAAGCCGGTGATATTGCGCCGAAGTTTAGTTTGCCCGACCAAGACGGCGAGCAAATTAGTTTGGCCGACTTCCAGGGACAACGTGTCTTAGTCTATTTTTATCCTAAAGCCATGACACCTGGCTGTACTGTTCAGGCCTGCGGTCTGCGCGACAACATGGATGAATTAAAAAATGCGGGCGTCGAAGTGCTGGGTATTAGCACCGATAAACCGGAAAAGTTGTCACGTTTTGCAGAAAAAGAACTGCTGAATTTCACATTGCTATCTGATGAAAATCATCAGGTTGCTGAGCAATTTGGTGTCTGGGGCGAGAAAAGCTTTATGGGTAAAACCTATGACGGTATTCATCGCATCAGCTTCTTGATTGGGACTGATGGGAAAGTGGAGCATGTGTTTGATAATTTCAAAACCACCAACCACCACGATATCGTTTTGGATTATTTGCGCCAAAGTGCTTGAGTGATAGCCCTGTGAGCTATGCCCATCATTTGTAAAAAAGAGCGCTTAAGCGCTCTTTTTATTGCCAATAAATCGAATTATCCCCAAAGCCATTATTGTGCAGTAAGGTCGGCGGGGGCAGTTAATCTGCGTCGGGGATAAACTCCTCAGGCCATGCATGAATAACGGCTTTCACCAGTGTGGCCAAGGGTATAGCAAAAAATACGCCCCAAAAGCCCCACATCCCGCCAAAAATGATCACTGACAGGATAATGACCAGCGGATGCAAATTCACCGCCTCAGAAAATAACACTGGCACCAGCAAGTTACCATCCAACCCCTGCACCACTAAGTAGGCGACAAAAAGTGTCCAGAAATCCGCGCCAATTCCCCATTGGAATAGGGCGACCAGCACCACCGGGATAGTAACAATCACCGCGCCAATATAAGGAATCAAAACAGAAAAACCGACCAATACCGCCAGTAACAGGGCGTAATTCATCCCCATCACAAAGAACACTAAATAAGTGGCGATGCCGACCACCACCATTTCCACTACTTTCCCGCGAATATAGTTGGTAATCTGTTGGTTCATTTCTAACCAAACTTGGCCGGCCAAACCCCGGTTGCGCGGTAAAATACGGCGCACTGCATTCAGCATTTGCTCTTTATCTTTGAGCAGGAAAAACAGCATCAGCGGCACTAAAATCAAATAGATAGCTAATGTCAGTAAGCCAATTAATGACGCCAGCGAGAATTTCACCACTGACTCACCCATCCCAGAGAGCTTACCGCGCAGATTTTCGGCCATCATATCGACAATACCGGCGTCCACCAATGCGGGATAACGCGAAGGTAATGTCTGAGCGAATGCATTGAATTTATTCAGCATTTTCGGCATATCCGAGATCAGATTATTGCCTTGTTGCCAGACTGTCGGGGCGACAACAAATACCGCCAGCAGCGCAACACCGCCGAAAACCACCAACATAATACTGGCCGCCCACGGGCGCGAACACCCAATACGCTGTAACCGGGCCGTCGGCCACTCTAACAGATACGCTAGAACAATAGCCGCCAATAACGGGGCCAAGATACCGCTGAAGAAGTAGAGAATACAGAACCCAGCCAACAGAATAACCAGTAAAGCGATAACCTGCGGATCGGTAAAACGGCGGCGATACCATTGTAACAACAGCTCTAGCATCCGAAATTGCTCCTTAAATACCATGAGAAACCCGCAAATTGACGAATTCCTTTAACAGCCCCGATATACACAGGTATGACCGAAAGTCTGTTTGACACGTCAGCCGTTTTCTTATCACCGTTGCCTTAGTCGCCATTCCTTCATATAACTATTTCTTTATACCTATAGGCTGACTAAGATAGTTGCAAGTTTCAGTAATGGATGATGAGCTTAACCTTTGACCTATTTAATACTATTTTTGTGATCTAACTCGCTTTCGTGATGATTGTACTGGAGAGCAGAGCAAGGAAGAAGAACTCTTACACATCTCGGAGTCTAATTGTCATTACATCAGTAGGGGCAACCTCGTTTATGACATATCAGTTAAATAAAACAGGTCAGTTAAACAAAGCAGGTCGGGCAAGTAAAACGGTGGTAGCCGCCTTGCTCAGTAGCTTGTTACTCACCGGCCCCGTAGCTGTCAACGCTGAGACCCAGACGCAAGACCTGTTGCCCGATATCGGCACTTCCGCGGGTGCAACATTAAGTATTGATCAGGAAAAAGCCATGGGGGATTTTTATGTCCGCCAAATGCGCGCCAGTGCCCCACTGATTTATGACCCATTACTGACACAATACATCAATTCGCTGGGTAACCGCTTAGTCGCAAATGCTTATTCAGTGCGCACACCATTTCATTTCTATTTGGTGAATAACGACCAAATTAACGCCTTTGCTTTCTTTGGCGGCAATGTGGTGCTCCACTCGGCTCTGTTTCGCTATACAGAAAACGAAAGCGAACTGGCATCCGTATTAGCCCATGAAATCTCTCATGTCACTCAACGCCACCTGGCGCGAGCAATGGAAGAACAGCAACGAATGGCTCCCCTGACATGGGTTGGGGTGCTTGGGTCTATTTTGCTGACGATGGCCAGCCCACAAGCTGGTATGGCGGGCTTGAGCGGCACATTGGCGGGTGCTCAGCAAGGAATCATCAGCTTTACTCAGGGCAATGAACAAGAAGCTGACCGAATTGGTATTCAAGTATTGCAGAGGTCAGGATTTGACCCGCAAGCCATGCCGAATTTCCTGCAAAAACTGGCTGATCAGTCGCGATATGCATCTAAACCACCCGAAATGCTGCTGACTCACCCATTACCCGATAGCCGTTTAGCTGATGCGCGTAACCGTGCTAATCAGATGAAACCGCACCCGATTGCCTCGTCGCAAGATTATTTGTTCGCCAAAGTCCGGATTTTGGGCATGTATGGTTCGACGGAAAATAGCCTGACACCAGACCTACTTGAAACCTTAAGTAAAGGGACGTCGCGCGAACAGCTGGCCGCCAAATACGGCCAGGCTATTTTGCTGTATCAAGCCAAAAAATACGATGAAGCCCGCAATCAGTTACAACCGCTATTAACACAACAGCCGGGCAATATTTGGTTCCTTGACCTGATGACTGATATCGATTTGGGCCAAAATAAAGCAGCCAGCGCCATTAGCCGCCTACAAGCGGCAACCGCTAAACAAAATGATGAGCCGGTATTGCAGTTGAATCTGGCCAATGCCTATGTTCAGGGCGGCCAACCGGCTGCGGCTATCAAAATATTGCGCAGCTATACATTCAGCAACCCTAATGACCCTAACGGCTGGGATTTACTGGCGCAAGCGGCAGCAGCACTGGGTCTGCGCGATCAAGAACTGGCCGCGCGCGCAGAAAGCCTGGCACTGAGTGGTAAATTGACTCAAGCTATCGGCTTACTCAGTGACGCCAGTGCGCGAGTGAAACTGGGGAGTTTGGAACAAGCTCGCTATGATGCCCGCATTGACCAATTACGCCAATTGAATGAGCGTTTCCGTAAATATCAGAAGTCCTAAGGAAAGTATGATGAAAGACGTGACGATTTATCATAATCCGCGTTGCTCCAAAAGCCGGGAAACCCTCGCGTTAATTGAGCAGCACGATATCAAACCACAGGTAGTATTGTATTTAGACACCCCACCCTCGGTGGCGACGTTAAAAGAGTTGCTGCAACAGTTGGGTTTCAGTGACGCCCGACAATTAATGCGCACCAAAGAGGATCTCTATAAAGAGCTGAATCTGGCGGATAAGGCTCTGACACAAGAGCAATTACTGCAAGCTATGAGTGATAATCCCAAATTGATCGAACGCCCAATTGTGGTTGCTCAAGGCAAAGCAAGAATTGGCCGACCACCAGAGCAAGTGCTTGAAATCTTACCCTGAAGTGATTGGATTAGGGATAAACATTGAACGGATGCCATAACATGTATTCGTTCAATGTTATTGTTTACAACCCCAGAATCTCTTTCACGAAAGGAATCGTGAGCTTGCGTTGTGCGGTTATAGAGGCGCGATCAAGCTGATCGAGTGTCGTAAACAGAGTGCGCATTTCCCGATCCAGTCGTTTTAACAGAAAACGGCCAACATCTTCAGGTAATTCAAAACCGCGTAATTTGGCGCGTAATTGCAGAGCTTGCAATTTTTCATCATCTGACAAAGGCTGCAATTTATAGATTTGCCCCCAATCAAGCCGAGAAGCTAAATCAGGTAAACCGAGGTTTAATTGGCGCGGCGGGCGATCGCCGGTTATCAATAAACGGGTGCGGCCGGTTTCTACAATGCGGTTATAGAGGTTAAATATCGCCATTTCCCACTGTTCATCGCCAGCAATACACTCAATATTATCAATACAAACCAGTGCCAGCTGTTCCATACCATCCAACACTTCCGGCACAAAATATGCGCGTTTATCCAGCGGGACATAACCCACGGCCTCACCTTTTTGCGATAACTCAGCGCAAGCGGCATGCAATAAATGGCTACGTCCACCCCCTTCACGTGACCAGAAGTAGATATAACTGCCATGAGACTGATGAACAGTAGACTGGATCGCCGCTAATAGGGACGGGTTCTCCCCCGGATAAAAACTAGCAAAAGTTTCATCATCGGGAAGATAGAGTGGCAGTGAAAGCTGTGCCGGCGTATTCAGAAGCACCTCAACCAACAAAACGGGCGGGAAAACGTGGCAAGCTTACCACAAAAAATTACAACAGCATAAAAACCTGATCTAGGACGAAAAACTGGCCGAACCGACAAGTGCGGCACGGCCAGAGATCACGTTTACTTAAGTGCAGGTTCGTCTTCCGGTGCTTCAATAATCTCTTCTTCAGTGTGGATCAAACTGATCACTTTGAACAGCAAGCTCAGGCCGATGCCGACTACTGTAGCCAACGCCATGCCTTTCAGTTCAGTTGCACCAATATTCACTTTCGCGCCGCTCACCCCGATAATCAGGATGACAGAGGTTAAAATCAGGTTTTGCGCTTTGTTGTAGTCCACTTTTGACTCGATCAACACGCGGATACCTGACGCTGCAATCACACCGTACAGCAGCAATGAAACACCGCCCATAACCGGCACCGGAACGGCCTGAATTGCCGCGGCCAATTTACCGACACAAGAGAGCATAATCGCCAGAATCGCGGCACCACCAATAACCCAAGTGCTGTAAACACGGGTGATCGCCATAACACCGATATTTTCACCGTAAGTGGTATTCGGTGTTGAGCCGAAGAAGCCGGAAATCACTGTTGAAATACCATTAGCAAACATCGAACGATGCAGGCCAGGGTCACGAATCAAATCCTTTTTCACAATATTTGCTGTTACCACCAAGTGGCCAATATGCTCGGCAATCACCACCAGCGCCGCAGGTAAAATGGTCAAAATGGCAAACCACTCAAAGCGCGGAGTATAAAACGTCGGTAAAGCAAACCAGTGAGCATCACGGATTGGCGTTAAATCAACCACACCCATCACGAATGACAGGGCATAACCGGCCAGCACACCAATTAGAATCGGGATAATGGCAAAAAAGCCGCGGAACAGCACTGATCCCAGAATGGTCACACCTAACGTCACCATTGAAATAATGATTGTGGTTGAATCGACCGTCACTCCTTGCGCAGGTAATAACCCCGCCATACCCGCAGCAACACCCGCCAGTTCAAGGCCGATAACGGCAACAATCGCCCCCATCGCCGCCGGTGGGAAGAGGACATTTAGCCAGCCAGTACCGGCTTTTTTTACAATCAATGCGACCAGACAAAACAGCACGCCGCACATGATAAAACCGCCCAGCGCGACTTCGTACCCCAATGGCAACAGCAGTAATACCGGCGAAATAAAGGCGAAGCTGGACCCTAGGTAAGCTGGGATCTTTCCTTTACAAATGAATAAGTAAAGCAAGGTTCCGATACCATTAAACAACAGCACTGTGGCCGGGTTAATTTTAAACAGAATAGGAACTAAAACTGTGGCACCAAACATTGCGAATAAATGTTGGAAACTCAGGGGGATCGTCTGGAGCAGCGGTGGACGCTCGCTGACGCCAATGGTGCGACGGCTCATTTTCTCTATCCTCTCAATGGTGTGTTTAAAAATGTTTATGCTAAAACTTATTCAAAAAAAAGCCGACTATCGAGTCGGCTATCATCTTTATTTTGTTCCGAAAATCTTATCACCAGCATCACCTAACCCAGGGATGATGTAACCGTGTTCGTTCAGCCCTTGATCGATGGAAGCCGTGTACAGCTCGACATCTGGGTGAGCAGCCTCCAATGCTTTAATCCCTTCTGGTGCGGCGACCAACACCAATACTTTGATACTCTTACAGCCTGCATTCTTAAGCAAATCAATGGTCGCAATCATCGAACCACCGGTTGCCAGCATCGGGTCAACCACCAGCGCCATGCGCTCATCGATATTTGACACCAGCTTCTGGAAGTAAGGTACTGGTTTTAGCGTCTCTTCGTCGCGATAGACACCGACCACACTGATGCGAGCGCTAGGAACATTTTCCAAAACCCCTTCCATCATGCCCAAACCAGCACGCAGAATAGGCACTACCGTAATTTTCTTACCTTTAATCTGTTCAATCTCAACCGGCCCGTTCCAACCCTCGATGGTGACTTTCTCAGTTTCCAGATCGGCGGTTGCCACGTAAGTCAGCAAACTCCCCACTTCAGACGCTAACTCGCGAAAACGCTTTGTACTGATATCATTCTCACGCATCAAACCAAGTTTATGTTTTACTAGCGGGTGCTTCACCTCAACGATCTTCATTATTTTTCTCCTGGTTAGGCGACTGGCGGCCAAAAAAATCGCGAGATTATACCGCCTTTTTTTTTGAACGCCATAATGAATAGCCTGATTCAGATCAATAGAAAATCATTATTAAGTCAAGAAAGCTAAAAATCGGCGTGATATCACAAGCTACTCGCAAACGTTTGCCTGCGCTGTTAGAATTGTCGCGTTTTCTTCCTATGCTTAAACCGCCAACCGCCGTGGGGACCTCGCAGTGACCAACAAAACCTCTCTCAGCTATAAAGACGCAGGTGTAGATATTGATGCCGGCAATGACCTTGTTGATCGCATAAAAGGTGTGGTTAAACAAACCCGTCGCCCAGAAGTGATGGGTGGATTGGGCGGGTTCGGTGCCCTGTGCGCTTTGCCACAAAAATACCGTGAACCTATTCTTGTTTCAGGCACTGATGGCGTTGGCACCAAGCTACGCCTGGCGATGGACCTGAAACGCCACGATACTATCGGTATCGATTTAGTCGCTATGTGTGTCAACGACCTGGTTGTTCAAGGTGCCGAGCCTTTGTTCTTCCTTGACTATTTTGCCACCGGCAAACTGGATGTAGATACTGCCGCCAGTGTGATTACCGGCATCGCTGAAGGGTGTAAACAATCAGGTTGTGCACTGGTTGGTGGCGAAACCGCCGAAATGCCGGGGATGTACCACGGTGAAGATTATGACGTTGCTGGCTTCTGTGTTGGTGTGGTCGAAAAATCTGAAATTATTGACGGCAGCAAGGTCGCTCCGGGTGATGCTCTGGTGGCCTTAGGTGCCAGCGGCCCGCATTCGAATGGCTATTCGCTGGTACGTAAAATTCTGGAAGTCAGCAACACAAATCCAGAACAGACTCAATTAGACGGTAAATCTCTGGCTGACCACTTGCTGGAACCAACCAAAATCTATGTAAAATCCATCCTTAGCCTGATTGAACAACTTGATATTCATGCTATTGCTCACCTGACCGGCGGCGGCTTCTGGGAAAATATCCCACGCGTTTTGCCACAAGGGACTCAGGCGGTTATCGATGAAGCTAGCTGGCAGTGGCCTGCGGTATTTAGCTGGTTGCAGCAAGCCGGTAATGTCAGCCGCCACGAAATGTACCGTACATTTAACTGTGGGGTTGGCATGGTTGTTGCGCTTCCGGCAGAACTCGCCGATAAAGCCGTTGAGCTACTAACAGCATCCGGTGAAAAAGCATGGAAAATCGGGGTGATCGCTGCCGCAACTGATGGTGCAGAGCAAGTTATTATCAACCCATAATATTGCTGACTCATCCTGCAGCTTCAAGTACGAAGGGTATTATGAAAAAGATAGTGGTTTTGCTCTCGGGCCAAGGCAGTAATTTACAAGCACTGATAGACGCCCAACAGCAGGGGCGTATTTCAGGCGAGATTAGTGCTGTTTTTAGTAATAATCCGCAAGCTTATGGGTTAGAACGTGCTGAATTGGCGGGCATTGCACACCATGCAATAGATGCCAAATCCTATGCTGATCGTGCCAGTTTCGACTTGGCATTAGCGCAAGCCATTGATGAATATCAGCCTGATTTACTGGTGCTTGCGGGTTATATGCGTATTCTCAGCCCTGAGTTTGTTCAGCATTATGCTGGCCGAATGTTGAATATTCATCCCTCATTACTGCCAAAATACCCGGGCCTGCACACCCATCGCCAGGCACTGGAAAACGGTGATCAGGAACACGGTACTTCAGTGCATTTTGTCACTGATGAACTGGATGGTGGCCCCGTTATTCTGCAAGCCAAAGTCCCGATTTTCAGTGATGATACTGAAGAAGATGTGATCGAGAGAGTCCAAACTCAGGAGCACAATATTTATCCGCTAGTGGTCGGTTGGTTTACCGATGGCCGCCTGTCTATGCAGGATAATGCTGCCTGGTTGGATGGTAAGCGCTTACCCGCTCAAGGTTATGCGGCAGAATAAAACCCGTAGTTAATAGCTGACTGATTAAAGGCGCTGCCATTTTTTGGGTAAGCGCCTTTTTTAATTCCCCTGTGCTTACACCTTGTGCTAATAGTATAATTTCTATGGCAGCAACCGCTGCCGTCATACGAGGAGTAAGCATGTCTACCACTAGCAGCGTCCGGTTACGTCCACTGGAACGGGATGATCTGCCGTTTGTTCATCAGTTAGATAACAATGCCAGCGTTATGCGCTATTGGTTTGAAGAGCCTTACGAGGCTTTTGTCGAGCTGTCTGATTTGTACGATAAGCATATTCATGATCAGAGCGAGCGACGCTTTATTATTGAAAGCCAGGGCACAAAAGTGGGTCTGGTCGAGCTGGTTGAAATTAACCATATTCACCGCCGTGCTGAGTTTCAGATTATTATCGACCCAGCCCATCAAGGTAAAGGTTATGCCGGTTCAGCTGCAAGATTAGCAATGGAATACGGTTTTTCCGTACTGAACTTGTATAAACTGTATTTGATTGTGGATAAAGAAAATGAGAAAGCTATTCATATCTACAGCAAATTAGGCTTTGAATTGGAAGGTGAGTTGAAACAAGAGTTCTTTATCAATGGCGAGTATCGCACTGCCATTCGCATGTGTATTTTCCAGCCACAATATTTGGCCAAATATAAAACACCATCGATAAAGAGTACTTAGCCGATAGCCTGGTCATTCATTGGCGCTGAAGCAATCCCAGTCGCTTCAGTGCCAATTCCTCAGAATCAACCGTAGCGCCCGGTAATATAGTCTTCCGTACGCCGCTGATGTGGCGAAGTAAACAGCGCGTCGGTATCGTTATATTCCACCAGCGCCCCCTGATGGATAAAAGCAGTATAATCTGAAACCCTTGCTGCCTGCTGCATGTTATGGGTAACCAACACCACAGTATATTGCTGTTTTAATTCAGTAATAAGCTCTTCAATAGTCAAAGTCGAGATAGGGTCCAATGCCGATGTCGGCTCATCCAACAATAGCACTTCCGGCTCAATCGCAATGGCTCTGGCTATCACTAAGCGCTGTTGCTGACCACTGGAAAGGCGGAAGGCGTTTTCGCGCAACCGGTCTTTGACTTCATGCCACAAGGCAGCAGCCCGTAATGAGCGCTCAACGGCATCATCGAGAACGCGTCGGTCACGGATCCCCTGTAAACGCAGGCCATAGACCACATTCTCATAAATAGATTTTGGGAAGGGATTTGGCCGCTGGAAGACCATGCCAACCCGCCGACGCAATGCAGCAACATCGGTGCTTTTCTCGGTAATCACTTCATTACCAAGACGGATCTGCCCCTCAAGACGGCAATTATCCAGCAAATCATTCATTCGGTTAAAGCAGCGTAATAAAGTTGATTTACCACAGCCAGAGGGGCCAATCAGCGCGGTAACACGGTGCTTGGGCACATTAAAGGAAATATCGTGCAGCACTTGTTTGTCGCCATAGAATAAATTGAGCTTTTCGACCGCCAAGGCAGTTTGCTCGTGAGTCAGTTGCTGCACATCAAGCAGTGGCAGCGAATCCGGCATCAACAGTCCCATATATTGTCCTGCGGGTTAAAAAGTTCAGTCACAGCATTAAACCACGGTATTTTTCGCGCAGATGATGACGAATACCAATAGCCGCTAAATTAAGGCCAACCACAATGATAACCAGCAATAGTGCCGTGGCGAACACTAATGGCCGGGCAGCTTCTACATTAGGGCTTTGGAATGCCATATCGTATATCTGGAAGCTTAAATGCATAAATTTACGTTCTAAATGCAGGAACGGGAAAACACCGTCCACCGGCAAGAGTGGCGCTGATTTCACCACCCCGACCAACATCAGCGGAGCCGTTTCCCCTGCCGCTCGCGCTACCGCTAAAATTAACCCGGTAATCATGGCTGGAGCGGCCATCGGCAACACAATATGCCACAGTGTCTCTGCTTTACTCGCCCCTAGCGCGAGTGAACCTTGCCGTAAGCTGACCGGAATACGCGATAAGCCCTCTTCAGTCGCAACAATCACCACCGGCAATGTCAATAATGCCAGGGTTAATGCCGCCCATAATACGCCCGGCGTGCCGAAGGTCGGGTTGGGCAGCGCTTCAGGGTAAAACAGTTTATCCAGTGAGCCGCCTATAAAATAGACAAAGAAACCGAGGCCAAATACTCCATAAACAATGGATGGCACGCCGGCTAAATTCACCACGGAAATACGAATCATCCGAGTCAGCCAGTTTTTTCCCGCGTACTCATGTAAGTAAACCGCCGCAATGACACCCAATGGCATAACCACGATGGACATCAATATCACCATCAATACAGTACCAAAAATAGCCGGAAACACGCCGCCCTCAGTATTGGCGTTACGCGGGTTATCAGTCAGAAACTTATGTGTTTGCACTGCAAAATGGCGCAGTTTCTGCCAAAGACTCATATCATTGGGATACCAGGCACTCTTGATTTGGCTAAGTGGCAGTGGATGAATTTGCCCATTCATGTCCCGTAACAGCAGGGTGTAACGGTTTTGGTCCGTTTGCAGGCCGCGTAATTTCTCCATCATCGCCAGATGGCTGCGCTGTAGTTCGCCCCACTCGGCTTCAATTCGGTCTTGTGATTTACTGTCAAAATCACCGGTCATTTGCAGGCGTTTTTTCTGTAGTCGTAATACTTCAAACTGTTGATTCAGCATGTTCATCTGACGGAACTGGATATCTTTCGACTGCCTGACCAGCGCCTGTATCACCGGAATACGCTTTTGCAGTTCCTGAGCCAAATTATCGCCCACAACGGGCTGGCCGTTATCCAGCATTCCGGCGAGAAAACCATATGCTGTCCCATTATTTTGCCTATCTAGTACCAGTAAATCTTTAGGCTGACTGCGCTGCTGAATATCCGTGTCCAGCAACCGGTGAAAATCTTGCCCTTGTGTCTCACGGTTACCGGTTTTAATCAGATAACGGGTCACGGTGTCACCCGCCTCTGGCGGTAAAACCATGCCCGCTTGTTCTAATTGCTGGCGAGGGAGAGACTGCTGCTGATAAATCTCACCAATCACTCTGACCGGGCCGGCGGCAGTTTGCTTGAGTTCAAACTCGTAAACCGGGCTGGGCCAGAAATATCGCATCCCCTGCCCGGCCAATAACAAGACAACACCCAGTAAGGCTAACAAGCTGATGCTCACTGATCCGGCTGTCAGCCAAATCCACGGCGAGCCAGAGGTAAACCATTTTTTGGTCAAGCTGGCCATCAGGCAATCTGCTCCATTTGATAGCGTTCACGTAAGCGCAGACGAATGGATTCGGCGAGTGTATTGACTAAAAACGTGAAACAAAACAGGACTAATGCCGTCAGGAATAGCACCCGATAATGACCGCTGCCCATCACGGCCTCCGGCATTTCAATAGCAATGTTGGCCGCCATCGCCCGTAATCCTTGGAAAATGCTGCCATCAATAATCGGCGTATTCCCGGTTGCCATAAGTACAATCATGGTCTCCCCAACCGCGCGGCCAAAACCAATCATCAGCGCGGAGAAAACACCCGCATAAGCTGATGGCAAAACAACACGAGTCAGGGTTTGCCATGGCGTAGCACCTAGCGCCAGAGAACCTTGGCTCAGTGACGGTGGCACACTAAAGAGGGCGTCTTCGGCCAGCGAGAAAATGACAGGGACCAGGGCAAAGCCCATGGCAACGCCCACAACTAAGGCATTACGCTGAGAATAATTATCGCCCAACCATTCATGCAACGGAATTCCCAATGTCCATATCGCCAATTTCGGCCCCAACCAGAGTGCCGAAGCCCCGGTCAACAGAATGACCGGCAGCAAGATAATGACATCCCAGCCTGCGGGCAGTTTGCGTTGCGTTTTTTCCGACAATCGCGCACTGCCCCAGCCACACAATAGAATCGCCAACGCCAACAATGGCGGCAACAATAAAATACCGGTCAGATAATGTTCAATTATCGGTGCCAACCAAATACCGGCAATCAGCCCAATAACTACCGTCGGAAATGCGCCCATCATCTCAATCGTCGGTTTAACCACTCTCCGCAGGCCTGCCGACATAAAATAAGCAGTATAAATAGCACCAGCCAATGCCAGTGGAACAGCAAACAACATGGCATAGCCCGCAGCCTTTAGGGTGCCAAAGATAATAGGTATCAGGCTAAATTTGGCTTGATAACTCTCTTGTGCCGAACTCGATTGCCAGACATAGGCCGGCTCCGGGTAATTTTCATACCACACCCGCTGCCATAGGCTACGCCAATTGATATCAGGGTAACGATTGTCTAATTGATAAGAAGACCAACCAGCCGCATTCTCTATCAGCAGGTTATCGCCCCAAGGAGAAAAAGCCGCATGGGTCACCCCCTCCGCCAATTTATGCTGCAATAGCGGAGCTGACTGGATGCTGGAGAAGAGCGATAACTCGCCTTGTGGCGACAATGAAGCAAATACTCGCCGGGCATTTTCAGTCGTCAGTAAGCCCTTACCCGCAGGAGTAAAGCTGCGAATTCGTGTTAAATGGTATTGATTATCTGGCTCTTTGGGCACGTCAAACCATTGCGTGACTACGCCGTCCGGCGATTGAACCAACAGAGACTTTCCACCGGCCAACAGCGCGAGAGTTAAAGGGCCATCGGCGGCATGTTTATCATCGCGCAACGACACCACTTCCCGCAGTGTTAGTTCAGTGCCAAGTTGGTAGATATAGAGCTGATTGCCCGATAACAAATAGAGCAAATGCCCATCTGGGGCCAAGATCAACTGATCGGTTTTCGGCACATCCGTCAGCTCGGCGATGTACTGGCCCTGCGCAGTAAACGCCCCTGCCAGTAAGCGGCCATCATCAGTGGCGGCCGCCAAAGCAAAGTGTTGTGGCTGCGGCTCCGCCAACACCAGGTGACTCAGATTTTGACCTTTCAAATCCAAAAAGCGCGGTTGCTCACCCAGCGGAAATTGCCAGCGCGGCGGTGTCGCTGAGAAGTCGGGTTGCAGCAAAGTAAAGTGGCCATTACTCAGGCCAACACCATATAAAGATTGGCTACCTATAGCACGGCTGATTGATACTGGCGGAGGTGACAACTGTTGCTCACTGATAAGGCTACCGGCGGGAGATTCACCCTGCGCATTGAGGCGAATAAAATAACCTCGCCCTTTATTATCAATACGGTATCCCACCAACCCCTGCGCATCAGTCCCCAGAGCAAGAGTGGGCGCGCTGCTATTTATCGCAAACTGACTGTGCAAATTCATCGAGGCAGGTTTAAACAGCGGCAGTACGGCGTACAATAAATAGACGAAAATCAGCATTAATGTCAGCAAAACCAACAGGCCACTGCCCGTAACTAACATACGCACCAGACGTTCAATGACAGCCCGGCGCTTATCTCTCCCTGATTGTGTTACTACGCCCGCTTGCCGCATAATCTTTGATTGTCCCATGCCCTTACGCTGCTCTATCCCATCGATGTTATCAACCCAGCCACAATCTATAATATATAGCGCCAGATGACCGAGCATCTTATGTCAGTTTTGTGGCGTTTGCATGACAATGTTTTTATACCCACCCTCTTTCAAACTACAGTTGTATTACCGGTTTCCTGCATCTTGAAATCTATTGAATAGGATTATTAGCAAACAAAGTTAACTAATGATATCTGTTGGACTTTCTTATCATTCTTTCGCAATAATGATTACGGACACTAAATACTCCCACAATAATCTTACTGGAGTTGCAATGGGTCAGGAAAAGCTCTACATCGAGAAAGAACTCAGCTGGTTAGCCTTTAATGAGCGGGTATTGCAGGAAGCGGCGGATAAGAGCAATCCACTCATTGAGCGGATGCGGTTCCTTGGTATTTATTCCAACAATTTGGATGAATTTTACAAAGTCCGTTTCGCCGATCTGAAGCGGCGCATTTTGATTAGCGAAGAGCAAGGCTCTGCCGTGACCTCGCGCCATTTGCTGAAAAAAATTCAGAGCAAAGTGGTGAAGGCCGACCAAGAATTTGATGGGTTATATAATGAGCTATTGCTGGAGATGGCCCGTAATCAGATCTTTTTGATTAATGAGCGGCAAATTTCCGAGAATCAGCAAATCTGGCTCAAGCTCTATTTTAAGCAGCATCTGCGCCAGCACATCACACCTATTCTGATTAATCGTGACACCAATTTGGTGCAGTTTTTAAAAGACGACTATACCTATTTGGCAGTGGAAATTATCCGTGGTCAGGAAATTGCCTATGCCCTGTTAGAAATTCCTTCTGATAAAGTACCGCGCTTCGTTAATTTACCACCAGAAGCCCCCCGCCGTCGCAAGCCAATGATATTGCTTGATAATATTCTTAGATATTGCCTTGATGAGATTTTTAAAGGCTTCTTTGATTATGATGCGCTAAATGCCTATTCCATGAAGATGACCCGTGATGCGGAATATGATTTGGTCACTGAAATGGAATCCAGCCTGCTGGAATTGATGTCATCAAGCTTAAAACAACGTCTGACGGCCGAGCCGGTACGCTTTGTTTATCAACGCGATATGCCGGATGAAATGGTGGAATTACTGCGCGGTAAACTGGGTATCTCGAATGATGATTCAGTTATTGCTGGCGGCCGTTACCATAATTTCAAAGACTTTATCAGCTTCCCGAATGTCGGCAAAAGCAATCTGGTTAATAAGCCGTTGCCACGTCTGCGCCATGTTTGGTTTGATAAATTCCGCAATGGCTTTGATGCTATTCGCGAACAAGATGTGTTGCTGTATTACCCTTATCACACTTTCGAACACGTATTGGAATTACTGCGCCAGGCATCCTTCGACCCAAGCGTGTTAGCCATTAAAATCAATATTTATCGTGTTGCCAAAGATTCTCGCATTATCGAATCAATGATCCATGCGGCCCATAATGGCAAGAAAGTGACTGTGGTCGTGGAATTGCAGGCGCGTTTCGACGAAGAAGCCAATATTCATTGGGCCAAAAGTCTGACCGCCGCGGGTGTACACGTTATTTTCTCCGCGCCGGGTTTGAAAATTCACGCCAAGTTATTCCTAATTTCCCGTCTCGAAGGCGAGGAAATCGTGCGTTATGCTCATATTGGTACCGGTAACTTTAACGAGAAAACCGCGCGTATTTATACCGACTATTCATTGCTGACGGCAGATGCCCGTATTACCAATGAAGTTCGGCGGGTATTTAACTTTATTGAAAACCCATACCGCCCGGTCAAATTCGATAATTTGATGGTATCACCGCAAAACTCGCGTTTGATGCTGTATCAATTGATCGATCAGGAAATTATTCATGCTCAGGCGGGCGAAAGCGCCGGGATTACCCTGAAGATAAATAATTTAGTGGATAAAGGTCTGGTAGATAGGTTATATAACGCCTCCAGTGCGGGAGTGAAGATCCGGTTATTAGTGCGTGGCATGTGTTCACTTACCCCCAATATGCCGGGGATCAGCGATAATATCCAGGTCACCAGTATCGTTGACCGTTTCTTAGAGCATGACCGAGTGTACGTCTTTGAGAATAAGGGTGACAAACTGGTCTATCTCTCTTCCGCTGACTGGATGACTCGTAATATTGATTATCGTATTGAGGTAGCAGTTTCATTACTGGACCCGAGGTTAAAACAGCGGGTGCTGGATATTTTAGAGCTGTTATTCAACGACACGGTAAAAGCCCGTTATATTGATAAAGAACTGAGTAATCGTTATGTACCGCGTGGAAATAGGCGCAAAGTACGTGCACAGATTGCCATCTATGATTATTTAAAAGCGCTGGAACAACCAGAGCAGTAAGGCTAAAACTATGCCGCTAACCAATAATTCGACTACCACAAAACCGCAAGAAATTGCCGCTATCGATCTGGGTTCTAACAGTTTCCATATGGTTATTGCCCGTGTTGTTAATGGCGCACTGCAGGTTTTAGGGCGCCTGAAGCAGCGTGTGCATCTGGCTGATGGTCTGGATAGCAATAATATGCTCAGCGAAGAAGCCATTGAGCGGGGTCTGGCTTGTCTGGCCTTGTTTGCAGAACGTTTGCAAGGTTTCTCACCAGATAACGTCTGCATCGTGGGGACGCACTCACTGCGACAAGCTGCGAATGCAGAGACTTTCCTCAAGCGTGCCGCCCAGGTCATTCCTTATCCGATCGAAATCATTTCCGGTCAGGAAGAAGCGCGCCTGATTTTTATGGGCGTTGAACACACTCAGCCGGAGAAAGGCCGCAAACTGGTGATTGATATCGGTGGCGGTTCAACCGAGTTGGTTATTGGCGAAGACTTTGAACCTTTACTGGTCGAAAGCCGCCGTATGGGCTGCGTTAGTTTTGCCCAACAGTTTTTCCCACACGGCGAAATCAGTAAGACAAACTTCAAGCGTGCCCGTCTGGCCGCCGCACAAAAACTGGAAAACCTCGCCTGGCAATATCGAATCCAAGGTTGGCAATATGCTCTGGGTGCTTCCGGCACCATTAAAGCCACCTACGAAGTGCTGGTGGAAATGGGCGAGAAAGACGGTTTGATTACCCCTGAGCGCCTCGAAATGCTGGTTGAGCAAGTGCTGCAATATAAACACTTCTCAGCACTGAGCCTGCCGGGGCTATCGGAAGATCGCCAATCGGTGTTTGTGCCGGGTTTGGCTATTTTATGTGGCGTATTTGATGCCTTAGCAGTCAAAGAGTTGCGTTTATCGGATGGTGCGCTGCGTGAGGGGGTTCTCTATGAGATGGAGGGCCGTTTCCGCCATCAGGATATTCGCCAACGCACGGCCAAAAGCTTGGCCGAGCACTACAATATTGACCGGGAACAAGCTCGCCGGGTGCTGGAAACAACCGAACAGCTTTATACCCAATGGTTGGCACAAAATACCAAGCTGGTACAGCCGCAACTTGAAGCATTGCTAAGATGGGCGGCCATGCTACATGAGGTCGGTCTGAGTATTAATCACAGCGGAATGCATCGCCATTCTGCTTATATTTTGCAAAATACCAACTTACCGGGCTTCAATCAGGAACAGCAATTACTGCTGGCGACCTTGGTGCGTATGCATCGAAAAGGGATTAAGCTTGATGAGCTGCCGCGCTTGAATTTATTCAAGAAAAAGTATTATTTGCCGTTAATTCAGTTATTACGTTTGAGTACTTTATTGAATAATCAGCGTCAATCGACCACCACACCAGAAACACTGCGGCTGATAACAGATGACAGCCATTGGACATTGCGCTTCCCGGCAGGTTACCTGGCACAAAATAATCTGGTACAACTGGATTTTGAACGTGAGCAGGCTTACTGGGATGACGTCGTCGGCTGGAAGCTTATCATTGAAGAAGAAGCACCGGAAGATGCTGAAGTAGAAGCTGAAAATCCTAAAGTGTAAGTAGAAAAACCCCGATGAGCTTACTCAAGTCAGTGATTCGGGTGCGTGAGAGCAGCTAACGCCGCTGCAATTTCAAGTACGAAGGTATTACCCAAAGTTATTGGGATTGCAGCAAGGCAGCAAGTGAACAAATCCCGATGAGCTTACTCAAGTCAGTGATTCGGGTGCGTGAGGGCAGCTAACACCGCTGCAATTTCAAGTACGAAGGGTAAAGGTAAATATGAAAAAAAGGCCCTCAACACAACTAACAAAAATCATCTTGCTGGTGAGCTTTCTCATTCTGTTTGGCCGCTTATTGTATGCGGGGATTGCTTCTATTTCTCATCATCAGGAACGGCGTGAAGAGCAGCGAATCGAACTGTCTGTGGACGGCGAACCGCCTGGCTCTCATGAGACTGATTTTGCACCTTAGACTTTCGCTATCTACTGTATATACCCCAAATAATTCGAGTTGCAGGAAGACGGCAGCTGAGCAAATCCTCAAGCGCTTGCACAAGTAAGTGACTGGGGAAGTTAACACACCTGTAGTTCGAAGCATGACAGATATAAAGGACACACTATGCCAGTGCCGATTACGCCTGTGCCACTTTCTTCGATTGTAAAAAACAAAGCTAAAAATAATGCGAAAAAATTGGCAGAAATACGCAACCGAATACTTTCCTTATTGTTGAATAATAAAGCCTTGGTCGACGGTATTCTTGGCCGTCAGGAAGACCGCGAAAAACTCAGTAATGAGCAATTAGCAGAAAAAACATTAGAATTAAAGACTCTGCTCGACAATTTGCACGCAGCTGACCTTGCCGACTTGCTCGAAGCCTTACCCAATGATGAACGTCTGGCGTTGTGGCGGTTAGTCAAAAATGAAAAGCGCGGTCAAACACTGGTCGAAGTCTCTGAAACGGTGTGGGACACACTCATCACAGAGATGAGTGATAAAGACCTGTTAAAAGCGATGCGCACCTTGCATGTTGATGAACAGGCTTATCTGGCCGAATACCTGCCGCGTAACTTGATGGGCCGCCTGCTCACCTCATTGGACCCGGACCAACGGGCCAGAGTGCGTGAAATTATCCAATATGGCCGCGATACCGTCGGCCAGATGATGGATTTCGAACTGGTGACGGTACGGGCCGATGTCACTCTGGCCACGGTACAGCGCTATTTGCGTTATCGGAAAAATATCCCCGATGCCACAGATAAAATCTTCGTTATTGACCGCAAAAATACCTTACTTGGAGAACTGCCGCTGACCGCCGTTCTCCTTAACTCACCCAATACTCTGGTATTCCAGGTGATGGAGAGCAACCCAATCACTTTCCAGCCGGAGCAGAAAGCCGAAGATGCCGCTGGAGCCTTTGAACGTTATGACTTAATCAGTGCCGCAGTTATCGATGCTAAAGGCAAACTGATGGGCCGTCTGACCATCGAAGAGATAGTTGACGTGGTGAATGAAGAGAGTGATACCACATTAAGGCGGATGGGGGGCTTAAGCCCAGAGGAAGATGTATTCTCCCCTGTAGGCCGTGCGGTTCGAACCCGTTGGTCATGGCTGGCAATCAATCTCTGTACTGCGTTTGTGGCCTCAAGGGTCATCGGATTATTTGAAGATACCATTTCACAATTAGTGGCATTGGCTGCGTTAATGCCAATTGTTGCAGGTATTGGCGGCAACACGGGTAACCAAACTATCACCATGATTGTTCGGGCTTTGGCATTGCACCATATTCAGCAGGGCAATGTGACCTTCCTGATGTTCAGGGAACTGGGTGTGGCCCTGATCAATGGCCTGGTATGGGGAGGAATTATGGGGGTTGTCACCTATCTACTCTATGGTGACCCGGCCATGGGCGGCGTGATGACGTTGGCGATGATACTTAACTTGTTAATGGCGGCGCTGATGGGCGTTATTATCCCGATGACTATGGCCCGTTTAGGTCGTGACCCGGCGATTGGTTCCAGTGTCATGATCACAGCAATCACCGATACTGGCGGCTTTTTCATTTTTCTGGGACTCGCCACCATATTCTTAGTTTAGTGTTTATGCTAATAAATAATTAATTAAACAGTGAGCACGCCAATAACACTCGTTAGTGCTGATCTAGACTAAACTATTGAATGCGGTATATTTTTATGTAGTGAGTTTTCCCATAATAATCATAATGATTGTGAGCAAAATAAGGCGTTCTATGGATCTCAGTGCGGTCGAAAAGCCGGCTCCTGACAACAAAACAATTCTGCACATTGCTATCACCAGCATAGTAGTGTTTTTGCTCGCACTCTTTTGTATCCGGCTTTCTGAGCAATCAGAAAATCTGGCCCCTTTATGGTTCCCAACCGCAGTATTGATGGTGGCATTATTTCATCACCCGACGCGCTATTGGTCGTGGCAATTACTGGCGGCAGGGATATCTATTGTTGCGGCCAATTTTATTTTATATGGTATCAGTTGGTTCCCACTGCCATTAACACTGATAAATCTTGCGGAATCAGCCGCCGGCGCGTGGCTACTGCGAAGATTACTCCAGCCCAAAGACCCACTTAATAACCTCTTCAGTTGGCTCAAATTCTCCATTTGTACCGTGATTCTGGTTCCCTTGGTGAGTGGGCTGGCGGCGGCTTGGTACTTAGCGCCTCAAAACGGCAATTTTACTCCAGTGCTTACCGTGTGGTTTATGTCCGAAGCTATCGGCATGTTAGCCTTAGGCCCGGTTGGGCTACTTTATCGCCGTGGTTATTTCAATATTACAACCAAAACCAAAGCACTGTTCGACATGATTTGGATGATGATAGCCTCGCTGACGGCTTGTTATATTGGTTTGATTTATCTACCTTTTCCTTTCACTTTCATTATTATGGCGTTGATTTGGGTATCCATCCGGCTTCCCCGTTTTGAAACCTTTACTATCTGTTTTCTAGCGACATTGCTGATTGCAATGATGATTAATTTCAACCTGTTTACACTTCCGACCGATACCAAACTGTCAGTGCAGGCGTTTTCTTTTATTCCCTTATTGATGGTGCTGATTCCCCCTCATGCCATGGCAATGGTAATGCACTCCTTTCGAATGGAAAAAGAGCATATTGTTGAAAGCGAAAACCGCTTTCGCAACGCCATGGAATATTCCGCCATCGGCATGGCTCTGGTCTCGCCGGAAGGCAAATGGATGCAGGTCAATCAGGCACTGTGTAAGTTGCTGAACTACAGTCAGGAAACCTTACTAACTCTGACTTTTCAGCAAATCACACACCCAGAAGACCTCTCCGCAGATATGAAATTACTGGATGATCTCTATCATGGCCGCATCCCCAGTTATTCGATGGAAAAACGCTATATCCGCAGTGATGGCGAGGTGGTGTGGGCATTGCTGGTTGTAAGTGTGGTGCGGGATCACGAGCAGCAACCGCTCTATTACATCTCGCAGGTCGAAGATATTAATGATCTGAAAAAGAGTGAGATAATTAACCGCCGTCTGATGGAGCGCATTACGCTGGCTAACGAAGCGGGCGGGATTGGCATCTGGGAATTGGATCTGAGAAAGCAGGTGATCAGTTGGGATAAGCGGATGTACGAACTTTATCATATCCCGCTGTATACCCCGGTTGACGATAAAGTTTGGCGCACACATGTACATCCGGAGGATATCAATCGAGTCAATCGCGAATACAGCGCAGCCCTAAAGCAGCGCCAGCCGTATCGCCTGGAGTTCAGGTTGCTATTGCCGAACGGTGAGATTGTGCATCTGCGTAATCAAGCCAATATGGTGTGTGATAAGAAAGGCAATATTCTGCGCCTAATCGGCACCACGCTGGATATGACCGAAATCAGGAACCTGACGGAAGCGCTGCACGAAGAGAAAGAGCGGTTGCATATCACGCTGGACTCCATCGGCGAAGCGGTGGTCTGTACCGATCAGGAGATGAAGATTACCTTTATGAACCCTGTCGCCGAGAAAATGACCGGCTGGGCCAATACCATCGCACTGGGTCAGCCCGTCAGCCATATTATTAAGCTGACCAACGGAGTGGATGGGCCAGAAATTGACAACCCAATCGAGCACTGTCTCAATCACCGCCCTTACTCTTCGCTGAATGAGTCGATAGTGTTACATCATCGC
Source organism: Yersinia canariae (assembly GCF_009831415.1). Classification (NCBI taxonomy): domain Bacteria; kingdom Pseudomonadati; phylum Pseudomonadota; class Gammaproteobacteria; order Enterobacterales; family Yersiniaceae; genus Yersinia; species Yersinia canariae. The sequence goes on along the minus strand of NZ_CP043727.1, from coordinate 1,288,923 downwards.
GACGGGCAGCATTACGACATTCAGGAGTCCGTCGCGCCGCTGAAAACCCTCGAAGGTGGGGTGGTCGGGGCGGTTATGGTGTTCCAAGATGTCGGCGAGTCGCGCGCCATGATGCGCAAACTCAGCCACAGTGCTTCCCACGACAATCTGACCGGTCTGCCAAACCGTGCCAATTTTGAAAACAAGTTGAAAGCCGCTATTCAAGTCAGTGTCGAGCTCAACCAGCAACATGCACTGGCGTTCCTCGATTTAGACTATTTTAAAGCCATCAACGACACCGCAGGCCATCCAGCGGGGGATGCATTGCTGAAAGAGTTGAGCCAGTTGATGCGCCAGCATTTACGCAACAGCGACTGTGTCGCGCGGCTCGGCGGTGATGAGTTTGGTTTACTGATGCTCAACTGCACCCTGCCCCACGCCAAAGCCATCACCCAAAGTCTGGTGTCCATGATCAATGGCTACCATTTTTACTGGGAAGATAAGCTTTATCGTATCGGGGCCAGCGCCGGTGTGACCCAAATTAGCAGCAGCAATAATCAGCGTAGTGAGATTATGGCGCAGGCCGATATCGCCTGTTATACCGCCAAACACAGTGGTCGCGGTCAGGTGTTCCTCTATCAGCCACGGCAAAAACAGTTGTTGGCACGCCAGCACGACTTGCTGAGCAAAGAGGATGTCGAAAATATCATCAGTGAGAGCCAACTGACACTGCAACTGACCCCAACGGCACCACCTAAAACGCCATTGTCAGTCTGCTTTTATCAGGTCAGTTTCGTGGTCAATCGTCCGCAAAACATGAATGTTAGCCAAGCCGAATTTCAGGAAGCCGCGCTGCTGTATGGCTTACTGCCGCAGGTCGACGGCTGGGTGTGCGAGCAGTTGTTAGTCACACAGGCCGAGGCAATTAATCGCAAAGGGATGTCACTGGCAATCCCGTTATCCGAGATAGCGCTGCTCAAGGAGGATTTCCGTCAGTCACTGCTGGCGCTGGTGCAACAGACCGCGTTACCACCGCAAAGCTTGTACTGGATGGTCGACGAATCCACCTTACTGCAATACCCGTTTGCGATTGGTAATTTCCTCGCCAAGCTGCAAGAACTGGGCTGCAAGTTAATTGTTAAGGAGTTTGGCCATAATCTGAATGATTTTGAATTACTGGCTGAGCACACCATTGATTATCTGAAATTCAATAGCGATTTAATTGCTCATATTCATATTAATCAAATGGATGAAGTGCTGATATCCATCATCAACGGCACAGCACAACGGGCCAATATAGCCACACTGGCAGGCCCGATAGAGTTAGCCCCCACTCTCCATAAGTTAGTGGCTATCGGAGTTGATTTAGCCGACGGCGAAATGATTGGCCCCACAGCCCCCCTAACAGAGGTGCTTAACAGCGGATATTTCGCGATTAAATAGCCTAATATCCTGACTTGACGATTGCCCCACTGCTCACTCTAGGGTAAAGTCGCCCCCCTTTATTTGGCCTGGGGCAATTATGTTCATTGGATTTGACTACGGCACAGCAAACTGCTCGGTTGCCGTGATGCGGGACGATACTCCCGAATTGCTGGTGCTGGAAAATAATGATGTCTATTTGCCCTCCATGCTGTGCGCCCCGACCCGGGAAGCCGTTAGTGAGTGCCTGCACCGCCACTGGCAGGTGCCAACCGGCAGTGACGAAAATCAGCAACTGTTACGCCGGGCCATGGCGTTCAATCGCGAAGAAGATATCCCGGTCACCACTGACAGCTTGATGTTTGGCTTGTCGGCTCTGGCCCACTATATTGAAGATCCCGAAGAAGTTTACTTTGTAAAATCGCCTAAATCTTTCTTAGGTGCCAATGGGTTAAAACCTCAGCAGTTAGCGCTGTTTGAGGATTTAGTCTGCGCCATGATGTTCCATATCAAGCGCCAGGCGGAATCCGTATTGGCATCAGAAATCCGTCAAACAGTCATTGGCCGCCCGGTTAACTTTCAGGGTTCCGGCGGCGAAGAAGCTAACCGACAGGCTGAAGGTATTTTACTGCGCGCCGCACAACGTGCGGGTTTTCGCGATATTGCCTTCCAGTTTGAGCCCGTCGCGGCGGGGCTGGATTTTGAAGCCACACTGAAGACGGAGAAAACGGTCTTGGTGGTAGATATTGGCGGGGGAACCACAGACTGCTCGGTGCTATTAATGGGGCCAAAATGGCAGGGGCTGGCAGACCGCCAGCAAAGCCTGCTGGGCCACAGTGGCTGCCGTGTCGGGGGGAATGACCTAGATATTATGTTGGCGTTTAAGCAACTGATGCCTTTGTTTGGTCTGGGTGGCGAAACCGAAAAAGGGATTGCGATGCCGTCATTGCCCTACTGGAATGCCGTTGCCACCAATGATGTCCCGGCACAAAGCGATTTCTACAGCACCGTTAATGGCCGTTTTCTGCGGGATTTAATCCGTGATGCCGCCAACCCACAGCAAGTTGAGCGCCTACTGAAAGTCTATCAGCAGCGTTTGAGTTACCGGTTGGTACGCGCCGCAGAAGAGAGCAAAATTGCGCTGTCTGAGCAAGAACAGGTCACGGCAGCACTGGATTTTGTCCAACCGGAATTGGGGCAAACTATCAGTCAGCAACAACTTGCTGAAGCTATTTCCCAACCACTGCAACGGATTCAAGAACAAGTCAGCCTGGCGCTCTCCACCAGCCACGTCACGCCAGATGTGATTTACTTGACTGGCGGCAGCGCCCGCTCCCCATTACTGCGAGCCGCATTAGAGCAACAATTGCCCGGCATCCCATTAGTGGGTGGTAATGATTTTGGCTCGGTTACAGCAGGGTTGGCGCGGTGGGCGCAGACACTTTATCGCTGATATTGAGTTGAGTATTGATGTTGATTACGTTTTCTGATTAGGTTGTTAGAACTTCACGGTTCAGTTAGCCTGCGATGAACCAACCGCCAAAGGGGCCATAATCACGGCCCCTTTGTGCAATCTCGCGTTGACGACTCCCTCGGCATTGATACTAACCAGATAAATGAAACCCTGAACCATTCCCCACCGATGCCCTCATTCATATCAAGCGAAACCTGATCCAATCTCATTTTAATGCCTATTCCGAATTATTCCGCTGAGAATAAGTATTAGCGCCCTACTGACTTTCTATTTTAATGGAAAATTCCAAGTTATTAATAAATAAAACCACCTTATTAAAAAACTCATTTTTCTTACCCGACATTAATTCCGAAAAATACACTTTCCTCATAACTATTTTGACCACTATATTAGCGACCAGAATGAAACGGCAACAAAAACCTTTCATTGAAATATAGGTCATTATGGCCATGCGATTTAACTATTAATTACCACGAACCATTTCGGATTGAAATTTTATTATGAATATGAAAAACAAACTAATTGTCACTTCTTTACTGGCCGCCTCGGTATTTGCCTCTACGGCAAATGCAGGCACTATTAATATTACCGGGAAAATCACATCAAACCCATGCGTGGCGAGTTCTACAGTTACAGATATTAAAATGCCAGACATTAACCTAAATGAACTGGGTCGAACTGCCAACACGGTAGCGTCTAGTTCTACAGATATTATCATCAAACTAACCGGTTGTCCGGCAATAAAACAAGATGCCACTGTAACCTTCACAGGTAAAGAAGATACTGATAAGAAAGGCTCATTACAACTGAATGGTGTTAAAGGTGTTGCATTGGCATTGTATGAAGAAGACGGCACTACAGAAATCAAAATAAATGAGAAAGCAGCTGTTAAGTCGCTGGATGGCGCCGAGACTCATGATCTTAAATATAAAGCAAAATATGTCACAACAGCCAGTGTGTTCACTCCAGGTGATGCTGATGCCACACTAAACTTTGAAGTTAAATTTAACTAATACGCCCCCACGCTAATACTTTTATTAGCGGTGTATTTGTTGTGTCTTTACCGCCCCGATATTTTATTTGTCGGGGCAGTAACTTTTATTGTTTATTTTTGCCACCAAGGCAACAAATTAATCTATTTAGAGAGAAAGACCATGCCGTGGTTAAAATCGCTATTCTTTATCGCCTGTTTAACCGGCGTGATGCAGTCAGCTCAGGCCGGTGTCGCGGTTGGTGGAACCCGTGTTATTTATGATGGAGCTAAAAAAGAAGCTTCTTTATCCGTGACCAATCAGGATAAAAACACCCCTTATTTAATTCAAAGCTGGGTCGATAATTTCGAGGCCACCAATAATAACAAAGTGCCGTTTATTATTACCCCGCCGTTATTCCGTTTAGATGGTGAGCAGGAAAGTAACCTGCGTATTTTATTAACTGGCGGTCATTTACCGCAAGACCGTGAATCAGTGTATTGGCTGAATGTCAAAACTATTCCAGCCAGTAAAAAAGGCGCTGGCAACCAACTATTCATCTCGATTAAAAACCGCATTAAATTATTTTACCGCCCAGCAGGACTAGTTGGTAACGCCGCTGATGCCTACAAAGCACTGAGCTTCTCCCGCCAGGGCAAACAATTGCAAGTGAGTAACCCCACAGCCTATCACGTCTCCTTCCATACCCTGAAAGTGGGTAGCAGTGAAATCAAAGGCGCGCTGATGGTGGCCCCTAAAGACACCCTGAATATTGACCTCCCGGCTGGAGCTTCCGGCACCGTGAGTTGGCAGGCGATTAGTGATTTTGGCGGCACGTCAGACGCCGCCACGACGCCCTTATAACTCCGAGTGACCACCATGACGCAGCTTCATTTTACATTACCGCCCAAGCGGCGGGCTTTAAAGCTAGCTATTCAGTTAGCGCTGGGGTTGACCGCTTTGTCTGCCCCCGCCTGGGCCGAAGATTACTTTCATCCCGGTTCGTTAGAAATCAAAGACGCCAGTTATGCAGCAATTGATCTCAGTGTGTTCTCGCAATCCGGCGCGCAATTGCCCGGCATCTATCGGGTCGATATTTACCTTAACGGCCAGCAGATAGAGACGCGAGACGTCAACTTTATTACCGATAACGGCCGCTTATTGGCCGAAATCACCCCACAGCAACTGGCTGATTTTGGGGTGAAAGTGGCCGCCTTCCCCGCCCTGCAACAGCAGCCAGTGGACTTGCCGGTGACACAATTGGGCAAATTTATCCCGGCCGCCAGCAGCAGTTTTGATATTAATCATCAGCGGCTGGATTTAAGTATTCCGCAGGCGGCGCTGAACAGTGAAGCGCGCGGCTATATTGACCCGAAACAGTGGGATCAAGGTATCCCCGCGCTGATGGTCAATTACAGCTTGAGTGGTGCCAATAACTGGCAGGATAACCGCAGTAACAGCAGCCATTTTCTTAATCTGCGCAGCGGGCTGAACTGGGGGCCGTGGCGCTTACGTAACTATTCCACTTACAGCCAAAGCAGCAATGGTCAAGCGCAGTGGAATAACCTGACCAATACTTTGCAGCGGGATATTCACCCCATCAAAGGCCAGCTCACACTGGGGGACAGCTACACCCCCGGCGATATCCTGAGCGGTGTGCCTTTCCGCGGTGCGCAGTTGTCATCCGATGACAGTATGTTGCCCGACAGCTTGCGCGGTTTTGCCCCGGTAATACGCGGTATTGCGGAAAGCAACGCGCAGGTGACCATTCGCCAAAATAATAATGAGATTTACCAAACCTATGTGCCGCCGGGGGCTTTTGTCATTGACGACTTGTTCCCCACCTCTTCGAGTGGTGATTTGGAGGTGACCATCAAAGAGGCAGATGGTCGCGAGCGCAGCTTTAAACAGGCGTTTTCATCCGCGCCCATCATGCAGCGCGAGGGGAGTCTGAAATATGCCCTGAGCGCCGGCCAATATCGTGGTGGTGGTTACGGCAGCCCTACGCCGCACTTTGCCCAGACCTCGCTGGCGTACGGCATGCCGTACGGTTTTACCCTGTATAACGGCTTATTGATCTCATCTGATTATCAGGCCGGTGCGCTGGGGGTAGGGGTCGGCTTAGGCCGTGTGGGATCGGTATCCATGGATGTGACCCAAGCCAAAACCCGCTTTGAAGATAGCGCCCGCCGTCAGGGGCAATCTTACCGTCTGCAATATGCCAAAAGTTTTAGTAAAACTGGCACTAACTTCTCACTCGGTAGCCACCGCTATTCCACCGAGGGTTTTTATGATTTCAGCGAAGCCAACCAACTGACCGGTATGGGCAGCATTAACTCACTGGGGCGCAATAATAACAAACGCAGCCGTACCCAGTTTCATATCAGCCAGTCACTGAGTGATTTTGGCGGCCTGTATCTTTCCGCTTATCAGCAGGATTACTGGCAGCGCAAAGGTTACGAGCGCAATGCCACGCTGGGCTACAACGTGAATATTCACGGCATTAGCTATGGCCTAAATTACAGCTATAGCCAGATGCCGGGTCAGCAGCAAAATGATCAGCGCACCAGCCTGAGTGTCAATATTCCGTTGAGTAAATGGCTACCTAATAGTTGGGCCAATTACAGTATTAATACCCATAAAGGTGGAGCGACCAGCCAGCAATTGGGCCTGAGTGGCAGTGCGCTAGACAATAGTCTCAGCTACAACCTGCAACAAGGCCGCACTAACCATGCCGGGGGCAACAGCGGCAGTCTGAGCAGCAGCTATAGCGGGGCTTACGGCCAGTTAAATGCCGGTTACAACTACAGTGCGAACAGCCGCCAGTTGAACTATGGCCTGAGTGGCGGTGTGTTGGCGCACCCTTACGGCGTCACCCTGTCACAATCTCAGAGCGATACCTTGGTGTTGGTGCGCGCGCCCGGTGCCGGCGGTGTGGGCGTCGGTAGTGGCCGCGGGGTGAAAACCGATTGGCGCGGCTATGCGGTGGTGCCGTATGCCACCCCTTATCGCCAGAATAGCGTGGCGCTGGATACCCAAACTATGGGCGACAGTATTGATATGGATATCACCAGCCAAAATGTGGTTCCCACCCGCGGCGCGGTGGTGCTGGCTAACTTTACACCACGCCTCGGCAGCCGGGTGCTGATTCACCTCAGTTATCAGGGTAAGCCGGTGCCGTTCGGTGCCATGGCCAGCTTGCACGATGATGCAGCCGATAGCACCAATAGCAGTATCGTCGGTGATGGCGGCCAGGTCTATCTCAGCGGCGTGCCGGATAACGGTCATTTGCAGGTGCAGTGGGGCAATCAGGAAAAGCAGCAGTGTCAGGTGAAATTCACCTTACCCGCGGCCGAGGACAATACCACTTCGGCGGTGCGCACGATGGATGCGGTGTGCCGATAAATAAACTTAGGGTTGCGGGTTAATTTTCATTAGCCCAAAACCAAATAAAACATTCATGTAGGTAATTATGTTTTCTTTAACGTCAAAAAATGTAACATATAAAAAATCGTGGTATTTTATTTTAATATTGTCAGTAAGTTACCTGTTTATTCCTAACTTTTCATTTGCAGCTATAACATGTGTTGGAATGCCATCTTCAATAACTTCTAACTTTAGCGTTAAAATTCAAAGAGATTATCCAGTTGGCCATAAAACACCCTTCCTAAATGAGAGTCATAATATTCATTGTCGCGGCCCTATATCCGTAGGAAAAACAATTATTTTTAAACTAATAAACAAGGAAAAACCCCAATTTGTTACCGCTGAAACCTTTGAGAGCGGGTTATCAGGCTTAGGACTTAAAATTACTAGATTACTTGACTTAGCATCATCTACAAATTGCTCCGAAGATCTCGTCAAATTAGAATTAAAATGTAAGGTAACAAAAGGATTTAGTGATTCATATATTATTTTCAGGCCTTCTATGGAGGCAGGTATTACAAAGTTAAATATGAATTATGCTGTAGGCTCATTTGATTTCCCACTTTATGATTGGCTATATTATATGGAATCCGACGGTCCAAGCACAGCTAAAGCAGTTAATGGATCACAAAATCAAAAACATATACATGTCACATCTAATTCTTGTTCCCTCGACACTCCTGTTCTTAACTTTGACTTAGATGAAATAGAACAAAGACATTTTACTAGTATAGGGCCAAAAAACGTAAGAAAAAAACAATTTATAGATTTGACCTGCGATCCCAATGTCATATATTCACTCCAAATTGATGGCATTGCTGAACAGAACTATCCAGGGGTAATTAAATTAATCCCAGGACCGGGTGCAGCCACAGGCGTAGGCGTGCAATTATTAGCTGCCGATCAGGAAATAGAAATTGGCAAAGCCAAAAGAATGGGCACTAGTGATAACAACGGCCGTAGTTCAGGGCAATATATCAGTATCACCGCCCGCTATTATCAAACCGACAATAAAGTTACCCCCGGAATTGTTAAGGCTACTGCAACATTTACTATGACTTATCAGTAGAATGAAAGGGTTTGATTTCGGTTGTTGAAGCATTGGATTAGGTTTAGGTTGATAATCGTTTTGTTATCACATTACCTCAAGCGGCCTCAACCGAATCGCCTCCCCCAATCAACTAAACTGGCCACCTGAGCAACGGAAACCGAAATCCCCACATACCCTGACAATATTTTCATATTTCCTCCATTTTTATCCTGCTAATTCCCGCTAAACTAGTAACCTATCTGTACTCATCGTCTTTCAAGATACAGGTGTGTTGGCTGCGTTCAATCACCCGAACACTGACTTACGTCAGCTTAGCGGGGTTATCTTGCTTGCCGCCTTCCTGAATCACGAAATTTATTGGGTATTAATTCTCATTTTCGCACCAGCATGCGCATAAACAGATCAATAAAGGGACTCTTCGCCATTATGAAAGCTCAATCTAAACGCACTTCCCGATTACTGACGTTATTGGGGATGGTGGTGGCGATTATTGTTGCAGTGTTTGTCTGGCGTCATTTCAGTGCGGCCCCACAGAGTAATACGCCCGGCGCACAACACGCCGCGAGTGGTAGCAGCTCGGCCCGTGCTGGGGGGCGACGCAATATGCCGATGCCGCCAGTACAAGCCGCTACCGCCACCGAACAAGCTGTGCCACGTTATCTCACCGGTTTGGGGACTGTTATTGCCGCGAGCACAGTGACGGTCACCAGTCGGGTTGATGGTCAGCTAATGGCCATTCACTTTACTGAAGGCCAACAGGTTAACGCCGGTGATTTACTGGTCGAAATTGACCCACGCCCTTATCAAGTCCAACTGACTCAAGCTCAAGGGCAACTGGCGAAAGATCAAGCAACACTGGACAATGCGCGTCGTGATTTGGCCCGCTACCAAAAATTGGCTAAAACCGGCCTGATTTCACAACAAGATTTGGACACCCAAACCTCACTGGTGCGCCAGAGTGAGGGCAGTGTGAAAGCCGATCAAGGGGCTATCGACAGCGCCAAACTGCAACTGACTTATAGCCGAATTACCGCGCCTATTTCCGGTAAAGTCGGGCTAAAACAAGTGGATGTCGGCAATTATATTACCAGCGGCACCACGACCCCCATTGTGGTTATCACTCAAACACACCCAGTCGATGTGGTCTTTACTCTGCCAGAAAGTGATATCCCGGCGATTATGCAAGCCCAGAAAAATGCAGAAAAAAACAACACAACAGTGCCGGTTGAAGCATGGGATCGCACCAATAAACAGCTGCTGGCCCAAGGTTACCTGCTCAGCATTGATAATCAGATTGATGCCACCACCGGCACTATTAAGCTGAAAGCCCGCTTTGCCAATGAAGATGACGTGCTGTTCCCAAATCAATTTGTGAATGCGCGGATCAAGGTGGATTTACTGCAAAATGCCGTGGTGGTGCCGACCGCTGCTGTGCAAATGGGTAATGAAGGCAGCTTTGTCTGGACACTAAATGATGAGAATAAAGTCAGTAAGCACTTAGTCACCACCGGAATTCAAGATAGCAAACAAGTGGTTATCAGCGCCGGGCTGGATGCGGGTCAGCGCGTGGTCACTGATGGTATTGATCGCCTGACGGAAGGGTTACAAGTTGAAGTGGTCACACCGCGCTCGGCCGAGGCCAACCAAACTAACGCGGCCGAAAAACCGGCAGCGCAGGGGAGCGGCACACATCGTCGAGGTGGAAAACCCGCCACTGACACACCGGCTGGCACGGCTCCTGCGGCGGAGAAATCCTGATGCAAGTGATGCCTCCAACACCGGGTGGCGGGCCATCACGGCTGTTTATCCTGCGCCCGGTTGCCACAACATTATTTATGATCGCCATTCTGCTGGCGGGGATTATCGGATATCGTGCTTTGCCGGTTTCCGCCCTGCCGGAAGTGGACTACCCGACGATTCAGGTGGTAACCCTCTATCCCGGTGCCAGCCCGGATGTGGTGACATCCTCCATTACCGCGCCACTCGAACGCCAGTTTGGTCAAATGTCTGGCTTGAAACAGATGGCGTCACAAAGCTCCGGCGGCGCGTCGGTTATCACCTTGCAATTCCAACTGACTTTGCCGCTGGATGTGGCCGAGCAAGAAGTACAGGCGGCGATTAACTCCGCTACTAACCTGCTCCCGAGTGATCTGCCCTATCCACCGATTTACAGCAAAGTGAATCCAGCGGATCCACCGATTCTGACACTAGCAGTGACCTCCACGGCCATTCCGATGACCCAAGTGGAAGACATGGTGGAAACCCGCATTGCGCAGAAAATTTCGCAAGTGACCGGGGTAGGTTTGGTCACCATTTCAGGCGGCCAGCGCCCGGCGGTGCGGGTAAAACTCAATGCACCGGCCGTTGCTGCCTTGGGGTTAGATAGCGAAACCATTCGCACCGCTATCAGCAATGCCAATGTCAATTCAGCCAAAGGCAGTCTGGATGGGCCCACCCGCTCGGTGACATTGTCTGCAAATGATCAGATGAAATCTGCTGAAGATTATCGCGACCTGATTGTTGCTTACCAAAACGGCGCGCCAGTCCGTTTGCAAGATGTCGCCACTATTGAACAGGACGCAGAAAATAACAAATTGGCCGCCTGGGCCAATACCGAACAGGCGATCGTGCTGAATATCCAGCGCCAGCCGGGAGTTAATGTGATAGCCACTGCCGACAGCATTCGTGAAATGCTGCCGGAGCTTATCAAAAGCCTGCCTAAGTCGGTTGATGTCAAAGTGCTGACCGACCGCACCACTACTATCCGCGCCTCGGTCAATGATGTGCAATTTGAATTAATGCTGGCGATTGTATTGGTCGTGATGGTGATTTACCTGTTCCTGCGCAATGCGGCGGCCACGATTATCCCCAGTATTGCCGTGCCGCTGTCACTGATTGGGACGTTCGCGGCGATGTATTTTCTTGGTTTTTCAATCAATAACCTGACATTAATGGCCCTGACGATTGCCACCGGTTTTGTCGTCGATGACGCCATTGTGGTGATTGAAAATATCTCGCGCTATATCGAAAAAGGCGAGAAGCCGCTGGATGCCGCGCTAAAAGGGGCCGGTGAGATTGGCTTTACCATCATCTCCCTGACTTTCTCATTGATTGCGGTGTTGATTCCATTGCTATTTATGGGCGATATCGTGGGCCGCCTGTTCCGCGAATTTGCAGTAACATTGGCGATTGCTATCCTGATTTCAGGGGTGGTTTCCCTGACGTTAACGCCAATGATGTGCGCGCGGATGCTCAGTTATGAATCACTGCGCAAACAAAACCGCCTGTCGCGCGCCAGCGAAAAATTCTTTGACTGGGTGATTGCCCATTATGCTGTCGCACTGAAAAAAGTCCTTAATCATCAATGGATAACCTTGGGTGTCGCGTTGAGCACTCTGGTACTGACCGTGTTGCTTTACTTACTGATCCCCAAAGGCTTTTTCCCCTTGCAGGACAATGGGTTAATTCAGGGCACTTTGGAAGCACCGCAATCTGTTTCGTTCAGTAATATGGCGGAACGCCAGCAGCAAGTGGCCGCGATTATCCTTAAAGATCCGGCGGTCGAAAGTCTGACTTCATTTGTCGGGGTCGACGGCACCAATGCCACCCTCAACAATGGCCGGTTGCAGATTAACCTTAAGCCATTAAGCAGCCGAGAAGACCGAATCCCAGAGATAATTACTCGCCTACAGCAGAGTGTGGCCGGAATTCCGGGAATTAAGCTCTATTTGCAACCTGTACAAGATTTAACCATTGATACCCAGCTGAGCCGTACACAGTATCAATTCACACTCCAGGCGACCTCACTGGAGGAACTGAGCGCGTGGGTGCCGAAACTGGTGAGTGAATTACAGCAACAAGCGCCGTTCCAGGATGTCACCAGCGATTGGCAAGATCAGGGGTTGGTGGCGTTTGTGAATGTGGACAGAGATAGCGCTAGCCGACTGGGGATTACCATGGCCGCTATCGACAGCGCTTTGTATAACGCGTTTGGTCAACGGCTGATTTCCACCATTTATACTCAAGCCAATCAGTATCGGGTAGTGCTGGAGCATGATGTCAAAGCCACTCCGGGGTTGGCGGCATTCAATGATATCCGCCTGACCGGCAGTGACGGCAAAGGCGTACCATTGAGCAGCATTGCCACGATTGAAGAGCGCTTCGGGCCGCTTTCTATCAACCATTTGAATCAGTTCCCATCAGCCACCATCTCATTCAATTTGGCGCAGGGCTATTCACTGGGTGAAGCAGTGAATGCGGTGACGCAAGCAGAGCAGGCAATCCAACTGCCGGCCGATATCACGACGCGTTTCCAAGGCTCGACGCTGGCGTTCCAAGCCGCACTGGGCAGCACGCTATGGCTGATTATTGCCGCGATTGTGGCGATGTATATTGTGCTCGGTGTGCTATATGAAAGTTTTATTCACCCGGTAACTATCTTATCAACCCTACCAACTGCCGGTGTGGGGGCGTTACTGGCCCTGATATTGACCGGCAATGAGCTGGATGTGATCGCCATTATTGGGATAATCCTGCTGATCGGGATCGTGAAGAAAAACGCCATCATGATGATCGACTTTGCATTGGCCGCCGAGCGCGATCAGGGCATGACGCCATATGACGCGATTTATCAGGCCTGTTTATTACGTTTCCGGCCAATTCTAATGACCACATTGGCCGCGCTGTTTGGGGCGTTGCCACTGATGCTCAGTACCGGCACTGGGGCTGAATTACGCCAGCCGCTAGGGGTCTGTATGGTCGGCGGACTGATTGTCAGCCAGGTGCTAACCCTGTTCACCACGCCGGTTATCTATCTGTTATTTGATAAACTGGCGCGCAACTCCCATGGTAAAAACCGATATCGTCATGAGGATATTGATGCGCCAGAATTGCCGAATGGGCGGGAACAGCCGTGAAATTTTTCGCTCTGTTTATTCAGCGCCCGGTCGCCACCACCCTGCTGACACTGGCTATTACCCTCAGTGGTGTGATCGGCTTTAGCTTATTGCCGGTCTCGCCACTGCCGCAGGTCGATTATCCGGTGATTATGGTTAGCGCCTCCATGCCCGGCGCTGACCCGGAAACCATGGCGTCATCCATTGCCACACCATTGGAACGCGCACTGGGAAGAATTGCTGGGGTCAATGAAATGACCTCAACCAGTTCGCTGGGTAGCACGCGGATTATTCTGCAATTTGATCTCAGCCGCGACATTAACGGTGCCGCTCGCGATGTGCAGGCCGCGCTCAATGCGGCCCAAAGTTTGCTCCCCTCCGGGATGCCCAACCGCCCGACTTACCGCAAAATGAACCCGTCTGACGCGCCAATTATGATAATGACACTGACGTCGGATACTTTCAGTCAGGGCCAATTATATGACTTTGCTTCCACTCAGTTGGCGCAGAAAATTGCCCAGACCGAAGGTGTCAGTGATGTCTCTGTCGGTGGAAGCTCCCTGCCCGCAGTCAGGGTTGAGCTTAATCCGAGTGCGCTATTTAATCAGGGCGTGTCACTGGATGCGGTGCGTCAGGCGATCAGTGCGGCTAACGTGCGCCGCCCGCAAGGATCAATTGATGGCAATGAGCAACATTGGCAGGTTCAGGCCAATGATGAGATCAAAACTGCCGAAGGGTATCGCCCACTTATAATTCATTACAACAATGGTTCGGCAGTGCGCTTACAGGATGTCGCGAATATCGTCGATTCCGTGCAGGATGTGCGCAATGCCGGGATGTCTGATGGCAAGCCGGCCATCCTGTTGGTTATCAGCCGTGAGCCGGGGGCGAATATTATTGCCACGGTCGACAGAATTCGGGCCGAACTCCCTGCCCTGCGAGCTTCGATCCCGGCCTCGATTCAATTGAATATTGCTCAAGATCGCTCTCCCACGATCCGTGCCTCACTTGATGAAGTGGAGCGGTCATTGGTGATCGCCGTGGCATTGGTTATCCTGGTGGTCTTCTTGTTCCTGCGGTCAGGTCGCGCGACCTTGATCCCCGCCGTTGCTGTGCCGGTCTCACTCATCGGGACTTTTACCGCCATGTATTTGTGTGGTTTTAGTCTCAATAACCTGTCGCTGATGGCACTGACCATCGCGACTGGCTTTGTAGTCGACGATGCTATCGTGGTGTTGGAGAACATTTCTCGTCATTTGGAAGCGGGAGTGAAACCGATGATTGCCGCCTTACGCGGGGTTCGCGAAGTCGGTTTTACAGTACTGTCGATGAGTATTTCGCTAGTGGCGGTGTTTATTCCACTGCTGTTGATGGAAGGGCTACCGGGGCGGTTATTCCGTGAGTTTGCCGTCACATTGTCAGTGGCTATCGGTATCTCGTTGGTTATTTCGTTGACTCTAACCCCGATGATGTGTGCTCATTTATTACGCGCACACCCGGTTGGTCAACAGCAACGTATTCGCGGTTTCGGTAAAGTGCTGTTATCTATTCAGCAAGGCTATGGCCGCTCACTCAATTGGGTGCTGGGCCATACACGCTGGGTGATGGTTGTGCTGCTTTCCACTATTGCTCTGAATGTTTGGCTGTATATCAGCATCCCGAAAACCTTTTTCCCCGAGCAAGATACCGGCCGCATGATGGGTTTTATTCAAGCTGATCAGAGTATTTCGTTCCAGGCGATGCAGCAAAAACTGAAAGATTTCATGAAAATTGTCGGCGCGGATCCGGCGGTCGACAATGTGACCGGTTTTACTGGCGGTTCGCGCACCAACAGCGGCTCAATGTTTATCTCACTGAAACCACTGAGTGAGCGCAGCGAAACTGCCCAACAAGTCATTACCCGGCTACGTGGCAAACTGGCAAAAGAGCCGGGAGCCAGCCTGTTCCTCTCTCCGGTGCAAGATATTCGTGTTGGCGGCCGCCAATCTAACGCCAGTTATCAATTTACGCTATTGGCCGACGATTTAACGGCCCTGCGTGAATGGGAGCCGAAAGTTCGCGCCGCGCTGAGTAAGTTACCAGAACTGGCAGATGTGAACTCCGACCAACAGGATAAAGGCTCGGAAATGGCCCTGACGTACGATCGCGAAACCATGGCACGGCTGGGTATTGATGTGTCAGATGCCAATGCGTTGCTCAATAACGCCTTTGGTCAGCGGCAGATTTCCACCATTTATCAGCCATTGAACCAATACAAGGTGGTGATGGAAGTCGCGCCTCAATTTACGCAGGATGTGAGTTCGCTGGACAAAATGTTTGTGATTAACAGCGAAGGCCAGTCAATTCCACTGTCGTATTTCGCCAAGTGGCAGCCCGCCAATGCCCCGCTGGCGGTGAATCATCAAGGTTTATCGGCCGCCTCGACTATCTCATTTAACTTGCCCGATGGCGGCAGCCTGTCTGAAGCAACCGCCGCTGTTGAGCGGGCGATGACGGAACTGGGGGTGCCCGGCACCGTGCGAGGCGTGTTTGCCGGTACCGCGCAAGTGTTCCAGGAAACCTTGAAATCCCAGCTATGGCTGATTATGGCGGCGATCGCCACGGTATATATCGTGCTCGGGATTTTGTATGAAAGTTATGTTCACCCACTGACAATATTATCAACATTACCCTCCGCGGGGGTCGGGGCGCTATTGGCGCTGGAGCTGTTCGATGCGCCCTTTAGTCTCATCGCCCTGATTGGCATCATGTTATTGATTGGTATCGTGAAAAAGAATGCCATCATGATGGTTGATTTTGCTCTTGATGCTCAGCGCAATGGCAATCTCAGTGCCCGTGATGCCATTTTCCAAGCCAGTTTGCTGCGCTTTAGGCCGATTTTGATGACCACGTTAGCCGCCTTATTCGGGGCACTGCCGCTAGTATTGAGCAGTGGCGATGGCGCGGAATTGCGCCAACCGCTGGGGATTACCATTGCCGGTGGGTTGGTGATGAGCCAGTTGCTGACGCTCTATACCACCCCAGTGGTTTATCTCTATTTTGACCGGCTGCGCAACCGCTTTAGCAAAAAGCCGTTGATGAGACTGGAATAATGGCAAACGCTATAGACTTAAAAGTGCAGCCAACACACCTGCGGTTTAGGAAACAGCGCTGTGCCGAATCCCCTATAGCTTTCAAGTTGCGGCAAGGCGGCAAACGAGAAAATCCCGATGAGCTGACATTAGTCAGTGATTCGGGCGAACGAGTGCAGCCAACACCGCAGCAGGTTGAAAGATGACAGCCTATTTATACCCTATAGCTTTCAAGTTGCGGCAAGGCGGCAAACGAGAAAGTCCCGATGAGCTGACACTAGTCAGTGATTCGGGCGAACGAGTGCAGCCAACACCGCAGCAGGTTGAAAGATGACGGGTATACGTTGGCAACTGTGGATAGTGGCCTTCGGCTTCTTTATGCAGACGCTGGATACCACCATCGTCAACACCGCCTTGCCCTCAATGGCGGCCAGTCTGGGCGAAAATCCGCTGCGCATGCAGTCGGTGATTGTCTCTTATGTGCTAACAGTGGCGGTGATGCTACCTGCCAGTGGCTGGCTGGCCGATAAAGTTGGCGTTAAATGGGTATTCTTCTCGGCCATTATCCTGTTTACCCTCGGCTCATTGATGTGTGCGCAAGCTGAAACCTTGAATGAGCTGATTTCTTCCCGTGTTATTCAAGGGGTTGGCGGTGCCATGATGGTGCCGGTGGGCCGCCTGACCGTGATGAAAATCGTGCCACGCGAACAATATATGTCGGCAATGGCATTTGTTACCTTGCCTGGCCAGATTGGGCCATTAGTCGGGCCAGCACTGGGAGGATTTTTGGTGGAGTATGCCAGTTGGCACTGGATATTTTTGATCAACTTGCCTGTCGGGGTGGTCGGCGCAATCGCCACTTTGTGGCTGATGCCCAATTACACCACCCGGACTCGACGCTTTGATATCAGTGGTTTTATTATGCTGGCCATCGGCATGGCAACCTTGACACTGGCATTAGATGGACATAAAGGACTGGGCCTGCCCCCCTTAGCAATCGCAGGTCTGGTATTGTGCGGAATATTGGCGTTGGCAGGTTATTGGTGGCATGCCAAAGGTAACAGTTCGGCGCTATTCACACTGAGGTTGTTGAACAATAAATCCTATTCTCTGGGCCTGATAGGCAGTATGAGTGCCCGTGTCGGCAGCGGCATGCTGCCATTTATGACACCGGTTTTTCTGCAAATTGGGCTGGGGTTTACCCCATTCCATGCCGGCTTGATGATGATCCCGATGATTATCGGCAGCATGGGCATGAAGCGGATTATTGTGCGCGTGGTTAACCGCTTCGGTTACCGCCGGGTGCTGGTCAGTGCCACATTGCTACTGGCGGTCGTCAGCTTAAGCTTCCCCATGGTGGCATTGATGGGATGGACGCTGCTGCTACCGGTGGTGCTATTCTTCCAGGGAATGCTTAATGCGTTGCGCTTCTCCACGATGAATACATTGACCCTGAAAGATTTACCCAACCGCCTCGCCAGCAGCGGCAATAGCCTGTTGTCGATGGTTATGCAGTTGTCGATGAGCTTGGGGGTCAGCACTGCCGGGATATTACTCGGCGTATTTGCGCATAATCAGGTCGTGACAAACACCCCTGCAACTCACAGTGCGTTCTTATACAGTTACCTGTGTATGGCAATTATTATTGCGCTACCTGCCCTGATATTTAACCGCGTGCCGCCGGATACTGGCACTAACCGCAATCTGTCCCGCTCGCCCGCTAAACCGGCCAACCGATAAAACAGGTGGAGATATCATGAGAATCGGCATTACCGGAAAACTGTTTATGGCAATATTCGCCACCTGCATGCTGGTGTTAGTCACCATGCATTGGGGGGTCAGAGCCAGCTTCGAGCGCGGTTTCATCGATTATATCAAGCAAAGCAATGAGCAGCGCATAGCCATGTTGGGCGATGCCCTCGAGGTACAATATCAGCGCTATGGTAACTGGGATTTCCTGCGCAATAATGACCAAATTATTTATCAAATCATGCGCTCTTTCGAGCAAAGTGGCAGTAACAGCCATAACTTACCGCCACACGGCTGGCGTGCTCAATTGTGGGTAGTTGATAGCCACAATAACTTGCTGGCTGGCCGCTCTGACCGGGTCCCCAAAGAAGCTAGCCGCCAACCAATAACCGTTAATAAACAAGTAGTTGGCTGGGTGATGTCGACTCCGCCAGAAAAACTGACCCGCAACGCCGACATTAATTTTGATCAACAACAGCGCCGTACCAGTTGGATTATTGTCGGCTTGTCGACCTTACTGGCAGCCGCAGTCACCTGGATTTTATCGCGCGGCATGCTGGCCCCCGTCAAACGCCTGGTCGAGGGCACTCATCGGCTAGCCGCCGGTGATTTCAGTGCCCGAGTGGCGGTCAGTAGTCGAGACGAACTGGGCCGTTTGGCACAGGATTTTAACCAGCTTGCCAGCTCATTGGAGAAAAATGAGCAGATGCGACGCGACTTCATGGCCGATGTTTCCCATGAGTTGCGTACCCCACTGGCGGTATTACGCGGTGAACTGGAGGCATTACAAGATGGTGTGCGTGTGCCGACGCCGGAGTCATTGATTTCGCTACAAGCCGAAGTCGGGATATTGACCAAACTGGTTAACGACTTACACCAATTGTCTCTCTCTGACCGGGGGGCACTGGCTTACCGCAAAACCCAACTGGATGCCGCTCGCCTGTTACAAATTGCTATTGCCAGCTTCCGTGGCCGTTTTGAAACCAAAAATATCAATATCACCGCCCGGCTGCCGGAACAGGCGGTGATGTTTGGCGACCCCGACCGGTTAAATCAACTCTTTCATAACTTGCTGGAAAATAGCCTGCGCTACACCAATGAAGGCGGCCAGTTAGAAATCACGGCACAGCAGGAAGAAGAGACATTAACGCTGCGCTGGCAAGACAGTAAACCGGGGCTTAGCGATGAGCAGTTACAGCGTATTTTTGAGCGTTTTTATCGCACTGAAAGCTCACGTAACCGCGCCAGTGGTGGCTCGGGGCTGGGTTTGGCGATTTGCCATAATATTGTCGAGGCCCACAGTGGGAAAATCAGTGCCGAACATTCACCTATGGGTGGCCTGCGGATTACGGTAGTATTTCCGCTATTCCATTCAATAGGGTAATTCATTTCATGCACGAACAGCTTCAGTCTGCCAGTCAGTCTGGCACCGTGTTGATTGTTGAAGATGAGCCTAAGCTCGGCCAGTTGTTGGTCGATTACCTGCAAGCTGCGGGTTACCGCACCCAGTGGCTCACCAACGGCGCTGAAGTGGTCGCGGCAGTTCGCCAGGCTCCGCCTGCTATCATCTTGCTGGACCTCATGTTACCGGGCAGTGATGGCATCAGCATTTGTCGTGAAATTCGCCGTTTTTCAGATATCCCTATCATGATGGTCACGGCGAAAACAGAAGAAATCGACCGGTTACTGGGATTGGAAATTGGAGCGGATGATTATATCTGCAAGCCCTATAGCCCGCGGGAAGTGGTCGCTCGGGTGAAAACTATCCTGCGCCGCTGCCAACAACAGCGCGAGCAGCCCAGTGATAATGCGCCACTGCTGATTGATGAATCGCGCTTCCAAGCCAGTTATCAAGGTCACCTGCTGGAGCTGACCCCGGCGGAGTTTCGTCTGTTGAAAATCCTTGCAACCCAACCAGGCCATGTTTTTAGTCGCGAACAACTGCTCAATAACCTGTATGACGATTATCGGGTAGTGACAGACCGCACTATTGACAGCCATATCAAGAACCTGCGCCGTAAATTAGAAGCTCTCGATGGTGAAAAGCCATTTATTCGCGCAGTTTATGGAATGGGCTACCGCTGGGAAGCAGAGATCTGCCGTTTACTGTAATGTCGCCCCGAAGAGCTTACCCAAGTCAGTGATTCGGGTGATTGAATGCTGCCAATGCCCATGTAATTTGAAATATGACGGGTATAAATCTGCATTATGTTGGTGGTGTATGAGCCGTTGGCTACACTCATAGGAGGTATCACCACCAACAGGAGAAACATTATGGTCACAGGTCACTATGAGATTAAAAAGGCAAAGAATGGGCAGTACCATTTCAATCTGAAAGCCAGCAATGGCGAAATTATTCTCACCAGTGAGATGTATGCCAGCAAGGCCTCCGCGGAAAACGGTATATCATCGGTGCAAAGTAACTCCCCACTGGAAAGCCAATATGAGCTGAAGCACAACACGAAAAATGAGCCTTATTTTGTGTTGAAAGCAAAAAATCATCAGGTTATTGGTGTCAGCGAATCCTACAGTTCAGAAACTGCGGCTAAAAATGGGATTGCCTCTGTTATGAAAAATGGCCCCACCACAATCATTAAAGATTTAACGCTGTAATCTTATTGATTAGATAGCACTATTTTACTGACTTTTTTGTACCCAATAGATTTCAAAGTGCAGGAAGGCAATAAGTCACTGGTAAATCGGCCGAAGACTGGTTTGAACAGCATTTATGCCGGCCTGCCATTTGAAAGATAATGAAGAGCGCGGGGTGTCTGACCGCGCTTATTACACCTCAAATTGATCCAGATCATTTAAACCTTACAAAAATTGTGCGACGGCTGATTTTCAAGGTTGCCGAGGTTACAATCCCCGGCTTTTAGCCACCCCTCGGGCGTGGTTCTGACTTGAACTCAGACTGAGAGCCGTTATATGTCTTTAACAAAAGTGTCATCATCAACATCTTCATCAGAATCTTCAGTAAATCCGCCTTTTACACCGGAATTACTCTCCCCCGCCGGTACCCTAAAGAATATGCGCTATGCCTTTGCTTATGGTGCAGATGCCGTTTATGCCGGCCAGCCGCGCTATAGCCTGCGGGTGCGTAATAATGAATTCAACCATGAGAATCTGGCATTAGGTATTCAGGAAGCACATGCTTTGGGTAAGCGCTTTTATGTGGTGGTGAATATTGCGCCCCACAACTCTAAGCTGAAAACCTTCCTGCGGGATTTAAAACCGGTGATTGATATGGGGCCGGATGCCCTGATTATGTCTGACCCTGGTTTGATAATGATGGTGCGCGAGGCTTTCCCTCAGATGGACATCCACCTGTCAGTGCAGGCCAATGCAGTGAACTGGGCGACCGTCAAATTCTGGCAGCAAATGGGGCTAACCCGTGTGATTCTTTCCCGTGAATTATCACTGGAAGAAATCGCCGAAATCCGCGCACAAGTGCCCGACATGGAGCTGGAAATATTTGTCCACGGCGCACTTTGCATGGCTTATTCCGGCCGTTGCCTGCTCTCCGGCTATATCAATAAACGCGACCCGAATCAGGGAACATGCACCAATGCCTGCCGCTGGGAATATAATGTCCAGGAAGGTAAAGAAGATGATATTGGCAATATCGTGCATATTCACCAGCCTATTGCGGTGAAGAATATCGCCCCCACACTGGGTATCGGCGCGCCGACCGACAAAGTGTTTATGATAGAAGAAGCCCAGCGCCCCGGTGAATACATGACCGCCACGGAAGATGAGCACGGCACTTACATCATGAATTCCAAAGACCTGCGCGCCATTCAGCATGTGGAACGCCTGACCCAGATGGGGGTGCATTCACTGAAGATTGAGGGGCGGACTAAGTCATTTTATTATTGCGCCCGTACTGCGCAAGTTTATCGCCGAGCAATTGATGATGCCGTGGCCGGTAAACCTTTCGACCCAACCTTACTGACCACATTGGAAGGCTTAGCTCACCGTGGTTACACCGAAGGTTTCTTGCGCCGCCATGCCCATGAAGAGCAGCAAACATATGAATATGGCTATTCCGTTTCAGAACGCCAGCAATTTGTCGGGGAGTTTACCGGTGTGCGCCGTGATGGCTTGGCTGAAGTGGTAGTCAAAAATAAATTCTCGGTCGGCGACAGTGTTGAACTGATGACCCCCAATGGTAATATCCAGTTTACCCTTGAAAGTATGCAGGATAAAAAAGGCCAACCCGCGGATATCGCACCGGGCAACGGGCATATCATGTATTTGCCTATCCCAGAGGACATTAATGTGGAATATGGCTTACTGATACGGAATCTGAACGGGACAAATAGCCGTAATCCCCATGAAAAGGCATAACAAGAAGCATTAAAAAATAATGCCATCGCTAAGATGGCATTTTTAGCAAATATTAGAAATGGATCACATCAATTATAATAACACTGGGGTAGGATAGCTCGAGTACAATCAAGAACTAAAAAAGTTTTAAAGCAAGACTAGGAACCACCTCCTTGGCTAGCCCAATCTCCCTTGGGCTGGCCTTTTCTTTTTTATCACTATAACTCATTGATTATAAGTGATTTTCATCACACCTTTATTATTAATGATTCTTGTTATGCTGTTAGATAATAATAAGAGTAGCCGCATGTTATGAATAATCCCACCTTAAATAGAGTTTATCTTAGTTAAATAAGTATTCCTGTAAAAATAAAACCAATTTTTATTAAGGCCAATAATTACTGATGCTCTCTGTTATTTATTGAATAATCTGATAGATAAATTAAACAAGTTTGGGTTACTGTTACTCTTATTACAGAAATGATCTGGAGCAAGTTATGACCTCAATGCCACATACTCTTCTCATCCTTAATGGCAAAGAAGCGGGTAACCAAGATGTTCGCAATGCTGTCAAAAACTTGCGCGAGGAGGGAGCCACTCTTCATGTCCGCGTCACTTGGGAGCAAGGTGATGCCAAACGCTATGTCGAAGAAGCTGCGGTGCTGGCAGTCGAGACAGTGATTGCCGGTGGCGGAGATGGCACTATCAATGAGGTTGCTAGTGCTCTGATAACACTGCCTGAGGAGAATCGCCCCAGCTTGGGCATCCTGCCGCTGGGCACAGCGAATGATTTTGCTACCAGTTGTAGCATTCCTCTGCAAATAGAAAACGCATTGCAGCTAGCGGTTAAAGGTCGGAAAGTCGCCATTGATATAGCGCAAGTGAATGACAACCACTATTTTATCAATATGGCCACAGGCGGTTTTGGTACGCGCATTACTACTGAAACACCTGACAAACTCAAGGCGGTACTGGGCGGTGCGTCTTACTTTATTCATGGCCTGATGCGCATGGATACCATTAAAGCCGACAGTTGTGAGATTCGCGGCCCTGACTTCGAATGGTCTGGCGATGCCTTAGTCATTGGGATTGGCAATGGTAGACAAGCCGGTGGTGGGCAGCCCCTTTGCCCCGATGCACTGATTAATGATGGCCAGTTACAATTACGTTTGCTGATTGCTGAAGAATTGCTTCCTGCCCTGCTGACCAGTGTCTTTAGCGGTGAGAAAAACAAAAATGTGATTGAGACATCTCTACCTTGGCTTGAAATCACCGCACCACATGACATTACCTTTAATCTGGATGGGGAACCTTTGTCAGGAAAAAACTTTCGTATTAAAGTCATCCCCAATGCAATTCAATGTCACCTTCCCCCAAATTGCGAGCTGCTAGGCTAAGTCTTCACCATTGGGCTAACAGCGATTAGCCCATGATTATCCTAAACTTTATCATCTCTTCGCTCTCAACATATCCCTCTTAAAACCTGATTTCAGCTTAGTTTTCCGCATGCTTTCGCGCAAAAACCTTTCATTTCAATTCTATTTTCTTTTATTTTTAATATTCATTTTGAAAGGTTTATCTTTCAAAGTGTGATCTATATGCAATAAATAGATCTAAAAAATGATTATGGTAGTGCACATGGCGACAAACAAGATGCTGAAGTTCATTCTGATACCTCAGTGTTTTGAAACCGCTTTAGCACGCGGAACATTACATTTCTTTTGAAAACAAAAGTTTATAAAAACAGCCATAACCTCGATTACAGGAGAAGCAGAATGATTGAACTTATAACCCATGGAGCCGAGTGGTTTATCGGACTCTTCCAAAAAGGGGGAGAAGTTTTTGTTGGAATGGTCACCGGGATTTTACCTTTATTAATTAGTCTGTTAGTTATCATGAATGCTCTGATCAAATTTGTCGGTCAGGACAGAATTGAGCGATTGGCACAGCGTTGCGCGGGTAACCCCGTTTCTCGTTATCTGTTATTACCACTGATTGGTACTTTTGTATTCTGTAACCCGATGACATTAAGTCTCGGGCGCTTTATGCCAGAAAAATACAAACCAAGCTATTACGCCGCTGCATCATACAGCTGTCACTCAATGAATGGTTTGTTCCCACACATCAACCCAGGTGAATTATTTGTCTTCCTCGGTATAGCCAGTGGCTTAACCACACTGGGCCTGCCATTAGGTCCATTAGCGGTGAGCTACTTCTTGGTCGGGTTGGTTACCAACTTCTTCCGCGGCTGGATTACTGACCTGACGACCACCATTTTCGAACGCAAAATGGGCATCCGCCTGGACCGTAACGTACAACTTTAATATGTAATTCAAATACATACTGTGTGGAGCAGATCATGAGTGAGTTTATCCGGATTGAAAAAGGCGAAGGCGGTTGGGGCGGCCCATTAGAGTTGCCAATCGTCCCCGGCAAAAAAATTGTCTATATCACTGCGGGTACCCGCCCGGCCATTATTGACCGCATTAGCGAACTGACTGGCTGGGAAGCAGTTGATGGATTCAAAGAAGGCGAACCACCGGCGGAAGAAATCGCCGTCGCCATTATTGACTGTGGTGGCACGCTGCGTTGTGGTTTGTACCCGAAACGTCGTATACCAACCGTCAACATCCATTCAACCGGTCAATCCGGGCCAATGGCGCAATACATTCTGGAAGATATCTATGTTTCCGGTGTCCGTGAAAAAAACATTCAGAAAATCAGTAAAACCGCCAGTGCAACAGCAGGATCCACAGTAGAAGCCGCGCCTAAAGCGGCGGAAACAATCGCAGCCAAAAGTGGCCGTGATTACGATACCAGTAAGAAAATCACCGAGCAAAGTGATGGTTTGCTGGCGAAAGTGGGCATGGGCATGGGTTCAGTGGTTGCCGTGTTCTTCCAGTCGGGCCGCGACACGATTGATACCGTACTGAAAACCATCCTACCGTTTATGGCCTTCGTCTCGGCATTAATCGGCATCATCATGGCATCCGGTTTAGGTGACTTTATTGCCCATGGCTTAACACCGCTGGCCAGTAGCCCGATTGGATTGGTGCTCTTGGCTCTGATTTGCTCCTTCCCATTGCTGTCACCGTTCTTAGGCCCAGGGGCCGTTATTGCGCAAGTTATCGGTGTATTGGTTGGGGTACAAATTGGTTTGGGAAATATCCCACCACAATTAGCCCTACCAGCGTTATTTGCGATTAATGCTCAGGCGGCGTGTGACTTTATCCCAGTTGGTTTATCTCTGGCAGAAGCGAAGCAAGATACCGTGCGCGTTGGGGTTCCATCAGTCTTGGTGGGTCGTTTCCTGACAGGTGCGCCGACAGTCTTGATTGCTTGGGCAGCATCAGCCTTTATTTATCAGTAAAGCATTATCAATAAAACAGAAGCATTAGATTTTCTGTAATACATTCAACGGTTAAGGATGTACGTATGAATACTATTTATCAGACAACCATTATCAATATCGGTGACAGCGCCCGCGAGGCGCTGCTAGATGACATGCTCATCACCTTCCGCGAAGGGGCCCCTAAAGATATTGAAGAGTTCTGTTTTATCCACCAGCACAGCACCACTGATGGGGAATTACAGGCAGGCAACATTATGGAACTGGCCGAACAGCGCTATGTCATCACCGCCGTGGGTGAAGTGGCGACTCAGAATCTGCGCGAACTGGGCCATATCACTATTCGTTTTAATGGTGATGAACAGCCAGAGTTCCCCGGTTCCATTCATGTTATCGGCCCGACACCGACTGATATCCCGGTCGGCAGTTCGTTGAAATTTATTCGCTAATTTATTTATTCATTTATATCCGACGTCATTGGAGTTGCAGCGAACACCGCTGCAACTCCAAGTACCGAGGATAAATTGGGAGGTCGTTATGTCACAAGTAGCAGTAGTGATTGGTGGTGGACAAACTCTGGGGGCATTTTTGTGCCATGGTCTGGCCGAAGCAGGTTATAAAGTGGCAGTTGCTGACTTAAATTCAGATAACGCACAGTTGGTTGCTGACCAGATTAATACCGAATATGGCGCAGACAGCGCACAAGGTTTCCAGGTTGATGCAACCAATGAAAGCAGTGTTCAGATGTTAGCTAAAGCTGTCGATCAGCGTTTCCATCAAACAAATCTGCTGGTTTACAGTGCCGGTATTGCCAAGGCCGCGCCTATCACTGATTTCCCGCTGGATGATTTTGACCGCTCACTGCAAGTGAACCTGGTAGGTTACTTCTTATGTGCGCGTGAATTCTCCCGCCTGATGATCCGTGATGGAGTTGCCGGTCGCATCATCCAAATCAACTCCAAATCAGGTAAAGTGGGCAGCAAACACAACTCGGGTTACAGTGCCGCAAAATTTGGCGGAGTGGGTCTGACTCAATCATTAGCACTGGATTTGGCGGATTACGGCATCACCGTGCATTCACTGATGTTAGGAAATCTGTTGAAATCGCCGATGTTCCAGTCACTTTTACCGCAGTACGCCGCTAAGTTGGGTATCGAACCGGAAGAAGTTGAAAAATATTACACTGATAAAGTCCCACTAAAACGTGGCTGCGATTATCAGGATGTTCTGAATACTCTGCTATTCTACGCCAGTGATAAAGCCGCATATTGTACCGGCCAATCCATTAACATTACCGGCGGGCAAGTGATGTTTTAAAGCCACGAGTTCTCAAGCCCGAATCACTGACTCGCACCAGTGATTCGGGTGGCAAATCTGCCGAATGCAGCTAACACCGCAGAGGCGTCAAGAAAAAGGGTAAATTATGTCTCCTACATCAGCACTGATCAGTATTGTTATCATCGCCTGGGTACTCCAGATCTTACTCGGATGGTGGCAAATTAATCGCTTTAACCGTGCTTTTGATAGGCTCTGTCAGCACAGTCAATCAGTTGGTGTTGGCCGTTCTGGCGGTCGTTTTAAACCCAGAGTCGTGATGGCGCTGGCTTTTGATGAAAATATGCGTGTCAGTGACAGCATGATCATGCGGGGAATCAGTGTTTTTGCCCGCCCTCGCACATTACCGCACCTTCATGGGTTGCATCAGCAGGATTTAATCCCGGATGTGATCTTCCCTACGGATACAGCATGTCAAACTGCACTATCATTAGCGATTAAACCGAAATCATGATATTTTCACAATGAAAGTTATTCTTTTTCATGTGAAAGTTATGCCTGAAAAAGAGGCAATGGAAATACTTGAGCAGGAATCGTTATGAAACCAAAGCAGCGACAAGTCGCTATTCTGGAATATCTCCAGCAGCACGGTAAAACGGCAGTTGATCAACTTGCCGCCCATTTTTCAACCACCGGCACGACAATCCGCAAAGATTTAACCAGCCTTGAAAATGAAGGGGCGGTTATTCGTACCTACGGCGGAGTTGTATTAAATCGTGATGATGTTGAACAACCCATCGACCGTAAAACGCATATTAACACCGAGAAGAAAAAGCAAATCGCTAAAGCGGCCAGTAAGCTGATTAAGGATGGCGATAGCTTGGTTTTTGATGCGGGCAGCACCGTACTGCAAATGGTGCCGCACCTGACCAAGTTCAACAACATTACGGTGATGACCAACAGCTTGCATATCGTCAATGAGCTGGTTGAGCTGGATAATGATCAAACTATCTTGATGCCCGGCGGCACTTATCGTAAGGGCTCAGCTTCCTTTCATGGCAGCCTGGCCGAATCTGCTTTTGATAACTTTAGCTTCGATAAGCTATTTATCGGCGCAGATGGTGTCGATTTAAAAGCAGGTGTCACCACGTTTAACGAAGTTTATCATGTCAGCACCGCTATGTGTCACGCCGCTAGCCGTATCATTCTACTGGTCGACTCTTCTAAATTTGGCCGTAAAAGCCCAAATGTAGTTTGTGCGCTCAGTGCCGTCGATACCTTGATTACCGATAAAGGTATTAGTGACGAATATTTGCAGGAATTACAAAAAATGGGCATTAACATCATTCTGGTAGATAAAGATGACTAATCCACTGCTTACCTATGCCCGTGAAACTCTGGAAATTGAGCTAACAGAAGCCCAGCGCTTGTTATCACGTTTGGATGATAATTTTGTTCAAGCTTGTGAATTATTACTGGCTTGCACCGGCAAAGCGGTTGTTTCTGGCATTGGAAAATCTGGCCATATTGGCAAAAAGATTGCCGCCTCACTGGCCAGCACCGGGACTCCAGCCTTTTTTGTTCACCCCGCCGAAGCATTGCACGGCGATTTAGGCATGATTGGCCCACAAGATGTGCTGATTTTTATCTCTTACTCAGGGCGGGCCAAAGAACTGGATTTGATCTTGCCATTGCTGGCAGACAGTCACATTCCCGTGATTGCTATCACCGGGGGGAAGGAGTCGCCATTAGCGCTCGGGGCCGCTTGTGTGCTGGATATCAGTGTGGAGCATGAAGCCTGTCCGATGGGGTTAGCGCCGACATCAAGTGCCGTCAATACCCTGATGATGGGTGATGCACTGGCAATGGCATTAATGCGACATCGTGGTTTCAATGCTGAAGATTTTGCGCGCTCGCACCCGGGAGGCAGTTTGGGTGCGCGGTTACTCAACCGAGTTCATCATTTAATGAGAACTGGCGAGCTTTTGCCGATGGTGAATGAATCGGACAGTGTCATGGAAGCCATGCTGGAGCTGAGCCGCACAGGATTAGGGCTAGTGGCTGTTTGTGATCCAAACCAACGGGTCGTTGGGGTGTTCACAGATGGTGATTTACGCCGCTGGTTAGTGAAAGGGGGCACTCTGCAACAACCGCTAGTGGGCGCGATAACTCGACCGGGTTTCCGATTACCTGAGCAATGGCGGGCCGGTGAAGCTTTGGAAGCACTGCACCAGCATCATATTAGTGCCGCGCCGGTGGTTAATCTTGATGGGAAATTGGTTGGCGCTATCAACTTGCACGACTTGCATCAAGCTGGTGTAGGCTGATATCCCGTCATCTTTCAAATTGCAGGTGTGTTGGTTATTTCTCACTTGCCACTATCCTGCAATTTGAAAAAAATCAAAAATCAGTGCCAGTTAGGATCTTGTCCTAATTGCTTTTTCAGCATGGCCTGAACACTCTCACTTGGACGCCCCAGCCATTGATAAGTGGAAAATTTGCTCGGCGTATCAAGGGCTTCCGGCTTATCATCTACCGAAACTCGCATCCCCCATGCTTGCCAAACTTGTTTTTTGTCCCGGCTGAAGGCAACCCACATAAATTGATTACTGCAATCATGGGGTTTACAAATCCGCCCCACTTTATATTGCTGCCCTTCCCAGCTTATTACCTCATACGGCGCGGACGTCCCGACGCCTTTACGCGCCCAAGCCGGTAAATTTTTCTGGCTCTTCACCATTTTTTGCCAGCTATTTTTATACACCGGCTGCTGCAAAAGGTCTGCGGTGGTGGGAAGCGGTTGGGCCGCTGCGGGCTGAACAGATGCTGAGCTTGCTGGAGCCGAGGCAACATTCGCCACTGGCTGCGCGAAAGCCCAGGAACTGACACTGAGTATCGTCGCAGCAACTAGACAATGGAGGGTTTTGTGACCTTTCATTATCGAAAATCCTTATTATCTGATTAATCTACTCGCCAGGTATTCAACTGGCCACTGTGCAACAAATTTGCATGCGTGATATTAGTTTGCATGTCTATGACCCGTAACTGTAGAAAAAGTTGATCCATAGCACGAATTTTCATCCTAATTCTCGTTATACCGCAATCGGTATGACAGCTTGATGTAAGATATAAACCAGACAATGTTGAATTGATAACCATACTCCACATTATTCAAATTGCAGGAAAGCGGCAAACAAGTGAGCCCGATGAGTTGCCTCCAGCCAATGATTCGGGGGGAAACCTGCCGAGAGCGGCCAACGCACATGCAACTTGAAAGATGACGAGTCTATTCCCGAAAAGGCCATGCCATGTTGACCCTTGAGTTACCCGAAGCCCCCGAGAAGTTGTATTACTCTGCCGGGGATGCCCATCCGCTAGACAAGCTCGAGAGTGATAAAATCGTCCAAATGGTGATAGACCTGGATGTCGCCAATTCTGACAGTGAACATTACGTCACGGGTTGGATGGGGCTAAATAGCGTGGTGATAATACGGAATTATCAAAATAAACGCGGCACGGCCAATGGCTTTGTAGTGAACAAAGGGGACCGCTATCGGCTGAGCATTCAGTCGATTGAATTCCGTATCCCTAAGGTGGTGTTATGGATGAGTTTTCGCCGCAAGCCCCGCACCATGGAGTTAATTACTTACGAAACACTGGGTGACCAACCTAGCGGCATGCAGCAATACCGTAATATCCTCGAAGAAGAGTTACGCCAACAGCTGGATAGTGATTGGCGCGAACTGAATGATTATTTGGGTGCTGCTTGTTGGCAAATCGAAAATGACGTCCCATTGTGGCGACAAGCGCATCAAGAAATAACATTGGATGCCATCAGCCAACTCGCTGCGGCCCCCATTTTCCGGACCAAACACTTACAAGCTGATGGACATTATGCCGGTTTCTGGGCAGGAGAATACTTTTTTGCCATCAGGCAACCGACGGCAGATAACCCATTGCCAGCAGTACAAATTTCCTGGCGAGAAGATGAAAAAGACATCGGCAGCTATCAGTTTGACTTGATCAAAGATGAAGCGGGTAATCCGAAGCTCCTGCTGTGTATTCGCCCGCGTAAAGGAGCCGAAAGTTACTTACTTAACCGTTTTGATGCTCATCATTTGCAGCGTGCCATCGCGATATTTACGATGACACAGCGCTATTTACTGGCGCAAGAATAGCAGTCATTTCGAGGAAAAAGGGGATTACCACCATTGGTGGAAATGATGCACCGGCCCGATCCCCTGCCCCACTTCCAGGGTGTCGGCTTGCTCCAATGCCCCTTGCAGATAATTCTTGGCCGCACTTACCGTATCGACCCAATTGGTGTGCCGTGGCCGCAATGCGGCGAGGGCTGCCGATAAGGTACAACCGGTGCCGTGGGTATGGCGGGTATCAACCCGGCGAGTGACAAAACGCTGTTCACCCTGTGCGGTAAACAGCCAGTCCGGGCTTTCCTCACCGCTCAGATGCCCTCCTTTCATCAATACCCCCTGACAACCTAATGCTAACAATGCCCGCCCCTGCTCACACATTTCCTGCTCATTATCAGCCGGATTGCAATTAAGTAATGCCGCGGCCTCCGGCAAGTTAGGGGTTATCAAGGCCACCTGAGGAATCAGTAAACGGCGCACCGCATCAACAGCGTCGGGGGCCAGCAAAGGATCACCACTTTTGGCAACCATCACCGTGTCTAGCACCACAAACTCTATGGGATAGCGACGCAGCTGCGCGGCAACAATATCAACAATTTCAGCATTTGCCAGCATGCCGATTTTGGCGCTATCAATACGCACATCACTCAGCACCGAATCCATTTGAGCAGCAACAAAAGCCGCGTCAATAGAATAAACCAACTGCACGCCACGGGTATTTTGTGCCACCAAAGCCGTGATAACACTGGTGCCATAGGCCTGTAATGCAGAAAAAGTTTTTAGATCAGCCTGAATACCGGCACCGCCGCTCGGATCAGTTCCGGCAATGGTGAGTGCATTTATACGTTTCATGAATACGCCCCCACAATCATATCGGCATGCGATATTGTGAATAGCAAGGTGTGAGTCGTGATAACTGAAGAAAAAACGGCAGGTTGAACGAACATATTCCTCCTAACCGGCGGTCAAGAAGGCGGTACCTGGCGGTGCCGAGACTTCCCTACGCTGGTATAATCCAGATCAGGTAATACGGGTAATATCTCAGCCATATCACTATTTGTGACAGGCACCCCGAGTCAGAATTGTTATTATCACGGGCTGGTGATAGAAGATCAATCACGTATTCGCTCACCCCATGTTCAACGCAGCCGTTTGGGAGGGATAAAACAAGGATGAGTATCAAGATTCGTGAATATCAAGAGAGTGACCGGCCATTTTTGCGCACCTTGTATTTGGCATCACGTCGGGCCGCATTTAGTTGGTTGGATGGCGAGCATTTTCGTCTGGAGGACTTTGACCGCGTCACTCTTGGGGAGACTATTCTGGTCGCCATTGAGGGTGAGTCTCACGCGGGTTTCGCTTCAATATTTATGGAGGAAAGTTTCCTGCATAATCTGTTTGTTGACCCCAAAGCCCAGCACAGTGGAGTCGGGCTGGCGTTATTGCAAGCAACACAGCATCGGTTTAACAGCCATGGCTCATTAAAGTGCCTGGCAAAAAACCAGCATGCACTGGCGTTTTATCAAAAAAATGGCTGGGTGGCCATTGCGACCGGTAAGAGCAATGACGGTGACTATGTTTTAATGCATTGGCATAATGAAAAGATTAAATAAGAATTAATATTGATAATGTGGTCTAAAAAGCAAAACGGGGAGCCGAAACTCCCTTATTTTTGTTCCTTACTGTTCGCGTAGTGTTTTGACATCCTCAGCTTTTATATTCAGTGCTGGTTGCCCAAAC